>JBMFNL010000020.1:0-47351 GCA_049970175.1 Chloroflexia bacterium
CCGGCCGCCTACGCCGCCATGGCCGACCCCGCTCCCCACCCCCACGCCGGCCTCTCCCCTCCGCCCGAACATGCAGGTGGCCACCTTCTTCTTCTACTGGTACGACTGCCCGGCCCACAACTGCGATCCCGCCCAGGCCTATGCGGTGCCGCCGGGCTGGAGCGAACCGCTGGAGGGAGACCGCCGTCCCGGCGACGGCCTCTATTATTCCTCCCTCAACCGCGACTGGTACCTCCAGGAACTGCGCGATATGCAACTGGCCGGCATCGGCATCGTGCTGCCGGTGAGTTGGGGAGACCATCCTGCCCCCTGGTTTCGCACCGGGGTGCTTCAGGGATTGGTCGAGGCCAACCGCCTGCTGGGTTCGCCGCTGCGCATCGGCCTCTTCGACGATACCTCTTCCGAGGTGGGCGAATACAACGACTACCTGGACAACGGCCTCTTCGACGGCAGCGTTTATCTGGAAGGAGAGGCCTCGCTGAACCTGGACGACCCGGTGAGCGGCTTTCTTTTCTACGACCGCAAGATCAAGCCCTTTTTCCAGACGATTCCCCCGGAGATGTGGGCCACCCATGACGGCCGGCCGGTGGAAGAGGGCGGCCGGCCGCTCATCGTCGTCTACTCCACCGGACGCATCTCCCACCTGGAACGCGCCGGCCCCCTCTGGGCCGGCATCAAGGCCGCCTTTGAGCGCGATTTCCACGACCGGAACGGCCGGCCGATCACCCCCTGGATCGTGCTGGAAAACTCCTGGTTTTCCGACGCCGCCCGGGCCGGTCGCCCTCCCATTGACGAGGTAGCCGACGGGCGCTTCGCCTGGGGAGCCGCCCTGAAAGGACCCAAATGGCATGCCGCTGGCCGTACCTATATCGTGTCCTCGGTCGGCCCGGGCTTTGACAACCGCAAGGCCGGCTGGGCCCAGACCAAACTGGAACAGCCGCGCCACCGCACCCCGGACGGGCAGGAGGGCGACCCCGGCACCTTCCTGCGCTGGAGCCTGGCCCAGATTCCGCCCCAGACCGACCTGCTCCTCATCGAGACCTGGAACGAACTCTGGGAGGGGACCAACGTCTGTCGGGCTGCCTACCCGACCATCGGCGGGCAGACCGTCCCGGAGGACGATTACCTGAACCTGTTGCGGGAGATGCTCTTGGGCCAGAGCCTCTGGTGGGCGGCCCAGCCGCTTCCCCCCTCCTGGCCGGAACGCCTGGCCCCCAAACGGACGTACCGCCTCTCCCTGTCGCTTCGCAATACCGGCACGCGCACCTGGTCCGAGGCCGGAGGGGAACACCTGACGCTCGGCGGGACGCTCTTCCCGGCCGGCCAAGAAATCTATCCGGCCCGCCCGGTGCGCCCCGACGAAGTGGGGCTCTTCACCATCGTCCTGGAGACGCCTTCGCAGGCCGGCATCTACACCTTCACCTGGCAGATGGAGGGGCCGGCCGGCCCCTTCGGTCCCCCCGCCCATTGGAGCATCGAGGTCGGCCCGCTGCCCCTGACCCCCACCCTCCAGGCCCGGGCCCCGGCCGGGTTGCTTTCCCCCGGCCAGACCTTTACCCTGACCGTAGAACTTTCCCCCTCCATTTCCCTCGCGGAGGTACACCTCCAACTGCGCTTCGACCCGACCTTCCTCTACCTGGCGGAGGTGCAGATGCTTCCCGGCCGGCCGGTTCGCCGCTGGAACGCCTCCGTGGATAACGAGCGCGGCTGGGCCGACCTGGAGGCCTGGAGCGGGGATGGGGAAGCGGTGCGCGGGGTCGTCCGGCTGCGCTGGCAGGCCCTCGCCCCCGGCACGGGCGGCTTCTGGGTCGAAGGGGGCGAACTCTGGGCCCAGGATGGGGCGGCCATGGCCCTGCCGGACCTTTGGGTGCCGTTGGTCATCCGGTAGGCCGGGCCGGTTTCCGCGGGTTCCCCCCTGGGAGGACGAAACAAGAGGGCGTCATCTATCCGGATTATAGGGTGTGTCCCAAAGGTGTCGAATCGTAGGGGGCGGTCCGGCTGACCCTCACCTCTCACCCCCAAACCCCCTCTCCCCTCTCCCAATGGGAGAGGGGAGAGGGGGCTAGGGGGAGTGGGGTGAGGGAAAAGGCCGCTTCCCGACAAACTTGGGACACACCCGGATTATACGACGATTTGCCGTCCGGCGATAAGTGTGCTAGAATAGCCAGGGTACGCGATCCGTCACCAAGCGAGTCGGGAGCCGTGTGAGCACCCCCTGCGCCGGTTCGGCAGGTCAAGTTGGTTGGTTATCCTTTTCACCGGCCCATTGCGAGCCCCCTTGCGGTCGCCGCTATCTGTGACCAAAAGGACAATCCGCCCAGTCATCTGCTGCGTTCGTTCCACAGACGAGAAAGCGAGGTCCTATGACAGGAAAAGTTGACCACCACCCGATCTCCGCATGACTTCAGAGGAGGACAGAAATGGCGAAAGGCGCGACCGTCAAGATGATCGAGCAATACCTGAGGCGATACGGATGGCAGCGTTTCGAAAGCCGAGAGGAACCCGATGAGAAAGAAGGAGTCGTGCTCACGGGGTGGAAAGGCCTTGGCGATTCCCAACACATGATGGTCATCGACCCCATCGTCGAGAAAAACGTATTGGTCTTCCATGTTCCCAAGGTACTTTCTGCACCGCTGGACACGACACCTTCCGATTGCCTGCGGGAGTTGCTCGTAGCGCTCGGAAATATCAACTACCAGATCCTGGTGGGAAAGTTTGGATATGATCCCCGGGACGGGGAAGTGCGTTTCACCGTTGTCGTCCCTACAGACAACATCAACCTGACCTACGAACAGTTTGAGCACTGCATGCGGGTCATTACGATGACGGTGGAACGCTACGGCCCCTCGCTCCAAGAGATCGCCAACGGCAGCAAAACTCATCAGGACCTGGATTCCTCCAGCGACCTGATGGGGGCTTTGCGCCGTATGATCGAGGGCCTGGGACGGGATTGATCGTCGGATCAACCGTCTGACACCCGTGCGCCGCTCTCCGGTTGAGCCGGCCAAGGACGGCGTCTCGAGCAACCGGAGAGGGTGGACCACGCTTCGCTTCTTCATGCCGCCGCAACGGCTAGGCGTAGGGAGCGGATATCCTGTTGAACTGCTCCATCGCCTTCTCTAGCCCTTCCCGCAGGAAGCACTCCACGGCATCGGCGGCGCGCTCCAGGGTGGGCCGCCAGGCCTCCTCCTCCTGGGGCGTGAGGGGCTGGAGGACGTAATCCACCGGGTCCATCTCCGGGTCGGCCGGCCGGCCGATGCCCAGCCGCAGCCGGGGAAAGTCCTCCGTGCCCAGGGCGGCGATGATCGAAAGCATCCCTTTGTGGCCGGCCGCGCCGCCCCGGGCGCGCAGCCGAATCGTCCCCGCCGGAAGGTCCAGGTCATCGTAGACGACCAGGAGGCGCCCCGGCGGCAACCGGAGCCAGCGGCACAGGGCGGCGACCGAGCGGCCGCTGCGGTTCATCCAGGTGTAGGGGCGGGCCAGGACGACGGACCGGCCGGCGATCTCCCCCCGGGCGATGCGAGCATACCCCTTCTTCTCCCGAAAGGCCAGGCCATGCCGGGCCGCCAGAACCTCCAGGCAGCGAAAGCCGGCGTTGTGGCGGGTGTGGGCATATGCCTCTCCGGGATTGCCCAGCCCCACGATCAGGTATTCGACCTGCGGCGGCCGGCTCAGCAAGGCCATCGCTTCGACCTCTCTCGGCCCGGGCCGGTCCTGCGGCTTCGCCTGCCCGCCCCTAGGCCGACTCCGACGCCTCAACCCGCCGCACCACCTCAAAGACCACCGGGTTGTAGGCATCCGGGCAGGCGTGGGTGGCCACGTTGGGGTCCCTCAGCCAGGGGAAATGCGCCCCATAGGCCATGGCAAAGACCTTGGGCAGAAAACTGTAGAGAGCCGAAAGGCAAACCCTCCCCTGGACGGTCTCGCCGTCGAAGACGATCTCATCCCCGACCTGATGGCCAAAGGCGCAGCGCCCGTTGACCTCCCGGACCCGAACGATGATCCTGTAGGCCACGGCATTCCTCCTTGGGGACGCTCAGCCGTCCACAATCAACGGCAGGTTCGGATAGACATCCAGGTCCCAGGGTGCCGTCTTCCCCCGGAGGAGGTGGTAGTGGCCGGCCGCGCCGACCATGGCCGCGTTGTCGGTGCACAGGAACGGCGGCGGCACCCGCATCGGGACGCTCAGGTGCAGTTGCATCTCCTCCCGCAGCCGGGCGTTCGCCGCCACCCCCCCGGCCAGGAGCACTTCCTGCACGCCGTAGATGCCGGCCGCCTCGACCGTCTTGCGCACCAGGATCTCGAACACCGCCTCCTGGAAAGCCGCCGCCAGGTCCGCGGTCACCTGGGGCGGCAGGGGAGGAAATTCGCCGGCCCGGCTCAACCGGGGCACCTCCCCCGGACGCCCCTCTTCCCGGCCGTAGCGCAGGCCGGCCTGGCGGCGGCGCTCCTCCTGGGCCAGCCGGTAGAGCGCCGTCTTCAGCCCGCTGAAGGAGAAATCGTGCGTCCCCTTCAGCCAGGAGCGCGGCAGACGGTAGCGGCCGGCCTGACCCTGCCGGGCGGCCTGCTCGATGAGCGGCCCGCCGGGATAGCCCAACCCCAGGATGCGGGCCGCCTTGTCCAGCGCCTCCCCGGCCGCATCGTCCAGCGTCTGCCCCAGCGAACGGTAACGCCCGTGGTCCTCCATCAGGATGAGGGAGGTATGCCCGCCCGAAATGACCAGGCAGAGGCAGGGAAACCGGGGCGGCTCCGTCTCCTCCTCTCCCCACAGCAGCCAGTTGGCGTAAATATGGGCCTCCAGGTGGTGCACCGCCAGGAGCGGTTTCCTCCAGGCAAAGGCCAGCGCCTTGGCCACATTCACCCCCACCAGGAGGGAGCCGGCCAGCCCCGGCCCATGGGTGACGGCCACGGCGTCCACCTCCCGGGCCGGCTCCTCCAGGGGCGCAAGCGCCTCCTCCAGGACGGGGAGGACCTTCAGGACATGCTCACGGGAGGCCACCTCGGGCACGATGCCGCCGGTCGCCCGGTGCAGGTCTACCTGTGAGGCCACAACGTTGGAGAGAATCCGCCGGCCGTCCTGCACCAGGGCCGCCGCCGTCTCATCACACGAGGTCTCCAGCGCCAGAATCAGGGACACCTTGCGCCTCCCAACGGGCCAGGAGCCGGCCGCGCAACGTCTCCAGCCGGGCTTGGGTCTCGCCGCTATCCAGCGGTTCGGACCAGAGGATCAGGGCATCCTCCCCATCGCCGTAATAGCGCAGGCGGCGGCCCTCCAGATGAAAGCCAAAGGCCTGATAGAGGCGCTGCGCCGCCACGTTGGAGACGCGTACCTCCAGCGTCAGGCGCTGCACGCCCCGTGCCCCGGCCTGCTCAAAGAGGTCCAGCAGGAGCAGCGTCCCCAGCCCGCGCCGGCGATGCTCCGGATGCACGGCAATCGTCATAATGTGCCCTTCGTCCAGGATAACCTGAAAACCGGTATAGCCGACCACCGGAGGACGCGCCGGCCGGCGCCCCGACCACCAGCGCCGGGGCGGCGGGGAGACCGCGCCTCCCGCCCACGCCTCGCGCCGCAGCCGGGCCACGCGGAAGACGCTGTAGGGCAGGGCCAGTTCCGAAAGAAAGGCCCGTTTGGACCAAGGCATCGGGAAACTGGCCCGTTCGATGGCCATCACCTCATCCAGGTCGTCCGCCGTCATCGGTTCGATAACATAGGGAAGGGCCAAGGCCTCCTCCCGCTCGCCGCCCAACGGCTAGAAGCCCTTCCGTCCCCAAACGCGCGGTCAACGGGGAACGGCACCCAGGGGCTCGGCCTGACGCACGTTCAGCCGGTAAGGATACGCCCCGTTGGGCCCATACTTGCCGATCTGAAAGATGCCGGTTGCCCGCACCAGGCCGTGGACGATGCCGCTTTCGGCTTGGTGGAGGCGGGGCGGCACGTCCGGCGGCATCCCCTCGACCCAGATCTGCTTGCCGATGGGCACGGCGTTGTGGATGCCGTCCAGACTGCGGATGCCCTCGGCCAGGACCGAGGTGTACCCTTTCTGCCGGATTTCCTCGGGCGAAGGCTTGGGGGTGGCGTAATAAAAGGCCGCTACGGAGACGACCTGTCCCCGATAGGCCTCGGGATTCTGGAGCAGGTCGGCCAGGCGCAGGGTGTCGGGGATGGAGAGGTCGGCCGGCACCCAGTCCTCCCGCATCTGGGCCGCCTCCAGCGCCACGACACGCCGGGGATCGCGGATGAGCAGGCGGGCCGGGTACTGGCCCTCCGGCCCAAAGGCGCCGGCCTCGAACTGCCCGGTGACCTCGACCATGCCGTAGACGGCCCCCGAAGCCATGTTGAGGCGCTCCAGAACCTCCGGGGGCATGCCCTCGACCCAGATGGCCTGGCCCAGCGGGGCCGGGTTCTGGAAGCCGTCGTCGGTGCGGATGCCGATAACCAGGAGTTGTTCCCCCTCCTTCTGGTAGTAGAAGCCGAGGACGGTGACCTCCTGGCCGCTGTAGCGGGTCGGATCGGCCACCAGTTCGTAGAAGGGGACGCTGCCGGAACCCATCGTACAGGCCAGGAGCAGGAAGAAGAGGCCAACCGTCATCCGGCGGGACCATCTGCGCATCGAGTCCTCCGTCAGATCGTTCTGCCGGGATTATAGCAAGGGCCGGCCCTCCCGTCAACTGCATGCTCGCCTGGCTGGCTCATCTGGTTCCTGGTGCTGCTGGCTGCGGCCGGTGGCCTGGGTCTTCCTGGGCAGACTGACCGTAGCCCTGGCACTCCGGCCCTGGTTCTGGCGACGCCGGCGCGGGAATGGCTGGCCGGCGTAGTGGCTTGCCCACCCCGACCAGGTTCGCCGTTCCCCTGGCGGCCGCGTCTCCGCTGGCGCAAATGGGCCCGGCTGCGCTATCAGGTCTGGAAACAGCGCTTCCGCCAAGCCCGCGCGGCCTACCACCGGGCGGTGTGGACAGCCCGCCTGGCCCGGCTGGCCCTGGTCGGAGCCGTGCCCCTGGCCGCCCGATTCGACCGGCTCACCCGGGCCCAACTGCGCCGGCACCTGGGGGCCCTGCCGGTGTTGTACGCTTTTCTCGACATCCTCCGGGTGCGCGAGATCATCAACTGCCACTGTCCCAGCGGGCGGGCCGATGTAGATCACGGCACGGTGGCGTTGGTGCTCGTCCTCAACCGCCTGACGGCTCCGCGCCCCCTCTACCGGATCGCCGACCGGCTGGCCCAGACGACGTTGACCGCCGTCCTGGGCGTACCGGCCGCCCGCTGCAACGACGACCGCCTGGGGCGCACTTTGGAGGTCCTGTCCGCCCACGCCGAGGCCATCTGGCAGGAGGTGGTCCAGCAGGCCCTGCTGCGCTTCGACCTGGACGTGCGCTTCTTGTTCTACGATCTGGTGGCCTTTCGTCCACGGGGAGTACGAAAAGAGCGCCCTGGCCGACTTTTAGGCTGAGCCTGTCGAAACCCTTGGGTTGAGCCGCTGGGTTGAGTAGGCCGAAGGCCGTATCGAAACCCTGTCGAAACCCTTGGATTGAGCCTGTCGAAATCCACGATCAGAATGGCCCGCCGTCCTCGGCTTCTAGAGCGAGCCACGCCATCCTCGGCCAAGGTACAGAAAGTCGCGCTATCCCGATGATCGGAGTAGCATCTAACTATCTGCCCGTCTCTCCAGTCCGTGGCCCCAAACACATGGCGCTTCCGGTTGGTACCTGGGGCGGCGATTTTGCGCTGGCAGCCTCGACCGCGCTTCATCCATAAGCGGATCAAAGTGGGATGCAAAGCCATCTGGACCTCATCTTGTACATAAAGGTCGGCGTCCTCCGGCGGCCCCCTCAACAGGGTTTCAATGGCCCCCTTTTTTCTCGTATTCGGGGTCTTCCCGAGCGAGGTGAGCGACGGTCCAAGTGGGGCGAAGGTAGGCGTAGTGATGGGCATGTAAATAGTGACGCACCCTTTCTTCTCCCACCTGGATGCCGGTCTTCTGGGCCAGATAATTCGCCAGCAGAGAGGCCGTCCAGCCGGCCCGGTTGACGCCTAACTTGCGGGGGTCTTGCTCGACAACCTGGAGAAGTTCCGCTTCCCAGGCCGGTGTTACCTTAGGGGGTGGACCGGGATGGTCATGGCGTCGATCGCGCAAGCCGTCCAACCCTTGCGCCTCATAGCGGCGAATGGTGCGGCGGACAGTATCGGCGCTCTTGAGCACAAGGGGAGCAATGTCTTGCACTTTCATCCCCCGGTTGGACAACAGGATGATCTGGCAGCGGGTTCGCTCTTCGGCATCGTCGGTTTGGCGATAGCGTGTCTCCAGAGCCGTCAACTCTTCATCCGACAAAGGGTGTACAAACACAGGTGGACGCATGAGGTTTCCGCCGCGGCCCGTATGGGCAACAACATACCATGCCTTTACGGCGGCCCTGGGCCGGCCACACCGGGCGGAAAGGCTGCTCCGGGACAGCCTTTTCCCGCCGTCCAAGCGGGCGGTTCAGGCTGCCATTCGTTCCAGAACGAGTGATGAAAGGATGTCAGGTTGGGGCATTTGAACCCGCTTGGGAAGTATGTTACAATAGAGCAGCGAGGAACCCGATGGGCAAGGAACGTTTCGATACCAGCCTCCTGGATACGACCCTGGAGGAGCAGCGGCGGGCCTGGGAGGAAGAGCGCCGGCAGGTGGTGGCGCGCATGCTGGAACTGCTGGACCGCTGGGGGCCGGCCCTGGGCATCCGCCAGGCCTACCTGTTTGGCTCGGTGGCCCGGCCGGGCCATTTTCGTCCCGATTCGGATGTGGACCTGGCCATGGAGCAGATCGCCGGCGAGTCCCTCTTCCGGGCCATGGCTTGTTTCTCCGAGGAACTGGACCGGCCGGTGGATGTGGTGGAACTGGCCGAAAGCCCGTTTGCCGAGGGGACCTCCCTCGAGGCCCCAGGCTCGGGGTGACCCGGCTCAGGAGGAGGCGATGGAACGAGGAGAAAGGTCGGCTGCCGGCCGTGCGGGGGAGACCTATCCTTTCCCGTCCCCCTTTCGCCCTCTCCTGGAGGCCCTTCTTCGGACGTGCCGGCGGTACTACGGGCCTCGCCTGGTGGCCCTGGCCGTCTTCGGCTCCCTGGGACGGGGGACGGCCGGCCCGGAGTCCGATGTGGACCTGCTGCTCGTTTGTCGGGACCTGCCCTCGGGGCGGATTCCCCGGGTGGAAGAGTTCTGTGCCCAAGTGGAACCGGCCCTGGGGCCGCTTCTGGCGCAACTGGCCGCCGGAGGGATCCACACGCGGCTGTCGCCCGTTTTCAAGACCCCCGAAGAACTGGAAGCCGGCAGTCCGTTGCTGCTGGATATGGTGGAGGATGCGGTGATTCTCTACGATCCGGGGGGTGTCCTGGCTGGCCGTCTACAGCGGTTGCGGGAACGGTTAGCCGAATTGGGGGCCCGGCGAATCTGGCGAGGCGAGCAGTGGTACTGGGACCTCAAACCCGATTATCGTCCGGGCGAGGTGTTTGAGTTGTGAAAAACACCACGCTGGCCCAGAGTTACCTGATCAAGGCCCGTCTGCTCCTCCGGTTGCTCTCCGCCCTTCTGGAAGCCGGCGGCTATTCCGACGTCGTGCGCGAGGCGCAGGAAATCGTCGAACTGGCCCTCAAAGGGATGCTTCGGCAGGTCGGAGTCGAGCCTTCCAAGTGGCACGATGTGGGCCCCTTCCTGCTGGAGCATCGTTCCCGTTTCCCGGCCGATGTGGTTCTGGAGTTAGAGACGCTGGCCGAGATCTCTCGGTGGCTGCGCCGGGAACGCGAGTTCGCTTTCTACGGAGAAGTTGACCTGATTCCGACCGAGCAGTATACCCGACAGGACGCCGAACGGGCCCTCGCCGATGCCCGCAAGGTCGTGCAGGTGGCTTCACAACTGATCCCGCTGCCCGGAAAGTCCTATGCGCCTCCTCTACCTCAGCCAGTACTTTCCCCCTGAAGTCGGCGCCACCCAGACCCGCGCCTATGAGATGGCCCAGGGGTTGCTTGCCGCCGGCCACCGGGTCACGATGCTCACCGAGGTGCCCAACCACCCCGAGGGCATCGTCCGCCCGGAGTACCGCCGGCGCTTCTGGGTACGGGAGGAACTGGACGGAGTGGACGTCATCCGGGTCTGGGTCTGGACCTCCCCGGTCAAAACGATGCGCACCCGCCTGGCCTTTTACCTCACCTATATGCTCAACGCCGCCCTGGCCGGCCTGCTCCTGGCCCGCGGGCGCTACGACCTCCTCTACGCCACCTCGCCGCCGCTCTTTGTGGGCGGGGCGGCGCTCACGCTTTCTTACCTGCGGCGCATCCCCATAGTCTTTGAGGTGCGCGACCTCTGGCCGGAGTCGGCGGTGGCGCTGGGGGAACTCCGCAACCCGCGCTTGATCCGCTGGGCCACCGCCCTGGAGGAGCGCTGCTACCGGCATGCCCGGCGCATCGTCGTGGTCACCGAGGGCATCCGCCGGCGGCTTCTGGAACGCGGCTTCCCGGCGGAGAAAATCGCCCTCATCCCCAACGGGGCCAACACCGACCTCTTCCGCCCCGAGCCGACGGCCGGCCACCGCCTGCGGGAGGAACTGGGCCTCCAGGGCCGCTTCCTGGTGCTCTACGCCGGCATCCACGGCGTGGCCCAGGGGCTGGAGACGGTGCTGGAGGCGGCCCGGTTGCTTGCGGATGCCCCGCACATCCATTTCCTCTTCGTGGGGGAGGGGCCCTGCAAGGCCGACCTGGTGCGGAAGAAGGAGGAGATGGGGCTCAGGAACGTGACCATGCTGGAGGGCCGGCCCAGGGAGGAGATGCCGGCCTTTTTCTCGGCGGCGGATGTGGCGTTGGTGCCGCTGCGGCGGGTCGAACTCTTCCAAAGCGCCCTGCCCTCCAAGATGTTCGACGCCTGGGCCTGCGCCTGCCCGGTGGTGCTGACGATCGCCGGGGAGGCCCGGGAGGTGCTGGAACAGGCCCGGGCCGGCGTGTACGTGCCGCCGGAGGAGGCCGCGGAGATGGCCCGGGCGCTCCGGGCCCTCTCGCGCGACCGGGAGGCCTGCCGGGAAATGGGCTGGCGCGGCCGGCACTTTGTGGAAGAGCACTATTCCCGCCGGTCCCAGGCCCGGCAACTGGTGGAACTCCTGGAGGGGCTGTAGAGCGTCAGTCCACCTCGAGCCAGGGGGCAATGTCCGTCCACAACCCCGGCATTTCCAGCGCCTGGGCGAATTCCTGGATCCAGCGGCGGATGCGCTGGCGATCCAGGTCGGGATGGGCTTCGATGAGAGCCTGGATATCCAGCAGGTCCTGAGGCCGATGTGCTACGGCTTTCAGGATGATCAGGTCCTCAGGCGTGGGCAAACGAACGGTCAGCGGGCCGATCCGATGGACCTGACTGCGGGCCACAATCTCCTCTTCCAGGGGAAGGGCACCCAAGGAAATATCCACCGAGATGGCACTTTCCTGGTGGCGTAGGAGCAGGACTCGGTTGCGACGGGCAAAGGCTTCGGCGTCGGCGATACGGGGCTGCAGGCCTTCTTCCGCCGCTGCGGTCAGGAGGCGAGGCAATTCGGCCATGTCCAGGAGGAGCAGGGCATCCACGTCGGCGGTCAACCGCGGCCGGCCCAGGAGGGCGGCGGCTACTCCTCCGATCACCACGCCGCGATGGCCGAAGCGGGCCAGCAGTCGCTCCAGGGCGAGGAGCGGCCCCAGGAGGGGAGCGAGGTCCTCCGGAACGTTCAACGCGGCCCCCCTTTCAGCCGAATCCAGCGCTGGCGGACGGCTTCCTCATCCTTACTTCGCTCCAGCGGCAACCCCAGGCCGATGGCCAGCCTCAGGACGGCGTTCAGTTGTTGCCAGCGCAGGGAAAGCGGGGCGGCGCGCCTTTCCTGAGCCTCGATCTCGGCCACGGCTTGCCATCGTTCCCGTATCTCCCGGAGCGCGCTGCGATCCATCGCCACCTCCTGGAAGCAGTATAGCATATCGCCCGGTGCTTGACAAAAGGCCGGCCGGGAGGTATGATATTTTCCGTCAACCGGACGCAGCGAGATCGTTTCCATAGGGAGGACGACCATGGAACTGCGCCTCAAGCCGAACGAAAAGCGCATCATCGAGTTGCTCAGCCGTAGCGGGGCGATGACTCCCAGCGAGATCGCCGTGCAGACCCTGATGCCGCCGGCAGAAACGTTTGACACCCTGGAGAAACTGAAGGAATCCGGCTACATCGTCCTGCGCGAAACGCCCACCAGCCCCGACGGCCAACTGGTGATCCTGACCAGCGAAGTCCACGAGAGAATCCGGCAGCAGGTTCGGATCTAGCCCGAACCGGCCATTTCCCATCCGAAAGGTTTCGACAAGCTCAACCTAAAGGAGAAAGCGATGGCACGGCGCATCGTGGGTATTGTGGTGTTGCTTCTGGTCGTCGGGGCCCTCCTGGTCGTGCTGACCCTGACCGCACCCCTGCCGGCGGGTGTTGCCCGCCCCCAGACCTTCGGGAACTGGCTGGGCGTCGCCACACCCTATATCGTGGTGGCCCTGCTGGGCATGGTGGTCGGCCTGGCCGAACTGGGCTCCACCTTCCCGAACTATCCTCTGGAGGCAATTACCTCGGGCTGGGGACTGGGTCTCGTGGGCCTCAACGGCGTGGTGGCGGCGCTGGTGCTGGCCATCGTCCGCTACTATGCGCCCGAAGCCGACCTTTTCCTCCTGGTGCTGGCGGTGGGCGTAGGCTTCCAGGCCATCATCCGCACCCGCTTCGTCCTGGCCAAACAGTTCGGGGGAGGCGGAGAAGAACGCGACCTGAGCCTCAACCTGGGCTGGCTCTATGAGCAGTTCCAGAGCATCTGCAAGACCCAGATCGACCTGGCGCTCATGCGGGAGCGGGAAAGCGCCATCGAGCCGCTGATCCGCGCCTTCCCTAACGAAAAGACCCTCTACAACCTGGCGCTCTATACCGTCATGGCCCGGGGCACCTTCAGCCGGGAGGAGGAGCAGGCCAAGATCGAGGAGTTGAACAAAACGATGGCCAACCCTTCGCTTCCTCCGGAGGTGGTGCAGAAGGCGATGGCCCTGGCCATCCTGGAGACCGGCGGACAGGGCTTTGCCCGGATGCTGTGCGGCCTCCCCCCGAAGGCCAAGTTGCCGCCGCCGGCCCGGATGCTGGGGCGGGACGAACTGGTGGCCCGGCTGATGCAGGCCCTGGACATGGAGAAACTGGCCGACCTGGCCTACCAGGCGGTGGACCTGGCTCCGGCCGGCGACCGGGAACTCCTGAAGCGGTTCGTGGACGGGACGGTCGCGGATAAACGGAGCACCGAACAGACGGTCAAAGCCGTCCTGGCGCGTTTTATCGTGGAAAAGGGTGGCATCGCCTTTGCCCAGGCCATCCTGTCGCCCGGGGAACAGCCGGCCGGCCCCTCTTAGAGCCTGGTTAGAAAGTTCCAGGTGAAGGCCCAGGTAGTCCCCCTCCGGGTTGTTGGTGGTATAACCATAGGGACAAGACACCACGATCGAAGGGTATCACAATAGGTCGAGAACTGGCTAAAGCAGGGCAATACTGTTCCCACGCTGTGGGCCTTTGTACGACACAAGGGCAAAAAAGGGGGACATCCCGATAGCGAGCGGGAAGGGAAGTTCTGGCGATGCACCCTGATCGAGACCGAGACGCGGTTGCGGGTAGGGAGGGGGATTGGCAAGACGGAGACGGAAGCATCACAGCCAGCCCTCACTATGCTGAAAGAACGGAGCGGTTGTGATGATCCCCCGCTTTGACTTCGGACGGGCTAGGTGGACATCGGGAGGCCTTGGTTTCGACAGGCTCAACGATCAACGGAATCTACCCCCCAGCCACCCTTACCACCAGCCCCCACAGGGCATCGAAGATGGGGCGCCAGATCGTGCCCAGGGGACTGAAGCCCCCCAGCAGGTTGGAACTGAGGATCAGGAAGAGGAGGAGCCAGACCCCATACTGGCGCAGCGGGGCCAGGAAGCGCTCCCAGGAGAAGGGGGCCAGGCCCTCCAGGATGCCGAAGCCGTCCAGCGGCGGGATGGGAATCAGGTTGAAGGCGGCCAGGACCACGTTGTAGACCAGCAGGCTGCCGATCAGGATGGCGGCTCCGGAGGCAGGGGGCAACGTCAGGCCGGTGGCGGCGTGGACGATGCGCCAGAGGAGGGCCACGGCCAGGGCCAGGAGGAGGTTGGAAAGCGGGCCGGCCAGGGTGGCCAGGGCGGCCCCGCGCCGGCCCCAGCGCATATAGGCGGGGTTGATGGGGACGGGCTTGCCCCAGGCCAGGGGAGCACGGCCCAGAACCATCAGGAGGAGCATGAGCGCCCCGATGGGGTCCAGGTGGGCGATGGGGTTGAGGGTGACCCGGCCGGCCCAGCGGGGCGTGGGGTCGCCCAGCCGGTTGGCCGTCCAGGCGTGGGCAAACTCGTGAATCGTCAGCCCCAGAACCAGGGCGATGGCGGCACCGATGATCTCCAGAACGTCCAACGGAAAACTCCTCCCGGCCGGATTCTCCTCAGAGCGTGGAAGGCTCCAGGCCCATCCCGGCCTCCAACTGCCGGAGATAGAGCCGGTAGGCATCCCCGACCGTTTCCACGTCCCAGGCCTCTTCCAGCGGGATCGAAAACCCCGCCTCCTCCAGCCGCAGGAAGAGTTCCACCAGGCGGAGCGAATCCACCTGGAGGTCCTGGACGAAGGAGGCTTCGGGCACCACCCGGCTCTCCTCGATCTGCAACTCCTGGGCCACCAGGCGACGGAATTCCTCAAAGGAGAGCATTTCGGTCATCTTATCCCTCCGACGGCTCGGCCAGCGCCATTTCCCGCAGTTTGAACTTCTGCGACTTGCCGGGCTCCCCCTGGGGCAGTTCCGGCAGGAAGCGCACCTGGCTGGGAATCTGGAACGGCTCCAGGCCGGCCCGACAATAGTCCAGCACCTCCTGAACGGTCATCTCGGCCCCTTCTTCCAGGCGGATAAAGGCCCAGACGCTTTCCTCGCCCAGCGCCCCCGGGATGCCGACGACCGCGGCCTGGCGAACCTTGGGGTGGGCCGTGAGGTACGATTCGATCTCCTCGGGGTAGATGTTCTGCCCCCCGCGGATGATCACGTCCTTCTTGCGCCCGACGATGTGCAGGTAGCCCCGCTCATCCATCCAGGCCAGGTCCCCGGTATAGTACCAGCCCTCCCCGTCCAGCACCTCGGCCGTCCGTTCCGGGGCGCGGTGGTAGCCGAGCATCACGCCCTCGGACCGGCAGGCCAGTTCGCCGATCTGCCCCGGGGGAAGGGGCCGGCGGGCCTCATCCACGATGCGCACCTCCACGCCGGGCATCGGCCGGCCCACCGTCTCGGCCTGCTGCTCGTCCGAGTCGGCGATGCTCGTGGCGGCGATGCCGCCGGCCGTCTCCGTCGCCCCGAAGCCGATGTGCACCGCGCAGCCGAAGCGCCGTCGGATGGCCCGGGCCAGGTGTGGCGGGCAGGGGGCGGCACCGGTGGCACAGATGAGCAGAGAGGAGGTGTCCAAGGCTTCCTGCTCCAGGATGCCCAGCATCACCTGATAGGCCAGCGGGACGGCGACGAGGATGGTGACCTGCTCCTCCTGGACCAGCCGGAGCGCCTCCCGGGGGTGAAAACGGGGCAGGACGACCAGCCGGTCGCCCATCAGAAGCGCCTGCAGGAGCACTTCCAGGCCGGTAATCGTGTGCCAGCCGGTCGTGGAGAGAAAGGTCTGCGGCCGGCCGGCCGCCCGGAGCAGGCGGGCGCCGTAGCGGGTGATGGCCCGGGCCATATCCAGGGCCCGGCCCAGGTTGAGGCGGCGCAGCCAGAGTTCGCGCAGTTTCACGCTCGCCGCCACCGGGGCCAGGAGGCTGCGATGGCTGTGCATGGCCCCCTTGGGCCGGCCGGTCGTCCCCGAGGTATAGAGCAGGGCCGCCAGGTCGTCCGGGGAAACTTCCGGATGCGGCAGGAGCCGGGGAGGATGGGCCAGGAGTTCGGCCAGGCCCGTGCTGCCCTCCGACCTTTCCACGGCCACGACCCGCACGGCCGGCAGGTGCGCCTCGATTCCCTCCGGGGCCCGTTCGAGGAGGGCCGCCTTCACCTCGGCATCGCGGAGCATCTCCTGGAGGCCGGCCGGCCGCATCTGAGGGTTCAGCGGCACCACGACGGCCCCCAGGCCGGATGCGGCAAAGAAGGCGATGGCGAACTCGATTCCCGGCACCAGGCCCAGGGCCACGCGCTCCCCTTTCCCTACCCCCAGCGCCTCCAGGCCGGAGGCCGCCCGCCGGACCCGGTCCCAGAGTTGCCCGTACGTCAGGCGGGTGCCCCCGCAGACGAGGGCCTCCCGGTTCGGATGGGCCTCGGCAACCTGCCGAAGCGCTTCAGCCAGGGTCGTGTCGCTCGATAGCATCGCCTCACACCGGCATCTGGTACAACCGAAAGTGCTTGTAGCGCTCGGCCCCCAGCCGTTCCGCAAGCAGGTTGATGGCCGGGTTCCACTCCGAGGTGAGCGAGCCCTCCAGCCATTTGTAGCCCCGGAGGCAGGCAGCCTTGACCGTTTCCAGGTAGAGCAGGGCATCGATGCCCCGCCGGCGAAAGGTCTCCAGGACGCCCATCAACTTGAAGGAGACCACGTCGATCTGGCGCAACAGCCGTTTGACCTTCAGCCAGCCGAAGGGGAAAAGCCGCCCCTTCAGGCGCCAGAGGACCCGGTTGATGTCGGGGATGGCCACACAAAAGGCCACCGGCTGCCCCCGGTATTCGGCAAAGAGGGCCAGGTCGGGGTCTATGAGGGAACGCAGCGGCTCGGCGAAACGCCGAAAGTCCTCGGCGCTGAGGGGCGCATAGTCCGGCAGGTGCTTCAGCGTCTCGTTGAAGAGGTAGCGGGCGATGGAGACTTCCCTATCCCAGTCCTCGAGCCGGCCCTTGCGAACGACCAGGCCCTCTATCCGTCGGGCGGCGGCGGCCACGTGGAGCAGGTCCTCCGGCAGGCCCTCCAGATGGGGCCCCAGCCGCTCCAGGGAAGCGCGCCAGGCATAGAGGTCGTGGTCCTTTTCCAGACCGTAGCGCTCCAAAAAGTCCGGGTAGTAGGGCGGGTTGTGGGCCTCCAGCATGGCTGGCGGGCAGTCGGCCCCGGAGATCAGGATGCCCGGGGAGTCGTGGTCGCCGAAGTTGGTGGGCCCCCGCATCCGCTCCATGCCGCGCTCGCGCAGCCAGGAGCGGGCCGCATCCAGCAGGGCCTGGGCCGTCGGATAGTCGTCCAGCACCTCGAAGAAGCCAAAGCCCCCCTCCGGCCGGCCGGTTCGGGCGATGCGTCCGTGGGGCACAAAGGCGGCGATGGTGCCCACCACTTCGCGCTGCCGCCGGGCCAGGAAGAGGGCCACCTCGGCCTCGCGGTAAAAGGGCCCGGTGGCCGGGTCGAGGTAGCGCAGGCGTTCCGAGAACAGGGGAGGCACCCAGTTGGGGTCATCGCGGTAGACGCGCCAGGGAAAGCGGACAAAGGCGCGCAATTCCCGGCGGGAGCGGACCGGTTGGACCTCGATCGGCGGCATCTTTTTCCCTCATGATTTTCCCGGCAACTGCCTCAGCAGGTTGGCCATCTCGATCGCCGCCAGGGCGGCGTCAAAGCCCTTGTTGCCGGCCTTGGTTCCGGCCCGTTCGATGGCCTGCTCGATGGAATCGGTCGTCAGGACACCGAAGAGGGTCGGCACGCCCGTTTCCAGCCCGACCAGGGCGATGCCCTTGGCCACCTCGGCGGCGACGTACTCAAAGTGGGGGGTGGCGCCCCGGATGACCGCCCCCAGGCAGATGATCGCCTGGTAGCGGCCGCTTTCGGCCAGGCGGCGGGCCACCAGGGGAATCTCGAACGCCCCCGGCACCCAGGCCACCTCGATGTCCTCGGTGGCCACGCCATGCCGGTTCAGGGCGTCCAGCGCCCCCTCCAGCAACTTCCGGCTGATGAACTCGTTGAAGCGGGAGACGACCAGGCCGAAGCGCAGGCCGGCCCCCAGCAGTTTTCCCTCATACACGACGCCCATGGTTCGCCTCACGCATCCTTTCTGCAACCGAAATCGGGTGTGACGGTGATGCTCAGTACCCATATCTGGACGGCCATGCCGGAGGAGCGGGCCGTCGCCGTCGCCGGGCAAAGAGCCAGACCAGGAGCAGGCCGGCGATGAATCCCCCGATGTGGGCAAACCAGGCCACCCCGCTGCTCTGGAAAGGGCTGGAGAGCGCGACAAAGCCGTTCAAAAGTTGCAGGACAAACCAGAACCCCAGGAGCAGGGCTGCCGGCAGGTAGGCCACGCGAATAAAGTAGCCGAAGATGACCAGGGTGGCTACGCGGGCCCGGGGAAAAAGCACCAGGTACGCCCCCAGGACGCCGGCGATGGCCCCGCTGGCCCCGATGGCCGGGATGCGCTCATCGGGGCCGGCCGCGACCTGGGCCAGGCCGGCCAGCACCCCGCAGAGGAGGTAAAAGACGGTAAATTGCCATCGGCCCATCTCGTCCTCGACGTTGTTGCCAAAGATCCAGAGGTACAGCATATTCCCGCCGATGTGCAGGAAACCGCCGTGGAGGAACATCGAGGTCAAGAGAGAAAGGGCCGAACGGGGGCCGAAGTTGTGGGTCAGTTCCCAGGGAATCGTACCCCAGGTCCAGAGAAAGGCCTCCAGATACTTTTCGCCCTGCAACTCCAGAAAGATTTCCAGGAGAAAGACCAGGACATTGACGGCGATCAGGCCGATCGTGATCACCGGCACACGCCGAGTAGGCAGTTCATCCCGTAGCGGTAACACCGAACGGACTCCTCTAGAGGTATTCCACCTGCCTGTACCTGCGCTTCCACTCCTCCTTCACGGTGAGGATTTGCCCCAACTGGCTGGCCAGAAACTCCTTGAGCAGACGGTTGAATTTGCTGGGCTCGTCCAGGAAAGGGAAGTGGCGACACCCTTCCAGGAGAACGACCTGAGCCGTCGCTACCGTTCCATCGGCGAAAAAGCCGGCCTGCTCCGGGTCCACAAATTCGTCCCTGTCCCCGTAGACGACCAGGGTGTGGGTATACAGTTGTCCCAACTTCGGCCGGAGGTCCAGGCTCAGGATGCACTCCAGGCTCTGCTGGACGGCAGCATAGTCCAGTTTCTCCGTATCCTCCAGAATCTCGTCGTACATCTCGCTCCAGGCGGCCGAGACCCGCTTCAGCGCCCGCATCCAGAGGGCGATCTGGGCCCGTGGGCCGGCCACCAGGCGCGAAAGGGGACTTCGCGCCAACCTCAAGGAGGTAGACAGGCCGTTGCCCCAGATGGGGGTATCGATCAGGGCCAGTTTCTCCACCCGCTGGGGACGGCGCAGGGCGGTGCAGAGGGCCACGACCCCCCCGAGCGAATGTCCCACCAGGGAGACCTGGGCGATGCCCAGCCCGTCCAGAAAATCCTCGACCTGCTGGACATAGTCGTCCAGGCCGTAGCAGTTGCCCGGCTTATCGGAATCGCCAAAGCCCCAGAAATCCAGGGCATAACTTCGGTAGGTATCGGCCAGGGCCTCCATCGTGGGCATCCAGTAGCGCCATGAGCCCAGCCAGCCGTGGAGGAGAAGGACCGGCTTCCCCCGGCCGATCACCTCATAATGTACCAGCCCCGTGTCCAGCAGGATGGCGCTCATGGCTTCCGCCCGGGCAGGCCCTACCTCCTTCCGGAGAGGATGCTCTGCACCTTGCTGATCAACTCCTCGGGGGCAAAGGGTTTGAGGATGTAATCCGCCGCCCCCAGGCTCAAGCCTTCCTCGATTTCCTGGCGCTGCCCCTTGGCCGAGAGGAAGACGATCGGCACATCCCGCAGGGCCTCGATCTCCCGCAGCCTCCGGCAGGCCTCATAGCCGTTCATCCGGGGCATCTTGATATCCAGGATGATGAGATCGGGGCGCTCCTGCTGCGCTTTTTCCACCGCCTCCAGTCCGTTCCGGGCCTCGATCACCTCAAAGCCGCCCACCGTGCGCAGGCTGAAGGCCGTCATAAAGAGCACATCGGGTTCGTCATCGGCGACGATGATCTTCTTGCTCATTCCTTTGCTGCCTCCGTTTTCTTTCTCAGCGCCTTCTCGATTTCCTGGATGAGGTGTTCGGCCGGGAAAGGTTTGGTCAGGAAGCCTTCCGCCCCCAGACCCAGGATCTGCACGCGGTCCGTCTCCCGGTCCACCGAACTGGCGGTGATCACGATGATGGGAATCTCGCAGGTCTCTTCCCGCAACTTCAGCCGGGTGATGACCTCCCGGCCGTCCATCTTGGGCATGCGCAGGTCCAGGACGATCAGGTCGGGAAGGACGGCCAGCGTCGTCTCCAGCGCCGTCTCCCCGTCCGCGGCCTCATAGACCTGGTAGCCCTGTTCCTCCAGGACCCGGCGCAGCCAGCCCACGATGTCGGGATCGTCATCGGCGACCAGAACGGTGGCCGATTCGCCGGGGCGACCCAGGATACGGCCGACGGTCAGGAGGAGTTCGGCCTCTTCCAGCGGCTTGGGCAAAAAGTCCACCGCTCCCAGGGCCATCAGGTTCTCCTTCTCGGCCACGATGGAGATGATCACGACCGGGATATCGGCCGTGCGTTCGTCGGCCTTGAGGCGTTCGAGGACTTTCTGGCCGTCCATCCCGGCCATGAGGATATCCAGGGTGATGAGGTCGGGGTGTTCCTGGCGGGCGATGGCCAGGGCCTCCTCGCCGCGCCGGGCGGTATAGACCCGGTAGCCGGCCCGCTCCAACTGGTAGCGCAAGAGTTCGGTGATGTTGGGTTCATCGTCCACCACGAGGATGCGGGCGCCCGGGACGGCGGCGGTCCCGGCCGGCCGAACTTCCTCCCGTTCCTCCCGCCGGCCGGCCGGCGGCTGCGTCAGGGGCAGGCTGAAACTGAAGGTGCTGCCCACGTTCAGTTCGCTCTCCACCCACATCTTCCCGCCGTGCATCTCCACGAAGGATTTGGAGATCGCCAGCCCCAACCCGGTGCCGCCGACCTCGTCGCGCAGGGGGTTATCGGCCCGGAAGAAGCGGGTGAAGAGTTTCTTCTGGTCCTCCTTGGAAATGCCCACACCGGTGTCGCTGACGCTCACCGTCAGGAAGCCGTTTTCGCAACGGGCCGAAATCTCCACCCGCCCACCCTCGCGGGTGTACTTGTAGGCGTTGCTGACCAGGTTGGTGAGCACCTGGGTGATGCGCTTGCGGTCGGCATGGACCAGCGGGAGGTCCGGCGGAACCCGTACTTCCAGCGTCAACTGCTTCCGCTCGATCTCCGCCCGGGCCGATTCGACCACCTCCTCCACCACGTCAAAGATCGAGAGCGGCTCGGGGCTGAGGGTGATTCGGCCGGTCTCGATGCGGGAGATATCCAGGAGGTCGTTGATGAGGTCCACCAGACGGTTGGAGTTGGAGCGGACCACCTCCAGGAAGTTGCGCTGCATGGGGGTGATCTCGCCCACCGAACCCAGGAGGATGAGGTCCACATACCCCTTGATCGAGGTCAGCGGCGTGCGCAACTCGTGGGAGACGGTGGAGATGAACTCGCTCTTGGCCCGGTCGGCCTCCACCTCGCGGGTGATGTCGCGCAGGACGTACACCCGACCGAGCGTCTCGCCGGCGTCGGTGATGACCGGCGTCGAGGAGACGTTGATGTAGCGCTCCATCAGTTCGAAGCGCGGGTTTTCCTGGGCAAACAGCCCGCCGGGCTGGAAGAGGCCGGGGAGTTCATCGGTGAAGCGGCCTTCCAGTTCCTCCCGGGCCATGCCCAGAATCTGCTGGGAGGCCGGGTTGGCCAGGATGATGCGGTTCTCGCGGTCCACCACGATGACCCCGTCGGCGATGGACTGGAGGATGGCCCGCACCTTGCTGGCCTCCTCCTGCTGGTAGGTGAGCATCTCCGAGAGGCGCAGGGCCTGGTCGTTGATGTAACTGTAGAGTTCGGCGTTGTGGATGGCCGTCGCCACCTCGCCGCCCAGGGTCGAGAGGAGGCGCATCTGGTCTTCGTCGAAGAAGCCGGCCTGGGAGTGCGTGAGCAGGATGATGCCGACCACCTCCTCGGCCGAGACCAGGGGGACGGCGGCGATGGAGCGGGTGCCGGCGGGGAGGAGCGGCAGAGCCCGGCCCCGAGGGTCCCGGGAGACGTCGTCGATGCGCAGGGTGGCCCGCTCCTCCAGAACCTTCCGGAGGTCTCCGGCTTCGGCCAGCGGGATGACCTGCCGGCCCGGCCGCAGGACGTTGCCCTCGTCCAGCCGGGCCCGGCAGACCAGGTCGCCGCCGGCCGGGTCGCGCAGGAGGATCATGCCCAGGGAGCGTCCCGTGGCCACCGAGGCCAGGTCAATCGTCTTCAGGAGGATCTCATCCAGGTCCAGCGTGCTCGAAAGTTCGGTGGTGATGGCGTGCAACGCTTCCAGGCGGCTCTTTTCCTCCTCCAACTGGCGGGTACGGGCCTCGACCATGCGCTCCAGTTCCTCGCTGAAGCGGCGGATTTCGGCAAAGAGGCGGGCGTTGTCCACGGCGATCGCCGCCTGGGCCAGGAACATCTGGAGCACCTCGACGTCGTCCTGGGTGATCGCCGCCCGCACATCTCGCGGATACCCGGCCTCGATCAGTCCGATCGCCTTGCCCCGGGCCACCAGCGGCGCAAAGACCCGCACCAGGCGGGCGTGGCCGAACTTTTCATACATCTCCCGGTCGAAGCGCTCGTCCCAGCCGTCAATGACCTCGGTGTGGCCGGTGCGGACGATGTCGGCCATGATGTCCGGGCTGTCGAGGGTACGCCGCGAGCCGGCGATCTGCTCCGGGGAAACACCGATGCCGCGCACCGCCCGCACCTCGCCGGCCTCTTCATCCACCAGCGAGATGACGGCATAGGAGAAGCCGAGCGTCGCGGTGACCGCTTCCAGCACGGCATCCAGGACGGTATCCAACTCCAGCGTGCCCGAGATGGTGCGGGCTACTTCCTGCAGGGCCCCCAGTTGGATCAGGCGGGCTTCCAGTTCGGTGCGGGAGGCCTCCAGGTCGCTGAAGAGGCGGGCGTTCTCGATGGCGACCGCGGCCTGCCCGGCCAGGGTGGAGAGCAGGCGGATGTGGTGCTCGTCATAAGCACCGACATGCTCGTAATCCTGGAGGGCCATGATGCCGATCACCCGGTCCATATAGATCAGGGGTACGGCCAGCCAGGACTTGGCCGGGTTGCCCCGATGCTCGATACCATGCTCCCGGCAGAAGGCCTCCGTGTCCCCGCTGATGAGGACCGGGGCGCGCTGGCGGATGACATACTCCGTCAGGCCGTTGCCGAACGGCCGGGAGGGCATCTCCACCCGCCGGCCGAACTCGTGGTAGAGCGGGAAGGAGAGGGTGTTCGTGCGCTCGTCATAGAGGGCCACCAGAAAGTTGCTTGTATCCACCAGGCGGGCAGCCTCGCGGCGAATCGTCTCCAGGAGTTCGTCCAGCCGCATGGTCGTGCTGATGGCCCGGCCGACCTCGTTGAGGGCGATCAGTTCGGCGATGCGCTGCTCGCGCTCCTGGAAGAGGCGGGCGTTCTCCACGGCGATGCCGGCCTGCTCGGCCAGGCCGGTGAGGAGGGCCACCTCCTCCGGGGTAAAGTCGCGCACCTTGTGGGCCATCACGCTGAGCACGCCCAGTACGCGTTCCTGGTAGGTGATGGGCACGCCCAGGTAGGCGTGCAGGTCCAATTCCTGGTCGAAGGCGGCACCGGCCGGGTTGCGGAGTTCCGGCTCCAGTTGGGCCACATCGGGCACGGCCAGGACCTCCCCGGTGGCGGCCACGTGGCCGGAAAGGCCCTCGCCCACCCGCAGCCGGACCTCGCGCATGAAGCGTTCCGGCAGGCCCAGCGCGGCGGCCGGGACGAGGCTCTCGCCCTCCACCCGCCACAGGGCCACGGTGGCTACCTCCATCTGCCGGCCCACCACGCCCACCAGGGTATCCAGCACCTCCTCGAGTTTCAGCGTCGAGGTGATGGCCCGCGTGCCCTCCAGCAGGGCCGAAAGTTCGCGCACCCGCGCTTCCAGCACCCGGGCGTAACGCTCGCGCTCCTCAAAGAGGCGGGCGTTCTCGATGGCGACCGCGGCTTGGTGGGCCAGGCCGGAGAGGAACTCCAGGTCCTGCCGGCCGAAAACCCCCGGCCGGCTCAAGTTGTCCAGGTTGATCACCCCCACCAGCCCACGCCGGCCGATCAGGGGAGCCGACATAATCGAGCGGATGTCCCGGCTCGTCTCGGTCATCAGGAAGCGCGGATCGGTCTGGGCATCCACCACAATGTCCGCCCGCCCCTCCCGGCAGACCCAGCCGGCAAAGCCCTCGTCCAGGCCCAGGCGTACTTCCCGGCGAACCTCGTCCGGGTAGCCGATCTGGGCCGCCACCACCAGTTCCCGGGCCGGTTCATCCAGGAGGAGGATGGAACCCCGCTCCGCCGCCGGCACGCTCCGGACGGCCGCCTCCAGGATGGACTGGAGCAGGGTGGGCAAGTCCAGCCGGGTGGCCACGTCGCGGCTGACCTCCAGGAGGGTATTGACCTGTTGCAGCCGCTGCCGGGTCTCCCCAAAGAGGCGGGCATTTTCCAGGGCCACCGCCGCCTGGGCCGCCACGGTAGAGAGCACGGCCAGGTCGTCCTCGGTGTAGGCGTACTCATGTTCGTAACTTTCGACCCCAATGACTCCCACCACCTTGTCGGCGGCGATCATCGGCACGCCCAGCCACGATTTGGCCCGCTCGCCGATGCGCTCGTAGCCGTGGGTTTTTTCAAAGGCCTCCAGTTCGGCCGAGGTATGGAAGAGGAGCGGCTGACGGTTGCGGATGATGTAGCCGGTCAGCCCCTGTTCCACACTGTAACGGGCCGGCGGCTTCATCTCCCGGCCGATCACGTCCAGCACCGTCTCCCATTCGCGGCGTTCCTCATCGTAGAGGGCGATGTAGAAGTTGGTGGTGTCCAGGATGCGGCCGACCTGCTCGTAGATGGCCCGGGTGACCTGGTCGCGCTCCAGGGTGGCGGAGAGGGCCCGGCCGATCTCGTTCAGGATGGCCAGTTCGGTGATCCTTCGCTCCCGTTCCTGGAAGAGGCGGGCGTTGTCGATGGCGATGGCCGCCTGGGCGGCGATGGTGGAGAAGAGGGCCAGGTCCTGTTCGGTGTAGAGGTTCTCCTTCTCGTAACTCTGGATGGCCATCACCCCCACCACCTTGTCGGCGGCGATCAGGGGCACGCCCAGCCAGGAGCAGGCCGGCCGGCCGATGGTGGAAATCCCTTGTTCCTGATGAAAGGCCTCGATTTCGGCCCGGCTGCGGAAGAGCAGGGGAACCTTGTGGCGGATGATGTGGCCGGTCAGGCCGGCCCCCACCTTGTACCGTTCCGGCGGGATCCGTTTCCCCTCCTCGATCTCGAAGAGCGTCTCCCACTCATCGCCGGCCTCGTCGTAGTAGGCGATGTAGAAGTTGGTGGTATCGAAGATGCGGCTGACCTGCTCGTGCACCACTTCCACCAGTTCTTCCAACCGCAGGGCCGAGGAGAGGGCCCGGCCGATCTCGTTCAGGATGGCCAGTTCGGCCAGCCGCTGTTCGCGCTCGCGGAAGAGGCGGGCGTTCTGGATGGCCACGGCCACCTGGTTGGCCACCGTCAGGAGGAACTGCTTCTCGCGCTCCCCGTAGGCCGCCTTCCGGTAACTCTGGGCGGCGATGATGCCGACCAGTTCCTCGCCCACCAGCATGGGCACGCCCAGGTAGGACTGCGTCCGCTCGCCCTCCCAGCCGGCCAGGCTGACGTACTCGATCTGCCCCTCGCACTCTGCCCGGGCGATATCCTCGATGAGGAGAGGCCGACGCTCCCGCACGATTCGGCCGGCCATCCCCTGGTGGGCCGGACCTTCGCTCGCTTCGTAGAGGACGCCCCGGTCCACCACCGGATAGAAGCGCAACGTGTCGCGCCCGGCATCGTAGATGGCGATATAGAAACTCTCCACATCCAGAACCCGCGCTTCGGCCAGCCGTTCGTAGATCGAAAGGAGGATGGCATCCAGGTCCAGCGTGGAGGTGGTGGCCTGGCCGATGCGGTTGAGGACGTTCAGTTCGGCGATGCGGCGCTCCCGCTCGCGGAAGAGCCGGCCGTTCTCCACGGCAATGGCCGCCTGGTTGGCAAAGATCTCCAGCGCCTCTACCACCCGACGGACGGGCCGCTTGCGGTCAAAGGGGTTGTCCAGCGACATGATGCCCAGGAGGTCGCCGGCGCTCGAGTACATCGGCACGAGTAGGAGGTCCTGGGGATGCCACTCGTCAGAGGCGAGTTCCTGCTCATAGACCATGCCGGGGAAACGATAGACGTGCTCTTCGCTCAGGGAAATCCCGGCCTCCTGGGGGATGAAGTAGGAGCGGCCGATGCGGAACTCGTCGCGGAAGAGGCTCCGGTAGACCTCCAGGGGAGGCCGGACTTCCTGGAGGCGCTTGAGGTCCTCCAGGGGGATGCCGGCGCCGGCCACCCGTTCCAGGACGGTGGGGTCGTCCTCGGCCACCAGGCTGAAGAGGACCATGCCAAAGCCGACGCTGCCCACGATGCCATAGGCCACCTGGCTCAGGATGTCGGGGAGGTCTCGGTCGGCCCGCAGGGTGTTGCCCAGTTCCAGAATCTCGCGCAACTGGGTGGCCCGCTGGCCCAGGAGTTCGCGCTGCTGGGTGAGTTCCTCGTAACGGCGGGCATTGCCCACCGCCAGGGAAGCCTGAGCGGCCAAGGTTTGAACGAACTGGAGGTCCTCCTGGTCATAGGCTCCGGGGTCGGTGCTGCGCAGGTTGATGACGCCGACCACCCGCCCCTCGAAGAGGATCGGCACCGAAAGGGCCGAACGCGTTTCCTTCTTCACGCAGGCCGGACGGGGGTCGGCCTGAGTATCGGCGACGATCTCCGGCTGGCCGGAGCGCAAGACATCGTCCATGAGGCTGCGTCCCCGGCCCAGGCGCAGTTGCCGGAGCAGGCGGGCCTCCTCGGGGGTGTAGCCGACGAGGGCCGAAGTCACGCGAAAGGCGCCGGCCTCCTCATCGTACATGGCGATGTTGCCGTGGGTGGAGGAGGTGGCCCGAACGGCCTCCTCGACGATCACCCGGAGGTTATCTTCCAGGAGGAGGGTGGTGTTCAATTCCTGGCCGATGCGCTGGAGGGCCTGAAGTTGATCGATACGCTGGCGCAGGCGGCGTTCGGTCAATCCGTAGAGCCGGGCGTTGTCCAGCGATACGGCGGCCTGGCCGGCCACCAGGGTGAGCAGGCGGAGGTGGCGCTCGGTGAAGGCATAGGGCTTTGCGCTCACCAGTTCCAGCGTCCCGATGAGCCGGTCGCCGCTGAGCATGGGCACGCCCAGGTAGGAGCGGAGCCGGCCGCTCGTGATCATCTCCTCGCGCACCGGGCGAACCTCGGTGAAGGCGGCGCAGTCGCCGATGAGGAGGGGCCGGCGGTTGCGCCCGATCCAGCCGGTGTAGCCCTGCTCCAGGGTATAGGTCCCGGCCGAGGCGGCCCGCACCATCTCACCCAGCGTGGCTACCGCGGTAAAGGTCTGACGCTCCGGGTCGTACAGGCAGATTTCCCCCTCGCTGTAGGGAATCAGGCGCTGCACGCCCTGGATGACCGCCTGCACCGTTTCCTGAAAGCCCAGGGGCGTGGTCAGGGCGCGGTTGACCTCCAGGAGAAGGCCCATCTCCTCGGCCCAGGAGCGCGTCTCCTCAAAGAGGCGGGCGTTGGAGAGGGCCACCGCCGCCTGGTTGGCCAGGGGGAGGAGCAGGCGCAGGTCGGCCTCGCCGAAGGTGCGCCCCTCCTCGCCGTGCAGGACGTCCAGCACGCCCAGGAGTTCATCGCCGTAGAGGAGGGGGACGGCGATCACCGCCCGGAAGTCGGCTCCGGCGTAGTGGGCCGAGCGGCCGGCGAAGGTGCGGTAGTCGTCCACCCACATCGGCCGGCGGCTCTGGGCCACCAGGCCGGAGAGCCCCTCGCCCACCTTCAGGCGGGTGCCCAGGTATTCGGTGGGCATGTTGTAGGCCACCCGCAACTCCAGTTCGTCGCTTCCCGGCAGGGTGATATAGAGCCCGCCGCTTGCGGCACCGAGCAACTGCACGGCCCGCTCGACCACCGACTGGAGGAGGTCGGCCACCTCCAGTTTGCGGGAGAGGTCCAGGGCGACCTCCTGCAGGGCGGCCAGTTCGCGGCTGCGCTGCTGCTCACGGGCGAAGAGGCGGGCGTTATGGATGGCGATGGCGGCGTGTTCGGCCAGGTGCTGGACAAACTCCAGGTGCTCCTCGGTGAAGGCGGCCGGCCGGTCGCTCTCCAGATTGAGCACCCCCAGCACCTCCTCCTCGCGCATGATCGGCACGGCCAATTCGGAACGCGTCGTCCCGGCGGTGGCATCGGCATAGTCGGCGTCCAGGGCGACGTCCTCGACCAGGGCCGGCCGCCGGGTGCGGGCCACCCGCCCGACGATGCCGGCTTCCAGCGGCCAGGGCTCGCGCTTGTAGCGCTCCATCTCCTCCTGGTAGCCCCGACTGGCCAGAATGAGCAATCCGTCCCGCCGCTCCGTCATCCCCAGGAGCGCGCCCACCGTCGCCCCGGTGAACTCCATGGCCCGGTCCAGGACGCCCTGGATCACCCGGCCCAGTTCCAGCGTGCCGCTCAACTCACGGTCGATCTGCTCGATGGCCCCGAGTTGCCGGACGCGCTCTTCCAGCCGCTGCCGCACCCGGTCGTACAACCGGGCGTGGTCCAGCATGGCCGCCACCTGGGGGACGGCGGCCATCAGGAGGTCCAGGTCCTCGCGGCGGAAGGAGCCCGGCCGGGGGGACGAAAGTTCCAGCGTCCCCACCAGTCGGTCGCCCAGCAAGAGGGGCACGCCCAGGTAAGCGCCCGAGGTCAATCCGACCTTGGGGCGGACGGCCTTTTCGGCGGCGACATCGGGAATCCACAGCGGCCGGCGGTGCACGGCCATCCAGCCGCTGTAGCCCTCTCCGGGGGCATAGCGCATCTCGCGGGGGATGCACCCCTCCGGGGTGAAGAGGCTGCGGCTGACCAGGCAGCCCTCTTCCCCGCTCCAGAGGGTGATCTCGCCTTCGGCGAAGGGGATGATTTCCCGGAGCGAGATAAAGACCTGCTCCATCAGCCGGTCCAGTTCCAGCGTGGTACTGATGGCATTGGCGACACGCAGGACAACCTCCTGCTCCCGGGTTCGCCGGCGCTCCTCTTCCCGTCGCCGCTGCTGCACGCGCACCAGTTGGGCCAGGATGCCGCCGAGGATGCCGATGCCCAGGTAGCCGAAGGAACGGGTGGCCAGCATGGCGTTGCGGGCCTCGATGGTGGCGAAGGCAGCCGGCTGCGACACGGCCAGCAGAGCATAGCAGCCGGCGCTCAGCAGGGAGAGGAGGACGCTGGCCGGCAGCCCCAGGCGCAGGGCGACCAACAGGATGACCAGGAGGTAGAGAATATCATAGGGCGTTTCGCGGAACCGGGGGGCGATGGCCAGCAGAGTGGAGACGAAGGAGATGTCCAGGAGATGGAGGAAGAGGCCGGCAGCCCGCGAGGGGCGGCCGGCCCAACCCAGGAAAAGGGCAACCAGGATGACGCCCGCCCCGAGGACCAGGATGAAGGGGAGGGCCGGACGGAAGGAAGCATAGTCCTGCCAGATGACCAGGAGGGTGGCCAGGCTGCCCAGGACCAGGAGCAGGGCCAACAGGACCCTCAGGAAGGTCAGCGGGTGGAGCGGCCGGGGCGGGCGCAACCGGCGCCACAGAAAGGCGGTAACGGCCAGGTTCCCCAGGGCAAAAAGCAGGAGGACCCGTTCCAGGAGGAGGCTGGCCGGGCCCCAGTAGGGGGCCACCAGGCGGTTGACCACCAGGACAAAGGCCAGCATGGCCCAGCGGGCCAGCGCGGCCAGTTGCTCGCTCCCCAGAAGTTCCTCCTGGGGGGCCAGCCCGTCCCGTACCCAGCGTGCGATTCGACTCAACCGACCCATCGCTCGCGCTCCCACCGGGGTAGGCCGATTCCCTCCGGCAGGACGGTCCTGCACCTGTGCCCCAGGAACGTCATTCGCCCGTCCCGAAGCCGAATTTTCGGCCCATCCGGCCCCATCAGCGTTTACCCATAGGCGATGCGGCTGCCCTGATTTCCGGCCCGGCGGGCCTGTTGCCGTACCTCGGCCGCCGCCTCGGTCAGTTCCCGAATATCGCTGAAGGTGCGCTTGCTCCCATCGATCACACCGATCACCAGGTGCATGAGTGGCACCTGGACCTCTTCGCCCCGGTCGTTGTGGACGACGATATAGCCGGCCTTGCGATCTTTATAGTCATAAAGCGTGCCGATGCGCTCGTCAAAACGCTGCATCAGGTACTCGCAGATGGCCCGGATCCGCTCCGGCCGCGAGGTCAGGATGAAATCGCTCCCGCCGACGTGCCCGATAAAGTCCTCCGGACCGCCTTTTTCGTTCACCGCCTCATTGAGCGTCAGGGCCAGGAAGCGCAGGGAGTTGTCGCCGGCCACGAAGCCGTAGGCCTCGGTAAAGGCGTTGAAGTGGGCCACCCCGATAGAGGCCAGGGCCCAGTCGTGGCGGGTGAGGATGCGCTTGAGTTGCTCCTCGATCAACTTGCTCCCGGGGAGTCCGGTGGTGGGGTTGGTCAGGTTGAGGAACGAGGCCCGTTCCAGGGCGCGCTTGACCCGCATGTGCAACTCTTCAATATCGAAAGGTTTGACGATATAGTCGTCCGCACCCAGTTGAAAGCCCTGGATACGGTCCTCCTTCTCCCCACGGGCGGTCAGGAAGATAATGGGGATATGGCTGGTGCGCAGGTTGGAACGCAGGGCCTGGCAGATGGCATAGCCGTCCATATCGGGCAGCATGATGTCCAGGAGGATGAGGTCCGGCATCTTCTGACGGCACATCTCCAGGGCCTGGGCTCCCCGGCTGGCCACCAGGGCTTCATAATTCTGGGCGTTGAAAAAGATCTGGAGCAGGCCGGCAATGTCCGGAGCGTCCTCGACGATCAGAATCTTTTGCTTCGGCATAACCTTCCTCCATGCCTGTATTTCCCCTGGGGGGGGCCGGCCCGCCTGCCTACCTCGGGGCCGGCTCGGCCCCTTCGGGGTCGGACCGTTCCGCCTCCATCGGCTCTTCATCCGGCACACGGACCGTGCCCGGCTTTTCCGAGTAAATCCAGCGATATTGCAGGCTATCCTCATACGAAAGGTTGCGGGTGATCACCGCCGGCCCCTCGGGCGCGACCAGGATCGAGCCCGACTCGATGGAGCGGGCCGGATAGATGACAAAGCCCGAACCGATCTTGACGTTGTGGCCCACACAACCGCCCAGGACGGGCAACCCGACCTCCCGGAGCTGCCCCCGGTGCCAGATGCGGATCGGCTTCCCCAGCAGGTTAAAGTCGGTGAAGACGTTGTTGGCCCCGATGAAGGTGTTTCGTCCGACCACACAGAGTTGCAGGCAGGTGTTCTGGGCCACCATCGAGTTTTCCATAAAGGCGGTCATAAAGAGGCCGGCCCGAAAGGGCAGGTAGCAATAATCGCTGACCACGCTCAGCATCACCTGGCAGCCCTGCATAATGGTCACGTTGTTGCCGATCAGGCTGTTCGTGATCACCACCCCGGCCCCGATGTTCACGTTGTTCCCGATGACCGTAGGGCCCTCGATCACCGCCGAGGGGGCGATGGAACAGTTCTTGCCGATCTTGACCATCTCCGAACAGGAGAGAAAGTGTTTGCGCTCGATGAGAGAGCGGAAAAAGATGCGCAACTTCAGGGCCCAACTTTCCTCGACCTCCTGTTCCCGGATTCGTCCCCAGCAGAAAACGCCAAAGGGGACGTTGGCCATCCAGACCTGAAGCCAACTCTCCACCGAGAGAAAGGCCCGCCAGGGGATGTAAAAGACCAGGTCGCCCATCTGGGGGGCCATATAACTGGGGATATGGTAGTAGCCGATCTCGCGGGGCAGGGTATCGATGACCAGCGGTTCGGGGTCGGGGGCGAGGCCCTCGGGGAAGTAGTAGAGGTCGGCCACGTAGACATCGCCCTGGCGGCGGATGCCGTCCTGGACCGGGAGGGCGTGGGTGGTGATGGCGGCATCGTCGGGGGAGAAGGCGATCTGGCAGGGCCGGCCGCGGGCCCGGGCCTGGGCGATGAAGGTATCGATCAGGGCGGCGTTGAAGAAGAGGTTGTCCTTGTGCACGAGCAGTTCGCCCCGCAGCGAAGCCGCCTCGTCCAGGCCCTCGACCTCGATCTCCCCCTGGCAATGGCGGGCCAGGAGGTCCCGCTGGAGGAGCCACAGCGGCTTGTTGAGGATGCGCAGATCGCGGGCCGGCTCGTTGAACGGAGGAATGGGCTCGTGTACCCTGAGGATCACCCGCCGCATCTTGCCCTCTCGCCCACCGGAATCGCCTCCGGATAGGTCTTGGCATCCTCCATCATACGTTCGAAACCGGGAGCCTGCAAGGAGTTCAGGTTACATCTCTATGAGCAGGAGCGCTCAATCGATGGGCTCCTTATCGATAACAAAGGTGCAGGTCGGGTCGCCGACCGCCCGGCACTCGATCTCCTCCACCCGAAAGTTCCTCCCGCCGGAGACCCAGCGCAGGCTTTCCTCGATGATGCCGCGGGCGATGTGGCAACAGGGGGCCTCCGAACGGCGATGCCAGCAGACCGGGCACTTTTCGATGACATAGAGGAACTGGCCTTTTTTCTCCTCGACGTGGGTCGGCTGGTCGCTGAAGCGGTCAAAGGTCTGGGCCACCGCGTTGAGGCCGATCTTGACCTTCATCCCCAGGGGCATCATCTTCAGGGCCAGGTCGGCCATGCCCAGGAGGGGGCCGAATTCCTTCAGGCCGTAGTTGAAGGCGACTCGTCCGGCCCGCAACTCCATCCCCCGGGCCCCGCGCACCCCGTACATCGTCTCCAGGGCGGCGCTGGTGCGGGCCAGTTCCGTGAAGGGGTATTCGCGGCGGAGGTCGTTGGGGGGGTAATTGTTGACCCGTTCGCGGAGGCCGGCCATGTTGAGCAACGCGCTGACCCCATTACGCCCCATCACATCCTCCAGGGACATCAGGAACAGCCGGCCGATCTTGTTGGGATAGTAGCGCTCCGGCTCTTCCTCAGCGGTGGCCTCGGCCGGCTCGGGGCGAAGAACCTGCTCTTCGGTCATCGGCTCCTCCTCACAGGCTCCTCAGTGCCATACCATACCTGCCTGCATGCTCTGGCTTGTTCGCTTGTTATTGTACACGAAATCGTCCCCTTCGTCAACAGAAATGCGCCCGGCCAGGAGGGGCCGCAGGAAACGCCCGGTATAACTTTGCTCCACCCGGGCCACCTCCTCCGGCGTGCCCTGGGCCACGATCCAGCCCCCGGCCGGCCCGCCCTCCGGTCCCAGGTCGATGACCCAGTCGGCCGCCTTGATCACATCCAGGTTGTGTTCGATGACGATGACCGTGTTTCCGGCATCCACCAGGCGGTTGAGGACCCTCAGGAGGCGCTCGATGTCGGCAAAGTGCAGCCCGGTGGTCGGCTCGTCCAGGACGTAGAGCGTCCGGCCGGTGGCGCGGCGGGCCAGTTCCGCCGCCAGTTTCACCCGCTGGGCCTCCCCACCGGAGAGGGAGGTGGCTGGCTGCCCCAGTTTGAGGTAACCCAGCCCGACCTCGTGAAGGGTCTGTAGCCGGCTGCGCACGGCCGGGATGTGGGCGAAGAAGGCGATGGCCTCATCCACCGAGAGGTTCAGCACTTCGGCAATGTTCAACCCCCGGTAGCGAATCTCCAGCGTCTCCCGGTTGTAACGCTGGCCTTGGCAGACGTCGCAAGGGATATAGACATCCGGCAGGAACTGCATCTCGATCTGAAGCACACCGGCCCCCTCGCAGGCCTCGCAACGCCCCCCTTTGACGTTGAAGGAGAAGCGGTCCGGTCCATAGCCCCGCATCCGGGCCTCGGGCACCCGGGCGAAGAGGCGGCGGATGGGGGCAAAGACCCCGGTGTAGGTGGCCGCGTTGGAACGAGGCGTCCGGCCGATGGGCGACTGGTCAACGGCGATCACCTTGTCCAGGTGCTCGATGCCGTACAGGGCATCGTGGCTTCCGGGACGCTCTTTGGCCCGATGCAGGGCCTGGGCCAGCCGCCGGTAGAGGGTATCGTTGACCAACGTGCTTTTTCCGGAGCCGGAGACGCCGGTGACGCACACCAGGCAACCCAGCGGGATGTGCACCTCCAGTTTCTTCAGGTTGTGTTCCCGCGCCCCCACGAGCACCAGTTCCTTGCCGTTGCCCGGCCGGCGACGCCGGGGCAGGGGGATGCTCCGCCGGCCGCTCAGGTACTGGCCGGTGAGCGAGCGCGTTTCCCGCAGGATGTCCTCCAGCGTGCCGCAGGCCACGACCTCCCCGCCCCCTTCTCCGGCACCGGGGCCCATGTCAATGATCCAGTCGGCGGCCCGAATCATCGCCGCATCGTGCTCGACCACCACCACGGTGTTCCCCTGGTCGCGCAGATGCTGCAGGGTGCGGATGAGCCGGCCGTTATCGCGGGGATGGAGGCCGATGGAAGGCTCGTCCAGGATGTAGATACAGCCCATCAGGGCCATGCCGAGTTGCGTCGCCAGACGGATGCGCTGGACCTCCCCTCCGGCCAGGGTGGTGCTGGAGCGGTCCAGCGTCAGGTAGTCCAGCCCAACGGCCTGGAGGAACTCTAGCCGCGAACGCAACTCGCGCCCGATCGGGGCGGCGACGGCCTGCTCCCGGGCGCTCAGGGGAGAGCGCTCCGCATCCAGGATTTCCTCCACCCAGGCCCGGGCCTCCTCCACCGACATCGCGGCCACCTCGGCGATGGAGCGGCCGGCCACCTTCACCGCCAGCGCCTCCGGCCGCAGGCGCGTCCCACGGCAGCGGGCACAGGGCCGCGGCCGCATGTAGCGCTCGATCTGCGCCCGCACCCGCGCCGAGGTGGTCTCCCGGTAGCGCCGGCGCAGGTTGGGGATGACCCCTTCGTAGGGGGCCTCGACCTCCCGCATCTGTCCGCCGGGGCCGGGGTAGCGCTGCAGGATGACCTCCCCGTTGCTGCCGTAGAGGAGGAGGCCCAGTTGGTCGGGCGTCAATTCGCGGACGGGAATCTGGGTGGAGAAACCGTAGTGGGCGGCCACCGCCCGCAGCAGGTGGCGGTAGTATTCGCCGGCCTGCCGGCCCATTTCCTTCCAAGGCAGGATCGCCCCCCGCTCCAGGGAAAGGGAACGGTCGGGGATGACCAGGTCGGGGTCCAGTTCCAGGACCGTCCCCAGCCCGTCGCACTCCGGACAGGCCCCGTAGGGGCTGTTGAAGGAAAAGTTGTGCGGCTCGATTTCCCCCAGGGAGATGCCGCAGTGTACACAGGCCAGGTGCTCGGAGAAGAAGAGTTCCCCCCGGCCTTCCACCTGCACCAGGAGCACCCCGCCGCCCAACCGCAGCGCCGTCTCCACCGAGTCGGCCAGCCGGCTGCGTTCCGGGGAAAGGACCTCCTCCCCCTCCCGCCGCACGATCAGCCGGTCTACCACGACCTCGATGGTATGGGGCCGGTAGCGGTCCAGGACGATCTCCTCGTCCAGGAGGCGGATTTCTCCGTCCACCCGGACGCGGACGTAGCCGGCCCGACGCACATCCTCCAGCACCTTCTGGTGGCCGCCTTTGCGTTCGCGCACCAGCGGGGAAAGCAGCATGAGGCGGCTGCCGTCGGGGAGGGCCAGGAGGTGGTCCACGATCTGGGTGGGCGACTGGCGGACGATCTCTCGACCGCAGGCCGGGCAGTGCGGCCGGCCGACCCGGGCAAAGAGCAGGCGCAGGAAATCGTAGATCTCGGTGATGGTGCCGACGGTGGAGCGGGGGTTACGCCCCATCCCCCGCTGGTCCACGGCCACGGTGGGAGAAAGTCCCTCGATGGCGTCCACGTCGGGCCGCTCCATCTGCCCCAGGAACTGGCGGGCGTAGGGAGAGAGGCTCTCCACATAACGCCTCCGGCCCTCGGCGTAGAGGGTATCAAAGGCCAGCGAGGACTTGCCCGAACCGGAGAGGCCGGTGATGACCACCAGCCGGTTGCGGGGTATCTCGACGTCAATGTTCTTCAGGTTGTGCTGGCGAGCCTTGCGGATGACGATTTTATCCAAAGGTCACCTCAAAACGGCAGGGTAGGTATATCCCATCATTTTACTATAAACGGCGTCGGCGTGCAAATTTGGCAGCGGTCAGTTTGACAAAACCCACCTTTTCTGGTATGATAGCCTTCCGTAAAAATTCGATTGAGGAGTGCACGGTGTTTGCGATCATTCGAACCGGTGGAAAGCAGTATCGGGTTGCGCCGGGCCAGACCATCGTCGTGGAACGGCTCCCTCAGGAGGTCGGCCAGCAGGTCGAGTTGAAGGAAGTGCTCCTGATTTCGGCCGAGGATGGGGTACGTGTGGGTTCGCCGACGGTCGAGGGGGCGCGGGTATGGGCGCGGGTCCTGGCCCATGGCCGTGGCCCGAAGATCGACGTCTTCAAGTACAAGCCGAAGAAACGCTATCGGCGCCTCCGGGGACATCGGCAGGAGCAGACCCACCTCCTGATCGAGACCATCGAGGCCTGATGGCGGGAGGGTAGAGCGATGGCGCATAAGAAAGGCGTGGGAAGCACGCGGAACGGACGCGATAGCCGGGGAAAGCGGCTCGGCGTGAAGCGTTACGGCGGTCAGTGGGTGCGGGCCGGCACGATCATCGTCCGGCAGCGCGGCACCCGCATCAAGCCGGGGGAAAACGTCGGCCTGGGGCGCGATTACACCCTCTTTGCCCTGGTGGATGGTTACGTCTGCTTTGAGCCGTTCTCGAGCCGGCAGCGGCGGGTCAGCGTCCGGCCCCAACCGGTCTAGGAGGAATGCGTTGAAAAAGGGCATCCATCCCCAGTACGTCGAGGCCACGGTGATCTGTGCCTGTGGCAATACCTGGAAGACCCGGTCCACCCGGCCGGTGCTCAAGACGGACATCTGCTCCAAATGCCATCCTTTCTTCACCGGGGAACAGCGCATTGTGGACACGGCCGGCCAGGTCGAGCGCTTCATGCAACGGGTCGAGATCAGCCAGCGGCTTCAGGAGGAGACCGAGGCCCGTCGGAAAGCCAAGGAGGAGCGGCGGCGGGCACGGATTCTCATCGAACTTCCGGAAGAAGGGGCCCCCGCTGCCTCGGGCGAGCCTACGGAGGAGGCCGAGTAACTGCCTCCTGTCCCGCCGTTGTGGATGGTCTTCAGAGGAGGCAGGGAAGCATCCTGGGCCTCCTCTTTCTTTCACCGAGGATAGTCCGGAGGAGGAAAGTGGTGAGCCGGCCGGTACACCAGGGGCAGATCGAGGTGATCTGCGGAAGCATGTTCAGCGGCAAGACGGAGGAACTCATCCGCCGGGTGCGACGGGCCCAGATCGCCCGGCAGCGGGTGCAGGTCTTTAAACCCAGCCTGGACGCCCGGTACGCCACGGAACACGTGGCCTCGCACAACGGCCTGCGTTTCATCGCCGTGCCGGTGGACAGCACCGAGGAAATTGCCCAACGCCTGGACCCCGAGGCCGACGTGGTGGCCATTGATGAAGCCCAGTTCTTCGACGAGGGCCTGGTGGCGTTGTGCGAGGAACTGGCCGACCGGGGCATCCGGGTCATCGTGGCCGGGCTGGATATGGACTTTCGGGGAGAGCCCTTCGGACCGATGCCGGCCCTCCTGGCCCGGGCCGAAGAGGTGACCAAACTGCGGGCCATCTGTGTGCGCTGCGGCGCGCCGGCCAGCCGCACCCAGCGCCTGATCGGCGGCCGGCCGGCCTCCTACGACGACCCGGTGATTCTGGTGGGGGCGGCGGAGCGGTATGAAGCCCGCTGCCGACACTGCCACGAGGTGCCCCGTCCCGAAAGGCGCTGAGCGCAGGGGAGGTGGACGATGCCGCCGGCCCGCGTACACGACCGCATCACGCTCATCACCGCCGGCCTCCTCACGCCGGTCGTCCTGGCGCTGCCGGCGGAAAACCGCTTCCTCTCCTGGGGCCTCTTCACCGTCGCCCACCTCTTCTCGGGCCTTGGCTTTTCCTGCGACCTGGACGTGCGGGCCGTCGAATACCGACGCTGGGGACCCCTGCGGTGGCTCTGGCTGCCCTATACCCAACTGGTCTACCACCGCAGCTGGCTTTCCCACGGACTGGTCATCGGCCCGCTCCTCCGCCTTCTCTACTTCGGGTTGATCGTGGAGGTCCTGGTCCTGGCCGGGGTCTACCTCTTCGGGGCCGGCCCGGAATGGCTATCCCACTGGCACGCCTTCTGGGGCCACCTGGTGCGCGACCACCCGCGCTACGTCCTGGACTTTCTGGCCGGCTTCACGACCGGCGGGGCCGTGCACACCATCCCCGACTGGCTGACCACCGGCGTCAAACGACTGATTTGACACGCAACACGTACCATAAAGGAGGAGGTCTCCCATGGCCCAAAAAGTCACCCCGCGAAGCGAGGACTATGCCCGCTGGTACACCGACGTGGTCCAGATGGCCGAACTGGCCGACTATGCCCCGGTGCGCGGCTGTATGGTCATCCGCCCCTACGGCTATGCCCTCTGGGAAAACATCCAGCAGGGCCTGGACCGGCGTTTCAAGGCCACGGGCCATCAGAACGCCTACTTCCCCCTCTTCATCCCGATGAGTTTCATCCAGAAGGAGAGCGAACATGTGGAGGGCTTTGCCCCGCAACTGGCCGTGGTGACCCACGGGGGCGGGGAAAAACTGGAAGAGCCGCTGGCCGTCCGCCCGACCTCGGAGACGATCATCAACGCCATGTTCGCCAAATGGGTGCGCTCCTATCGGGACCTGCCGCTCCTCATCAATCAGTGGTGCAACGTGGTGCGCTGGGAACTGCGCACCCGCCTCTTCCTGCGCACCACCGAGTTCCTCTGGCAGGAAGGCCATACCGCCCACGCCACCGAGCAGGAGGCCCGGGAGGAAACGTTGCGGATGTTGGAAGTCTACCGCGATTTCGCCGAAAACGACGCCGCCATCCCGGTCATCTGCGGGCGCAAGAGCGAATCGGAAAAGTTCGCCGGGGCGGTGGAGAGTTACTCCATCGAGGCCATGATGGGCAACGGCTGGGCCCTGCAGGCCGGCACTTCGCACTTCCTGGGGCAGAACTTTGCCCGGGCCTTTGGCACCCAGTTCCTGAACGAACGCAACGAACTGGAGTATGTCTGGCAAACCTCCTGGGGCGTGAGCACGCGCATGATCGGGGCCATCGTTATGGTGCACGGCGACGACCAGGGCCTGGTGCTCCCGCCGCGCCTGGCTCCCTATCAGGTCGTCATCGTCCCGATCTGGAAGACCGAGGAGGAGCGCCGGACGGTGCTGGAGATGTCCGGACGGGTCCGGGATATGCTCCCGAACCTGCGCCTGCGCCTGGACGACCGCGAGGGGCTGACCCCCGGCTTCAAGTTCAACGATTGGGAGATGCGGGGGGTGCCGGTGCGAATCGAAATCGGCCCCCGGGATGTGGCCGCCGAACGGGTCACGCTGGCCCGGCGCGACCGGAGCGGGGAGAAAGAGGCCGTCCCGTTGGCCGGCCTGGCCGAGCGTCTCCCGGCGCTTTTGGAAGACATCCAGCATGCCCTTCTCGAACGGGCACGGCGTTTCCGGGAGGAACATACCGCCTATCCCCAGAACTATGCCGAACTCTGCCAGGCGGTCGAGCGCGGCTTCGCCTGGGCCTGGTGGTGTGGCTCGGGCGAGTGTGAGGCCAAGGTGAAGGAGGAGACCAAGGCGACCACGCGCTGCATCCCGCTCCAGCAGCCGGGGGGGAAGGGGCGCTGCGTCGTCTGCGGAGCCGAGGCCGATCGGCAGGCCGTCTTTGCCCGGGCGTACTGACCGGGGGAATAGGAACATGCGCCTGAGCCGACTTTTCGGTTCGACCCTTCGGGAGGCGCCGACCGACGCCCTGGTGGCCGGCCACCGGCTGCTCCTCCGCGCCGGCTTCATCCGCCCGCTGGCGGCCGGCATCTTCTCCTACCTGCCCCTGGCCCGCCGGGCCCTGGCCCGCATCGAAGCCATCGTGCGGGAGGAGATGAACGCCATCGGCGGCCAGGAACTGGAGATGCCGGTCGTCCATCCGGCGGAGATCTGGAAGGAGAGCGGGCGCTGGTACGAGATCGGGTCGGAGATGGGGCGCTTCCGGGATCGGGCTGGCCGGGAGATGGTCCTGGCCATGACCCACGAGGAGGTCGTCGCCGACCTGGCGCGCCGGGAAATCCGCTCCTACCGCCAGTTGCCGCTCCTCCTCTACCACATCCAGACCAAATGGCGCGACGATCCCCGCCCCCGGGCCGGCCTGATTCGGGCGCGCGAATTCACCATGCTGGATAGTTACAGCCTGGATGCCGATGAAGCCGGGTTGGACGCCCAGTACCGCGCCCACTACCAGGCCTACTTCAACATCTTCCACCGCTGCGCCCTGAAGGTCCTGGCCGTCCGCTCCGACGTCGGGATGATGGGCGGGACGATGGCCCACGAGTTCATGTACCTGACCCCGATCGGGGAGGACACCATCCTCCTCTGCGACGGATGCGGGTATGCGGCCAACCGCCAGATCGCCCGCTTTCGGAAACCGCCTGCGCCCGAGGAAGCGCCATATCCGGTGGAGAAGGTCGCCACCCCCGGCATCACCACCATCGAGGACCTGGCGGCGTTCCTGGATGTCCCCCGCTCCAGAACGGCCAAGGCGGTCTTCCTGATGGCCACCCTGGGCGAAAGGGAGCGCGAGGTGGAACGCTTCGTCTTGGCCGTGGTGCGGGGAGATATGGAGGTCAACGAGAGCAAACTGGCCAACGCGCTTCGGGTCCGGGCCCTCCGGCCGGCCCTGGAGGAGGAAATCCGGGCCATCGGCGCCGAGCCGGGGTACGGTTCGCCGATCGGCATACGGGGGGCGATCGTCGTGGTGGACGACGCCATCCCGGAATCGCCCAATCTGGTGGCCGGCGCGAACGAGCCCGGCTACCACCTGCGCAACGTCAACTACGGCCGCGACTTCCGGGCCGACCTGGTTGCCGACATCGCTGCGGCCGGGGAGGGGTGCGCCTGTCCGGGTTGCGGCCGGCCGATGCGCGCCCCCCGCGGGGTCGAGGTCGGCAACATCTTCAAACTGGGCACCCGCTTGGGATGCACCTTCCTGGATGCCCAGGGGAATCCCCGGCCGATCGTCATGGGCTCTTACGGGATCGGCCTGGGCCGCCTGCTGGCCTGCATCGCGGAAGCGCATCACGACGACTACGGCCTGATCTGGCCCTGCACCGTGGCCCCTTACCCGGTCCACCTGCTGGCCCTGGGGACGCCGGAAGCGGAGCCGGCCGCCGTCGCCGAGCGCCTGTACCGGGAACTGGGGGCGGCCGGCCTCGAGGCCCTCTACGACGACCGGGAGGAAAGCCCCGGCGTCAAGTTTATGGACGCCGACCTCATCGGCCTGCCGCTGCGCCTGACCGTAAGCGAGCGTTCCCTGAGCCAGGGTGGGGTGGAATGCAAGCGCCGGGACCGGAAGGAGCGCCGAATCGTGCCGCTGGAGCAGGTCGTCCCCCAGGTCCGGGCCGTGCTCGCCGGCCTGGAGGAGGAGATCGCCCGGAGCGTGGTGGAAGTGCCGTTTGTGGAGTAGGACCATGCCCCGGGAAAAGGTTCTCTGGATTCGCGAGCCCTACCTGGAGCAGATTCGAAACGGCCGAAAGGTGGTCGAGGTTCGGGTGGCCTACTCCAACATCGCCCGGCTGGAGGTGGGCGACATCCTGCGCCTGAACGATCGGGTGCGCGTGCGCATCCGCCGAATCGCCCGCTACGCCGATTTCGAGGAGATGCTGCGCCATGAAGACCCGGCGGCCATCGCTCCGGATCTGCCTCCGGAGGAACTCCTGCCGGCCCTGCGGGAAATCTATCCGCCGAAGAAGGAGGCACTGGGCGTGGTGGCGCTGGAGGTGGAGCGGATAGCATAGGGGGGCCCGGTCGTCAAAACAGAGCCACCGGACAGGGGTGTCCCAGGAGGCCCCGGCAGTAGGCCGGAGGGAGACGGGGGATGGAGATTCCCCGGCGTACAAGCCCTTGTGCCAGATGGCAGAGCGGAAGCCCCACCACGTTCATATAGCAGCCCTCGACCCGCTCCACCGGGGCGAACGGCTCGTCCTGGATGCCGTAGGCACCGGCCTTGTCCTGGGCCTGCCCCGAGGCCAGGTAGGCCTCCAGTTCCTCCGCCCCATAGTTACGCATCCAGACCCGGGTGGTCACCACCTGCACCTCCACCTCCTCCCCCCGACGCAGGGCCACGGCCGTATGCACCCGATGCATCCGGCCGCGCAGCAACCGGAGCATCCGGCGGGCTTCCTCCGGATCGGCCGGCTTGCCCAGGGCCTGTCCCTCCAGTTCCACCGTGGTATCGGCCGAGATCAGGAGTTCCTCCGGGGATAGCGGGACGGCCAGGGCCTTTTCCCGGGCCAGCCGGGCCACCATCGCCTCCGGCGTTTCGCCGGGGTGGACGCTTTCGTCCACCTCGGCCACGCGGATGGCATAGGGCAACCCCAGCACGCCCAGGAGTTCCTGCCGGCGTGGAGAGTTCGAGGCCAGAACGAGAGCCATCATCGGTGCGACCTATCGAGCGTCCCGGCCGGCATTCTACCATCGGGCAGAGGAGACGTCAAACGGGCGAGTCGTTTTTGACAAATCGGCCCATAGGGGGTATGATATGTTTTTAGTGCCGAAATATTCCCCGCCACCCGAAGGCGGGAGCACAAAGGAGGAGGTTGAGGCAATGAAAAAGTGGGTATACACCTTTCGCTCCTCGGACCGGGAACTGGCCGCCCTCCTGGGGCATGAGCCGACCCTGGATGAGATGAAGGCCATCCTGGGGGGCAAGGGAGCCGGCCTGGCCGATATGACCCGCATCGGCCTGCCCGTCCCCCCCGGCTTCACCATCACCACCGAAGCCTGCATGGCCTATATCAACGCCGGTTTCCAGTTCCCCGAGGGGATGTGGGAACAGACCCTGGAGGCGCTCCGGGAGATCGAGGAAGAGGCCGGCCAGAAGTTCGGCGACCCCGAGAACCCCCTCCTCGTCTCGGTGCGCTCCGGGGCCAAGTTTTCCATGCCCGGCATGATGGAGACCATCCTCAACGTCGGCCTCAACGATGAGACCCTCCACGGCCTGGTGCGGCGAGGCGGCGACGAACGCTTCGCCTGGGATTCCTACCGCCGCCTCATCTCCATGTTCGGGCGCACGGCCATGGGCATCCCCGACGAGGCCTTTGAGCACGTCCTGGAGGAACTCAAGCGCGAGAAGGGGGCCCGCGAGGATACCGACCTCACGACCCAAGACCTCAAGGAACTGGTCGCCCGCTTCAAAGAGGTATACCGGAAGCATATCGGGCGCGATTTTCCCCAGGATCCGCTGGAGCAACTCCGGCTGGCCGTGGAGGCCGTCTTCCGCTCCTGGATGGGGAAAAAGGCCGTGGATTACCGTCGGGCCGAGCGCATCCCCGACGATCTGGGCACCGCCGTCAACGTGGTGATGATGGTCTTTGGCAACATGGGCTGGGATAGCGGGACCGGAGTGGCCTTTACCCGCGACCCGGCCACCGGCGAGAAACGCTTCTACGGCGATTACCTCCTCAACGCCCAGGGCGAGGACGTGGTGGCCGGCATCCGCAATACCAAGCCGGTGGCGCAAATGGCCGAGGAGATGCCCGAAATCTACGCCCAACTGGTGGAGATTGCCGACCGGCTGGAGCGCCATTACCGCGACATGCAGGATACCGAGTTCACCATCGAACGGGGCAAACTCTGGATGCTCCAGACCCGGAACGGCAAGCGCACCGCCCGCGCTGCCGTCAAGATCGCCGTGGATATGGTTCGGGAAGGTCTGATCACCAAGGAAGAGGCGGTGCTGCGCATCACGCCGAAGGAGGTGGATACCTTCCTCCATCCCCAGTTCGACGAAAAGGAGGTGAAAAAGGCCAAGGCCGAAGGACGGCTCCTCGCCACCGGCGTCAACGCCTCCCCCGGGGCCGCCGTGGGGATGCTGGCCTTTGACGCCGACACCGCCGAGGCCTGGGGCCGGCAGGGCAAGCCCGTGATCATGATTCGCCCGGAGACCAAGCCCGACGACGTCCACGGCATGATCGCCGCCCGGGGCATCCTCACCAGCCGCGGCGGTGCTACCGCCCACGCCGCCGTCGTCGCCCGGCAGTTCGGCAAGCCGGCCGTCGTCGGGGCCCGCGACCTCCAGATCGACCTGGAGGCGCGCAAGGTCTACGTCAACGGCCGGGTCCTGCAGGAGGGCGACTATGTCTCCCTGGACGGCGCGGCCGGCGAGGTCTACGAGGGGCAGATTCCCACCACCATCCCCGACTACAGCAAGGAGGTGGAACTGCATACCCTCCTGGATTGGGCCGACGGGATCGCCGCCGCCCCCGATGCCCGGCAGTGGCCGGCCGATTACCAGGGCTATCCCACCCGCGGCCTCCAGGTCTGGACCAACGCCGACTATCCCCGCGATGCCCGTCGCGCCCGCGAATACGGGGCCAGGGGCATCGGCCTCTGCCGCACCGAGCACATGTTCTTCGAGCAGGAGCGCCTGCCCTACGTCCAGGAGATGATCCTCAACGCCGAGGCGGCCCAGATGCTCTTTGACCGGCGCAAGCGCCTCCAGGACCTCCTGGCTGCCGGCAAAGAGGACGGCAAGCCGCTGGACGAAAAGCGCCGGTCCGAACTGGAGGCCGACCTGGAGGCCGTGGAGGAGGAAATCGCCACCTCGCCGGCCGTCAAAGCCTACCTGGGCGCGCTGGAAAAACTCCTGCCCAACCAGCGTTCCGACTTCTACAGCCTCTTCGAGGCCATGGACGGCTACCCGGTCATCATCCGCCTCATTGACCCGCCCCTGCACGAGTTCCTACCCAGCCTGGAGGACCTGCTGGTCGAAGTGACCGAGCGGCGGGCGCGGGGTGAAACCGGCCCCGAACTCCAGGAGAAAGAGCGGATGCTGGAGGCGGTCAGGCGGATGCACGAGGCCAACCCGATGATGGGCCTGCGCGGCATCCGTCTGGGCATCATCTACCCCGACATCACCAAGATGCAGGTGCGGGCCATCTTCGAGGCGGCCTGCCAGGCGGCCAGGAACGGCATCACCGTCAAGCCGGAGGTCATGATTCCCCTGACCGGGCACGTCAACGAACTCAAGGTCACCCAGGTGGAACTGGAGGAGGTGGCCAAACAGGTGATGGCGGAACAGGGGATCGAAGTCGAGTACAAGTTCGGCACAATGATCGAAATTCCCCGCGCCGCCCTCACCGCCGACGAAGTGGCCACGCTGGCCCAGTTCTTCTCCTTCGGCACCAACGACCTGACCCAGATGACCTTTGGCTACAGCCGTGACGATGCCGAGCGCCGCTTCCTGGTGCAGTATGTGGAACGGGGCATCCTCCCGGAGAACCCCTTCCAGGTGCTGGACCGCCGGGGGGTCGGGATGCTGGTCCAGATGGGGGTACGCCTGGGGCGCAAGACCCGCCCGGACCTGGAGGTGGGCATCTGTGGGGAACACGGCGGCGATCCCTCTTCCATCGAGTTTTGCCATCTGGCCGGCCTGAACTATGTTTCTTGCAGTCCCTTCCGGGTGCCGGTGGCCCGGCTGGCCGCCGCCCACGCCGCCATCCGCCACAAGGGCAAGGTGCTGTCCGTCGAGCGTTGAGCGTTCATGCCTTTGGGCGTGCGGCAGGGAGGCCAACCTGGCGGGCGGGCCGGCTTGGCCCAAGGTATAGAATATCGCCCGGTTGTTCGGGCCCCATAAAATCTGCCCGGCATCCGGGGCGACTGGCTGCAACCCTGTACCGTCCAGGTTGACTACCCACAAGGGGCTACTTCGCCAATGCCAACCGGCTGTCGTCAAGGCCAACTTCTGTCCGTTTGGGGACAAGGCGGCCTCGAGGATGCCTTGGTCGGCAAAGTACACGACTTGTTGGCGGTTGGCAATGTCCCGAGGGTCGGCCCGCCAAATTGCCCCCCAGGAGCCGCCGGGGGACTCGATGGAGGTGGTTTCCACCCACAGGACGTCGAAAGCCGACGGCGGCAGAGGCAGGGCGGTAGGCGGCGGCGTGGCCGTCGGGATGGGGGAGGGAAACGGGGATACTTTCGTTGGAGGCACACCCGGGGTAGGTGTAGGCCGCCGGGTTGGGATAGGGTAGGGTTCGGGGGTAGGGCTGGGGAGGGTTGTCATCGGCCCCTCGGTGAGCGAGGGAGACGTCTCATAAGCGGGGAGAGGCGAGGCCAGTCCCCCACAGGCCGTTCCCAGGACTGCCAGGCCCAGCAGACCGATGATGGCCAGGGAACGCAGCGATGGTTTCATTCCGTTCCTCCCTGTTGATCCTGCCCAACTCTAGGGGTAGGGCGGTGGCGCATAACGGTTTGCCGCTCAGCCGCACGCGGAGCGAGCGAAGCGAGCGGAGCGGGTCGGCTGGAGCGGCGGGTTGGGCGGCTCATTTGATTTCGTTATAACGAAATCAATTGTGTTCATTTCTGCAAGTGTTCAAGCAATGCCGCAATCATAGCATAAAACGCGGGCTTCGGATCAAGGTTATCGGTATAAGGAGTTGGGTCTGCATTTGGCTTTCCTAAATCGGTTTCCAACCAAGAATATTTGTCCCCCATTTGAAACATAAATATTCCATAACAAACCCCTGATTCCAAAGCGGCACTAAAAATTGTATGGTAGATTTGTGCTTGCGTTAGTAACCTGTAGTCACTCGAAAGATTACTGATGTCGACATCTAATTCTGTAATAAATACGGGCACTCCATAACTCCTCATTGCTTGGATTATCTCGTCTTTGGAGGGTGGGTATTTTGCGTCAATATGCATTTGCAATCCAACTGCAAGATTTCGTATACCTAAATTTTTTAGTCTGTTTATTATTTCAAGTGTGTCCCGATAATTGATTCCATTGAGAGAGTCGTGGTTCAATGAATGGTTATGATCTTGATTGTATATTAAAAACGCACGATTGTTAGTTTGATCAAGAGCTTCTTGCGCAGTTTGGTAAACAAGAGTCAAGAAATCATCATATCCCAATCTATCTTGTATGATGTCAGGCCTTATTCCCCAACTTGTTGGAAAATACTCGTTCAAGCCAATCCAAGCATCTATTTGCGGATAATTTATTATTAAATAGCGAACCCTACTAATAACAATCTCTTCAATTTGTTCATTGGTTAGATCATTTACCCAATCGGGATAGGTTGGAGGATAAAAAAACGGACCAGCTAAAGTGAACATTTCGTTTTTCTCAGAGATTAGAAGCCATCTCATAAAAGGTGCCTGAGCAAGATGATAATACAGCCGAGTTGCA
>JBMFNL010000021.1:0-47118 GCA_049970175.1 Chloroflexia bacterium
AAGCGCCGGCCGGCTTCTTCGTCGGGGGCGCTGCCCCCGACACCCCCGCCGGGGGGCGCGCAGCGCCCCCCGGAGCCCCCCGCAGAAAGGCGCTGCCGCCGGGGCCAAACGATCCCCGTGTTTCGGCCGACCGCCGTGGGCATTCGAGTTGGTACGTACCCACCGGCCAACGTGGAACGATCAACGCTTCGTGCGCCTTCCTGGCCCTTTCGTCGGGGGGCTCCGCCCCCGACACCCCCGTTGAGGGTGACGGCCGGCCCGGAGGTGAGGCCCACCCCGTCCAGGGTCAGGGTGACCGCCTCGGTATCCACCCCGCTCCCGCCGGCATCGGCGAAAGCCACCGTAAGTAGGGGGAACCCGTCGGAAATCGGGGCGATCTCCAGATGCCGCGCCCCCCTGCTGGAAGAGTGGGGTAACCGCGCCCCTCCGAGGGTGGCCCGATAGCACCGGCCAGGGGTCGGCTGAGGACATCGGCAAAAATGGTCGCTCGCGGATGATGATCGACATTTTGGCCCTTGGGGACAACGGTGTTATAATAGGCCGGACAAAAAGGACAGGCCATGCGCGTCGCCCTGGTGCACGATTACCTGAACCAGTACGGTGGGGCCGAGCGCGTGCTGGAGGTACTGCACGCGCTCTATCCCGAGGCACCGGTCTATACCTCGCTTTATGACCGGCGGGCCATGCCGGCGGATTTTCGCCACTGGGACATCCGCACCTCTTTCCTCCAGTACCTGCCCCGACGGGTTGCCCTGGCCCGTCTCTACCTGGCCTGGTATCCCCGGGCCTTTGAATCGTTCGACCTGCGCGGCTACGACCTCATCTTGAGTTCCAGCAGCGCCTTTGCCAAGGGGGTGATTCCACCGGCCGAGGCCAGGCACATCTGCTACTGCCATAACCCGGCCCGGTTCCTCTGGGACACCGCGTCCTATCTGGAACACGAACCGCTGGGCCGGCCGGCCGGCTGGCTCCTGGCCGGCACGCTGCACCGCTTGCGCCTCTGGGATGTGGCGGCCAGCCTGCGCGTGGATGCCTTCATCGCCAATTCGCGCACCGTGGCCGCTCGCATCGCCCGCTATTACCGCCGGGAAAGCGCCGTCATCCATCCGCCGGTGGACGTCGCTTCCTTTCCCCTGGCCCGGGGCGAAGGGCAGTACTTCCTGGCCGGCGGCCGGCTGGTGCCGCACAAGCGGCTGGACATCGCCGTGGCCGCCTGCACCCGGCTGAAGTTGCCCCTGGTGGTCTTTGGGGAAGGACGCGACCGCGCCCGGCTGGAACGCCTGGCCGGCCCGACGGTGCGTTTCGTCGGCCGGGTCTCGGAAGAGGAACTGCGCCGGCTCTACCTGAACTGCCGGGCCTTGCTCTTCCCCGGCCGGGAGGATTTCGGCATCGCTCCTCTGGAAGCCATGGCCTGCGGCCGGCCGGTCATCGCCTACGGCGCCGGCGGAGCCCTGGAGACGGTCATCCCCGGCCGGACCGGCCTCCTCTTCGCCCCCCAGGAAGAAACGGCCCTGGCGGAGGCCCTGGCCGCTTTCCGCGACGGCGATTTCGACCCGGCCGAGATCCGTCGGCACGCCGCGCGGTTCGACGTGCCCCGCTTTCAGGAAAAGGTCCGCGACCTGGTGCAAAAGGTCTGGGAATCCACTCCGGCGGGAGGAGGGAACCGTGTCTGCTTCTGAGGTTTGGCAGGTGCTCCGTCGGCGCTGGTGGGTGATCGCCGTCGTGGCCGCGGCGGCGGCCCTCGGGGCATTCCTATACAGCCTGGCCCAGCCGCCCCTCTACCGGGCCCGGGCCGAACTGGTCGTCCTGCCCAACCGGGCCGACTGGGGACTGAGGATGTACCTGGAAGCGCAGATGCGCACCTTCCCGGCCGTCCTGCGCGCTTTTCCCCGGGAAAAGCCGGCCGGCCTGCCGCCCGACCTGGGCGAACGGATGTATGTGCAAACGGTCCCGGAAGAGGGCCGCGTGGTCATCGAGGTGGACGATGGCGATCCGGCGCGGGCGGCGGAGTACGCCAACACCCTGGGACGGCTGCTGGCCCGGTGGGTGCAGGAGCACGCCCCCCAACTGGGGCAGGAGCGCATCTACGTGAGCACGCTCCTGCCGGCCGAGGTGCCCGGCGCGCCTTCCAGCCCGCGCTACAAGGTGAACACCGCCGCCGGCGCGGTGCTGGGGCTGGTGCTGGGCCTGCCGCTGGCTTTCCTGTGGGATTTCCTCGACGACACCATCGCCGACCCCGGCCGGGCCTCGGCCCGGCTGGGGGTGGAGGTCTGGCCGGCCCTGACCTTCCCCAGAGACGGCCTGGCGGTGCTGCATGACCCGGCCGGGGAGGCCGCCGTCGCCTTTCAACGGCTCTACACTTGGCTGCGGCTGGCCGGGGTCGGACCGCCGGAGCGGCCCGTCCTGGCCGTGGCCGGCCTGGGTCGGGAGGACGTGCCCCCGGCCTTCCTGAGCAACCTGGGGGCGGCCGTCGCCCAGGAGGGCGGCTCGGTGCTGCTTCTGGATGCGGATCTCGCGCATCCGGCCCTCCACGAGCCGTTCGGCCTGCCCGCTTCCCCCGGTCTGGGGGACCTTGCGGCCCGGGAGGAACTGCCCACCCGCCGGGAGACGGCCCTGGCCGGCCTGTACCTCATCCCGGCCGGGGAATCACCCTCGCCGGCCGCCCGGGCCCCGGCCCTGCGCCGCCTGGCCGGAAGGCTGCCGGACCTGGCCCGGACGACCGGGTTCCTCCTGGTTCGGCTTCCGGACCCCATCGAGGTGCCTGAGGCCCGCCTGGTCGCCGAAGCGGCGGGGACCGCGCTTTTGGTGGCGAGGGCCGGCCATGCCCGCCTGCGAAGGGCCCGCCGGGCCCTGGAGGCCCTGGCCGGCCGGGTCCAGGTGGTGGGATTGGCCCTGTGGTCCGTTGAACGTTGAGCGTTGAGGAGGAAAAATGAAAGGCGTTTCTCTGGAAGCGCTGGAACTGCATCGCCGGGCCGTCGTCTGCGATGCCCATTGTGATACCATCCTGGGCCTGGAACGTCAGGGGCGCTCGCTGGGCGAGCGTTCTGCCACGGGCCACGTGGACCTCCCCCGCCTGCTGGAGGGAGGAGTCACCGCCCAGGTCTTTGCCCTCTTTGTGGAAGACGTTTACCTGCCGGCCCACGCCCTCCACCGGACGCTGCAACTCCTGGACCGCTTCTACCGGGAACTGGAGGCGAACGGGGAGCGGATGCTCCTGGCCACCTCCGCTGCCGACATCCGCCGGGCCAAGGCGGAGGGCAAGGTGGCGGCCATCCTGGGCCTGGAGGGGGGAGAGGCGCTGGACGGCCTGCTGGCCACCCTGCGCATCTACCATCGTCTGGGGGTGCGCCTGCTCACCCTCACCTGGAACCGCCGCAACGCTCTGGCCGACGGCCTGGATGAGGCCCGCACCGACGGCGGGCTGACCCGTCTGGGGGTGGAAGTGGTGGAGGAGATGAACCGCCTGGGGATGCTCATTGACCTGGCCCACCTAAGTCCGGCCGGCCTGGCCGACGTGCTCCAGGTGACCACTTCCCCGGTGATCGTCTCCCATGCCAACGCCCAGGCCCTCTACAACCACCGCCGTAACCTGAGTGATGAGCAACTCCGGGCCGTGGCCCTGACAGGCGGCTGGGTCGGGGCAACCTTTGTGCCTCAATTTATCGCTCCCCAGAACGCCACCCTGGATCACCTCCTGGAACATATCGTCCACATGGTGCGCGTGGCCGGGGAGGACCACGTCGGCCTGGGGAGCGACCACGATGGCTTCAACCCCCTGGAGCCCCTCGCCGATCTGCCCGATGTATCTTACTTGCCTCGCCTGACCGAAGGCCTGCTCCGCCGGGGGCTTTCCGAACGGGTGGTGGAAAAGGTGCTGGGCGGGAACTTTTTGCGGGTGTTTGAGGAGGTCGTGGGGTAAAATTCTCTACGGCCTTTTACCGCAACCCGCACAAGCCCTCCGAGCGCCCGGAGACGCTCGACCTGGCCCGTCTGGCCTGGTGCGTAAGGGCTGGCCCAGGTGGTCGCCGAACTGGGCCGGGCGGGCCCGGAAGATAGCGAAAACGAGGAGTAGAAAAGCTTCCGATGGTGAACCTTCGACCTGGAACTTGCAACTGTATTCAGGAGGCTGCCATGCTGGACAATCTTCCCCAGAAACCTTCGGACCTGCTACGGTGGTCGTGGAGCGAGATCGAGCCGTACTACCAGGACCTTCGGAGTCGGCCGCTTTCTCCGGCCACGGTACACGAGTTCCTGTCTGATTGGACGCGCCTGAACGACCTCCTGGAGGAGATGGAGAGCCGTCTCCATCTGGCTACCGTGCTCGACACGGCCGACCAGGAGGCCGAGCGGCGATACCGGGACTACCTGGAGCAGATCTATCCGCGCATGATAGAAGAGGAGCAAAAACTGAAGGAAAAGTTGCTGGCGAGCGGGCTGGAACCGGCCGGCTTCGAGATTCCCCTGCAGAAGATGCGCACCGAAGCGGCCATCTTCCATGAAGCCAACGTGCCGCTGGCCTCCCAGGAACAGGCCCTGGCCATCCAGTTCAACAAGGTGGTCTCGGCCCAGACAGTCGAGTGGGACGGGCGGGAGGTCACCATCCCGCAACTTCGCCCCGTCTACCAGGAAGCCGACCGCGACCGGCGCGAGCGGGCCTGGATGCTGGCCGCCCGGCGCCAACTGGCCGACCGCGAGGCCATAGACGACCTCTGGCAGCAATTTCTCGCGCTTCGCCGGCAAATGGCCGGAAACGCCGGCTTTCCGGACTACCGCGCCTTCCGCTGGCAACAGAGGCTGCGCTTTGACTACACGCCGGAGGATTGTTTCCGCTTCCACCGGGCCATCGAGGAGGTGGTGGTGCCGGCCGCAGCCCGCCTCCACGAGCGCCGTCGCCGGCTCCTGGGCGTCAGGACGCTACGCCCGTGGGACCTGGACGTGGACCCCCTCGGCCGGCCTCCCCTGAGGCCCTTCCGGCAGGTGGAAGAACTTCAGCGGGGAGCATCGGCCATCTTCCATCGGGTGGACCCTCGGTTGGGAGGTTACTTTGACCTGATGGCAGGCGAGGGGTTGCTCGATCTGGCCAATCGCAAGAACAAGGGACCGGGGGCCTTCTGTACCTCCTTCCCGGCCTCCCGAAGGCCCTTTATCTTCCAGAACGCCGTCGGCCTGCACGACGACGTTCAGACTCTCCTCCATGAAAGCGGCCACGCCTTTCACGTCTTCGAGCGTATCCACCTGCCCTACTTCCAACAGCGTCAGGTAGGCTCCGAGTTCAACGAGGTCGCCTCGATGGCGATGGAGTTCCTGGCCATGCCCTACCTGGCAGCGGAGGAAGGGGGATTCTACACGCCGGCCGAGGCCGCCCGGGCCCGCATCGAGCACCTGGAAAAGAGCCTCCTCTTCTGGCCTTACATGGCGGTCGTGGACGCGTTTCAGCACTGGGTTTACGAGAATCCGGACCTGGCCATGGAGCCGCGCAACTGCGACGCGCAGTGGGCGGCGCTGTGGAATCGTTTCATGGTGGGGGTGGACTGGAGCGGGCTGGAGGAGGTCATGATGACCGGATGGCAGCGCAAGCACCACATCCACCTGTGGCCCTTTTACTACGTGGAATACGGCCTGGCCCAACTGGGGGCCGTGCAGGTCTGGGAAAACGCCCTCTCCGACCAGAGCGGGGCGGTGACGTCCTACTGCCGGGCCCTGGCCCTAGGGGGAACGGCTCCGCTGCCTCAACTGTACGAGACGGCTGGCGCTCGACTGGCCTTTGACGCCGAAACGCTCGGCCGGGCGGTGCGCCTCATGGAGGAAACGATCCGTTCCCTGGAAGAGGCCGAACTGGGCGGCCGTCCTTCGAGGTGCTGATGCGCCGCCTGCGGACCGCCCTGCTCGTCATTGCCCTCAGCAACATGCTCTGGACCCTAGGCTTTCGCCTCTGGGAAGCCGTCTTCACCAACTTTGCCGTCCAGGAACTGCACTTTCGAGCGGACCAGATCGGCTGGATTCAGTCCATCCGGGAGATTCCCGGCCTGTTGGGCATCCTATCGGGAATCCTGGCCCTCGTCCTGGGGGAGATGCGCACGGCCGGCCTCGCCGTCATCGTGATGGGGGCCGGCATCGCCCTGACCGCCCCCACCCGGGAACTCGGCGGGGTGATCGCGGCCACGCTGGTGATGAGCACGGGCTTTCACTTCTTCTACGCCGGCAACGCCTCGGCCGTGCTCCTGCTCGTCGGGCCGAATGAAGCCCCCAAGGTGCTGGGCCGGCTGAACAGCCTGGGGGCGCTGGCCGCACTGCTGGGCACCCTCTTCATCCTGGCCACCCTGGAAGCCTGGGGGTTTCGCACCCTTTTCCTGGTGGCCGGGCTGTTCGTCCTGGCCGTCGGGGTCGGTCTCCTGCCCTGGAGCCGCCAGCAGGTCCGGACCGAGGGGGTGGAACGTCCCCGCCCCCGGCTGCGCCGTCGCTATGCGCTCTACTACGTCCTGCAGTTCCTGCTGGGCAGCCGCCGGCACATCTTCACCACCTTCGCCGTCTTCCTTATGGTGCGCCAGTACGGCGTGCCCACCCAGGTGATGGCGCTCCTCTACCTGACCAACTACCTCCTGGGGACCTACTTCCACCAGGTCTTTGGCCGGCTGGTGGCCCGTTTCGGGGAGCGGCCGACGCTCACGGCCAACTTTATCCTTCTGGCGCTTATCTTCCTGGGCTATGCCTTCCTGCCGCTCTGGCCGGTGCTGGAGGCGCCGACCTGGCAGGTGCCGGCGCTGGGCCTGGGGGACTGGGTCTTTGTCCCGGCCTTTCCCGTCACGCCGGTGCTCCTGATTTTGATGTTCCTCTTTGTGGCCGATAACATCCTCTTCGGCTTCTCCATCGCCCTGGAGTGCTACTTCCAGAAGATCGCCCTGGGCCCGGAGGAGATCACCCCGAACATCGCCATGGGGCAGACTATGAACCACGTGGCGGCGGTGATCATCCCGGTGGTGGGGGGAATGGTGTGGGAGAACGTGGGGCCACAGTACACCTTCCTGGCCGGCGTGGCCATCGCCCTGCTGGCGCTGGGGCTGACCCAGCGCATGTGGGTGGACCGGCCGGCCCCCGGATGTCCGTTGCCCGGCGCCCGTTGAGCCGCTTCCCGGGGCCTATACCCAGAAGCCCGGCGCGATCAGGCGGCGCAGGAGCACATCGGCCACCAGCCCCAGGACGAACCACAGGCCAAAGGCCCGGTTGTTGACAAAGGCGTGCGGGGCGAAATAGAGCGGCCAGCCGCCCTGCCCCTCCGGGAAACCTTCGGGGCGGCTTTCCGGCTTGGGTTTGAGAAAGGGCGGATAGAGTTTCCGGAATTGCGGCACCGCCAGCAAGACCAGGAGCATCACCGGGGTGAAATAGCGGACGGCGATCAGGTAGACGACCAGAAGGTAAGGGGCGATCATGAGCGCCAGGGTCACATAGCGGGCCGCCTTTTCGCCGATGACGACCGGCAGGGTGTGGATTTTCCTGGCCCGGTCCAGGGCATACTTGTCAATGTGCTTGCCGAAGAGGACCGTGGTCACGCCCAGGGCATAGGGCAGGCCGGCCAGGACGGCCTGCCAGTTCCAAACGCCGGTCAGCACATAGTAGCCCCCGCCGATCATGAGCGGCCCCCAGACGATCAGCACGGCCGTCTCACCCAGGGCCCACCCCTTCATCGGCCAGGTGTAAAAGAGCACAAAGACGGCCCCCAGCCCGATCAGGAGCCAGATATAGGGGTCGTTGTGGTGCGTCAGGACAAGAAACAAGCCGCAGGCCAGGGCCAGAAGGCCGGTGACGGCAAAGTACGCCAGGTGCTGGCGTCGGGAAAGCAGCCCCCGGGCGACCGGCTGAGGGCCGTACAGGGTACGGAAGTAGTTGTCCCGGTCCACGCCACGCACATAATCAACGAAATCGTTGAAAATGTTATTGGTCGCATGGGCCAGGACCAGGCCCAGGATCAGGACGAGCCAGGCCAGCGGGTCAATCGCAAAGCCGTCGTGGAGGGCCAGGATGCCGGCCAGCAGGGCCGAGAGCAGGGTCATGATCAGAACCGCCGCACGGGTGGAGATCAGCCAGCGGGAGATCAGATCGAGCCGATCCCACTCCTCCTTGGATACCTCGGGAATGACCGTCAGGGCCTTTTTCCACATAGAAAAATTCATGACATCCACCTCCTTACCGGCCGGGGAAGAGCCCCGGCCCTAGATTCATCGCCCACTCCGACCTCCCTCGCCTGGATCGGCCTCCGGGAGGTCGCCGCGTCCGCCAGTATACCACATCTCTCCGGGGAAGGCATCTTCGCCGGTCTAATGTTCTTCTAACGCGAGGTGTGGTATAATAGGGCCGCTGGGTACAACGTGCGGCCTGGAAAGCGTCGGCGAACAGGCTGTGAGGAGGTGAAGGTGATGTTCTGGTACTTTGATCCGATCTATCTTCTGATCGTTGGGCCGGCCCTGCTCCTGGGCATCATCGCCCAGATCATGGTGAGCAGCGCCTATAACCGCTACAGCCGGGTGCCGAACGCCCGCGGCCTGACCGGGGCTGAGGCGGCGCAACACCTGCTCCTCTACGACGGCCTGGAGGACGTGCGGCTGGAGGGCACGGCCGGCCAGTTGAGCGATCATTTTGACCCGCGCAACAACACGCTGCGTCTCTCGCCGGGGGTAGCCCGGACGGCTTCCCTGGCTTCGCTGGGGATCGTGGCCCACGAGGTCGGCCATGCCCAGCAGGTGCACACCGCCTATGCCCCCATGCGCTTTCGGGCCACCCTGGTGCCGGTGGCCAACATCGGTTCGATGGCCGGCCCCTATCTGATCCTTCTCGGCCTGGTCTTGCAGTGGGGCACGCTGGCCTGGGCCGGGGTGTTGCTCTTTGGCATGGCGGCGCTCTTTTACCTGGTCACCCTGCCGGTCGAACTGGATGCCAGCCGGCGGGGAATCGCCATGTTGCAGAGGAGCGGCCTGGTCCTCCCGGAGGAGGTGGACGGGGCGCGTAAGGTGTTGCGGGCGGCGGCCTGGACCTATGTGGCCGCCCTCCTGACGGCGGTCCTGCAACTCCTTTACTTTGTCCTCCTGGTCGGCGGCCGGCGTCGGGATTAGGGCATTGGCACGCTGACGTCACCAGGGCCGGGGCGCACCCTCCACGGGATGCGCCCCGGCCTGCTCTTTCCGTTCGCGGGGGGCCCGCGTGGGTCTCCGGGAGGCTGGCGGTTCAGCACCGAACTCCGAAGAAGCCTCGTTCTCTCCTTGCCCTGAGCCCTACATTCCCTCCAGCACCCCCTCCAACTCCCCATAATCCGTAAACACGGCATCGGCCCATTCCCTCCCGTCCTCCCGCCGGCTCACCCCCAGGAAGAGGATGGCCCGCATCCCCGCTTTCCGGGCGCCGGCCAGGTCCGTCTCCGGCAGGTCCCCGATGTGGGCGGCCTCCTCCGGACGCGCCCCCAGCGCCTCCAGGGTGCGCCAGAAGACCTCCGGCCTCGGCTTGGTCCGGCCGGCCTCGTCGGAAAAGGTGAGGGCCTGGAAATGGGGGAGAAGCCCGTCCCGCTGCAGAAACTCGCGCAACACGCGCCCCGGCGTCAGCCCGACGTCGGAGACGATGCCCAGGCGGAAGCGCCGGGCCAGGCGGGGAAGGACCTCCAACACGCCGGGCACCGGACGAGGTGGGCACTCCAGGAGGGCTTCTTCCAGGGGACGGTAAAGGCCGTGTCGGACCTCCTCCGGTAACTCGGCCTCCAGGAAGGTCAGCATCTCCCCCAGCCACTCGGCGACGGAAAAGGGGCGGTTCTCCTGCCGCCAAACCTGTTCAAAGGCCTGCCAGGCGTGCTCATAGGCTCCTTCCAGTTGTTCCCAGGTACGGGGACAACCGGCCTGCCGGAGCGCCTGATCCAGGAGGCCCAGCCGCTGCTGCCGGCCGGAGACGCCCGTATAGAGCGTGCCCCAGAAGTCCAAGGTCAAGGCCCTCAGCATCGCCACCCCCAGGAAACTATTGTACACCATTTCTTCTGGGAGGACAAATGGGGTTCGGGGAGCCTTGCCTTGACAATCCGGCCGAAAGTACCTACAATAGATGCCGGTGGAAGCCGGGTGGCTCGGTCCATGATTGGAGGTGGACGATGGAGCGATCGGGCATCGTCACCCTCACGACGGACTTTGGGCTGACCGATGTCTACGTCGGCGTGCTCAAGGGCGTCATCTGGACCATCTGCCCTCAGGCCCGCATCGTGGACCTGACCCACCAGGTTCATCCCCAGGCCGTCCTGGAGGGCGCTTTTCTCCTGGCCGAGGCCTGCCCCTACTTTCCCCCCGGTACGGTGCACCTGGCCGTGGTGGACCCGGGCGTCGGGATGGAGCGGGCCGCCATCGCCCTGGAGACCCCCCAGGCCCTCTTCGTCGCCCCCGACAACGGCCTGCTCTCCTGTGTCTGGGAAAGTTTGAGCGCCGAGGAACGGGCGGCCAGCCGCCTGGTCGAACTGAGCGAACCGCGTTACTGGCGGTCGCCGGTAGAGGCGGGCTTTCAACCCGCCCCGACCTTCCATGGGCGGGACATCTTTGCGCCGGCGGCGGCCCATCTGGCCTCCGGCCTGCCGCTGGAGGCGCTCGGCCGGCCGAGGGAATCCCTCGTCCTCCTGGAGGGGCGCCGGCCGTTCCAGGAGGAGGATGGAAGCCTCGTCGGCCAGATCGTGCACATAGACCGCTTCGGTAACTGCTGCACCAACATCGGGGCGGACCTGGTTAAGGAACTGGCGGGTCGGGGCGAGGTGGAGATTGCCTGCGGGACCCTTCATCTGACGGGCCTGGTGCGTACCTATGGCGAGGGGCCGCCCGGCCGGCCGCTGGCCCTGATCGGCAGCCACGGCCGGCTGGAAATCGCCTTGCGGGAAGATAGCGCCGCGGCCCGCCTGGGGTTGCATATCGGCGACATCGTCCGGGTAAGATACGCCGGCCGGTAAGCCCGGCCGGTCCCGGGGATGACGGCCTTGTGCCGTCGCCGAGAAAGGAGGAAGCGATGGAAGCGACCGTTGTGCTGTGCACCGTGCCCGGCGAGGAGAGTGCGCAGCGCATCGCCCAGACGCTGGTGGAGGAGCGTCTGGCCGCCTGCATCTCGATCGTCCCCGGCCTCCGCTCGATCTACCGCTGGCGTGACCGCATCTGCGATGATGCCGAACTGCTCCTCCTCATCAAAACCCGGCGCAGCCTTTTCCCCCGGCTGCTCCAGCGCATCTACGACCTGCACCCTTACGAGGTACCGGAGGTCCAGGCCCTGGAGGTGGGAGAGTCGTCCCCGGCTTTTCTGGAATGGCTGCGGGCCTCCACCGAAGGGCGATGGGATCCACTGGCCTGAGGCGCCGTTTTGGTGAAATGTGGTACAATGTTGTCAAAACGGCGGTTGGGGTGTATAATAGCAAGACTTGCTGGGGTATCCCAAGTCGCGCCGGTACGGACAAAGTCTCGGCCCGTCGGGGCGCAATCGTATGGTGCTCGTACAGCGTATACGGAGGTTTGGAGATGCCGACCTACGTCTATCGCTGCCGGGATTGCCAGAAAACGATCGAGGTCGTCCAGCGCTTCAGCGACGACCCCCTGACGCTTTGTCCGCATTGCGGGGGAGCCCTCTCGCGGCTGCTCTTTCCCCCGGCGATCGTGTTCAAAGGTTCGGGCTGGTACTGCACCGATCACCGCAAAGGTTCGCCCGGCAACGGCTCCAACGGAGATTCGGAAGGTGGCGGAGAAAAGACCGGAAAAGAAAAGGAACGTGTGGCCTCATCCGAGGAATAGGGGCGCACTCTCTGCGGTGTCCCTTTGGGTCTATCCTTTCCTCCCCTTGACGATCTGCCTGTGTCCAGGGGGACATCGGGCCTAGCCCGGTGTCCCCTTTTCGATTTTCCCAGGTTCATCGGCCCCATCAGCCGTTTCCGAGGCGAGGCGCTTCGCCAAGCGCCTGTACATAGGAGGTTACGATGGCACTGCATATCTACAACGACCTGACCCGGCAGAAAGAAAGGTTTATCCCTCTGCAGGAGGGCTGGGTAGGGATGTACGTCTGCGGCCCCACCGTCTACGATCACGCCCACCTGGGCCATGCCAAAAGTTACGTTTCCTTCGATGTCGTCCTGCGCTACCTGCGTTACGTAGGTTACCGTGTGCGCTATGTCCAGAACATCACCGATGTCGGCCACCTGCTCGATACCGGCGAGGACCGCATCCTGAGGGGAGCCCGCCGCGACCGCCTCGAGCCGATGGAGGTGGTGGAGCGTTATACCCGCTCCTACTTCGAGGATATGGACGCGCTGCGGGTGACCCGCCCGGACATTTCCCCCCGGGCTTCCGGCCACATTCCGGAGCAGATCGAACTCATCAAGGTACTCCTGGAAAAGGGCCATGCCTATGAAGCCAACGGTTCGGTCTATTTCTCGGTGGCAACCTTCCCCGAATACGGGAAACTCTCCGGCCGGCGGGTGGAGGAACTCCTGGAGGCGGTGCGCAATCCCGACAAGCGCCACCCGGCCGACTTTGCCCTCTGGCGACGGGCCGAACCGGAGCACATCATGCGCTGGCCCAGCCCCTGGGGCTGGGGCTTCCCCGGCTGGCACCTGGAGTGCTCGGCCATGTCCATGAAATACCTGGGCGAGACGCTGGACATCCACGGAGGCGGCCTGGATAACATCTTCCCCCATCACGAAAGCGAGATCGCCCAGTCGGAAGCGGCCACCGGCAAGCCGTTTGTGCGCTACTGGATGCACAACAACATGGTTACGGTGGACGGGGCGCGCATGGGCAAATCCATGGGGAACTATATCACCATCAAGGAGGCCCTGCGGGGGGAGCATCCCCGCCTTTCCCAGGCCTACTCCCCCCTGGCCGTCCGCCTCTTTGTCCTCTCCAGCCACTACCGCAGCCCGCTGGACTTTTCCGATGCCGGGTTGCAGGCCGCCGAGCGGGGGCTGGGCCGGCTGCACGAGGCCGTGCGTCGGGTGCGGGCCCGGATTCCCACGGCCCCCGAGGGGCCGGCCTCTCCCGAGGTGGAAGAAGGGCTCGCCGCCCACAAGGCCCGCTTCCTGGCGGCCATGGACGACGACTTCAACACGCCTGCGGCCCTCTCCGTTCTCTTCGACGTTGTCCGCGAGAGCAACGCCCGTGTCGAGGCCGGCGGGGCCAGCCGGGGCACCTTGCTGGCCTATGACGCCTTCTACCGCGAACTCGGGGACACCGTGCTCGGCCTGGTTCCCGACGAGCTGGGCCGGGAGGAACTGGCCGGCCTGACGGAGGACCTCCTGCGAATCCTCATCGAACTGCGGGCCGAGTTCCGCGCCCGGAAGGACTGGGCGCGGGCCGACGCCATCCGCGCCCGCCTGGCCCAGTTGGGGGTGATTCTGGAGGACGGCCCGGAGGAGACCCGGTGGCGGCTGGAACGGTAGATCAACTCTATGCAAAATCCTGCGAACGAATGGACGAAGTTCCGGATGAGGCGGTTGACCTGGTGGTAACCAGCCCACCTTACTGGAACGCCATTGACTATGAGCAGCACGTTGAGGACCCGACAGCCTGGTACCGAACCCGGAAAGGCGGCCCGTACGAGGAATATCTGGACTGGCTGGAGCGCTGTTTCAGGGAAGTCTGGCGGGTCCTCAAGCCGGGGGGCTTCTGTGCCGTGGTGATCGGAACGGTGCTCTTTGAGGGCCGGCATTATCCTGTTCCTCACCATTTCACCACCCTGATGACGGAACGCCTGGGTTTTCTCTTCCACGACGAGATCACCTGGCACAAGGTCACCGGTGGCGTGAAACGAGCCGGGGTAACCATCCAGAAGCCCTATCCCGGCTACTACTACCCCAACATTATGACCGAGTCCATCCTGATTTTCCGCAAACCCGGCCCCGCCGTCCACCAGGAACGAGGCGCTCCGGAAAAAGAGGCCGCCGCCTTTGAGATTGACGACCTGTTCAAGCGAGAGATCGCCAACAACGTCTGGCATATTGCTCCGGTACCGCCGAACCACCTGCCTCATCCCTGTCCCTTCCCGGAGGAAATCCCCTACCGCCTGATTCGGATGTTTTCTTATCCGGGCGATATCGTGCTGGACCCCTTTGTGGGCATTGGAACAACGGCCAAAGTGGCCCGGGCGCTGGGAAGGCATTATATTGGCTACGATGTGCAGCCGGCCTACATCGAGACCGCTCGCCGGCGTGTGACCGAACCTCTGCACCTTCGACAACAGCTGGTCGCCGTTTTTGAAAAAGTTCCGGTGCAGGATCGGGATTACCGCTACGGCAAGGCGGAGCACCGACAGATGCCTCTTTGGAAGATGGAGGAGACGATGGCCGTATATCGAACAGTCGAAAGGGCCGATTACGACCAGATTCGCCAGCGCTTCCGCTGGTTGGACGAGGAAAATCGGCCGATGGTCAGCAGCCTGGACCTGGACGGCATCGTTTCTGCCATGCTGATGCAGAACCTCCGGGGTTGGAAACTGGTCGGTTTCTACGATGCCCAGTATTTGTGGGTCGTGGACGGGGTAGACCTTTCCCAGGGGGCAGTGGTTTTCCTGGATCACGATATTTACAGGGATGAAATTCTCAGTGTTGGGCATCATATCCTCCAGTGGGACAAAAATACGCCCCAGCAAATCCCCCAAGCATCGCTGAACCCCAACCTCCTCCGGGGGATCACCGCCCAGGAGTTCGGCCGTAAGTACCCCTTCGCTACCCTGCACTTCCTTCTGGCCTGCATGAGTGCCTGGCATCCCGAGTGGCGTAAGACATATCTACGCCTGCCGCGGGAGTTTCTGCCGGTCCTCCTCAATGTAGATTCCTCGATGCAGAACGCCTTCACCTACCTGCGTAATGCCAGGGAATGGCTGGACTGGCTAGGGGGTTCGGAGGAAGATTCCCCTCTCTATCCTTTCTGTCGGCTGCTACTGTCCAGCGCGCCCCTCCGCCTGATCGAATGGGGAATTGCGATGCAATTGATGGTAGGGGCTGGTTCCCAGTATACCAAGCGCCGGGCTCAGGCCCAGCGGCTGAATCCGACCGCTCGAGAAGACTGGGAACAACTCTCCCAACTGATCGACTGGCTGGCACTTCTTACACGTCCTACACCCTCCTCCTGGTCGCCGTTGGAAGTGCCCAACTTTCCTGAGCTCGCCCAACAGAACCGGGTACAGGTTATCGAGTTGCAGCGGAAACGAGATAAGGCGACCACGGGATCGGTTCAGGCTATGCTGAAACAACAGCCCTTCTCGTATGCCATCATCTCTAAAGGAGCGGGAGGGCTGAATTACTCTTTACTTCCATGATGCGCGAATTTCTCGGCGGCCGTAACGCCGTCTACGAATCGCTCCGCGCCGGCCGGCGGACCTTCCACCGCCTCGTCCTGGCCGAGGGCCTGCGCCGCGCGGTGCATCGAGCCTGTCGAGATGATGCCCAGGTGAGGGAGATGCTGGACCTGGCCCGGGAGCGGGGCTGCCCGGTCGAGGTCCGGCCCCGCGGCGAACTCTCCCGCCTGGCCGGCAGCCGGGAGCACCAGGGCGTGCTTCTGGAGGCCGGCCCTTACCCCTATGTCCACCTGGATGACATCCTGGCCGCCGCCCGGTCTGCCGGCCCGCAGGCCCGGCTCCTGCTCCTGGACCGGCTGCAGGACCCCCAGAACGTGGGCACCCTCCTCCGCACGGCCGAGGCGGTGGGCGTGCAGGGCGTCCTCCTGCCGGAGCACGGGGCCGCGGCGGTTACCCCGGCGGTGGTCCGGGCCTCGGCCGGCGCCTGCGAGCACCTGCGCATCGCCCGGGTGGACAACCTGGTGCGGGCGATGGCCCGGCTGAAAGAAGCCGGAATCTGGGTGCTGGGGCTGGAGAAGGCGCCCCAGGCCGTCCCCTACACCGAGGTGGACTGGGCGCGTCCGGTGGCCGTGGTCGTGGGCAGCGAAGGGGCCGGGCTGCGGCGGCTGGTGCGGGAGCGCTGCGACGGCCTGGTGGCTCTACCGATGTCCGGCCATGTGAATTCGCTGAACGCCGCCGTGGCCGGTTCGGTGATTCTCTACGAGATCTGGCGCCGACAGTAGGGCCACCGCGTACTGGCCCTACCGGCTGCCGAGAGGAGAAAGCGATGAAAGCGATCGTCCTGTGTGCCGGCAGGGGGACACGCCTGCGCCCCCTGACCTTTAGCAACGCCAAACACCTGATTCCTATCGCCAACAAACCGGTGATGCTCTACGGCCTGGAGGCCATCGCCGAGGCCGGCATCACCGAGATCGGCATCGTGGTCGGAGAGAACCGCAGCGACTTTGTCCGGGAACTGGGATCGGGCGAACGCTGGGGTGTGCACCTGTCCTACATCGTGCAGGAGGAGCCCAAGGGCCTGGCCCACGCCGCCAAGGTCGCCCAGGACTTTGTCCAGGACGAACCCTTCCTCATGTACCTGGGAGATAACATCTTCCAGTACGGCCTGAAGGAGGCGGTCAAACTCTTCCAACTCCACCGGCCGGCGGCGATGACCTTCCTCTACGCCGTGGAGGACCCCCGCGCCTACGGCGTGGCCGAACTGGAGGGCGATCGGGTCATCCGGGTGGTGGAAAAGCCCAGGGAGCCGAAGAGCCGCTGGGCGCTGACCGGAGCCTATATCTTCGAACCCGTGGTCTTTGAGGTGATCGACCAACTGAAGCCCTCCTGGCGCGGCGAATACGAGATCACCGATGCCATCCAGGGCCTGATCGAGCGGGGACTGCCGGTGATGCCCTTTTTCGTTCAGGGGTGGTGGGTGGATACCGGGAACGCCTCCGACATGCTCCGGGCCAACCGCCTGGTCCTGCGCCAGATCGAGACGCGCATCGGCGCGGGCGTTACGGTGGACGGGCGTTCTCAGATCATCGGCGACGTGATTCTGGAGGAGGGAGTACAGGTCCTCAACAGCACGATTCGTGGACCGGTGATCGTCGGAGCGCAGAGCCGCATCGTGGACTCGTTCATCGGCTCCTTCACCTCCATCGGCCGGGAGGTGCGCATCGAGCACAGCGAGATCGAACACAGCATCGTCATGGACGGCTGTACCATCTGCAACATCGACGGCCGCATCGACGACAGCGTCTTTGGCCGCAACATCACCCTCATGCGGGCCGACCACCTCCCCCGCACCCACAAATTTTTGCTGGCCGATAACAGCCAGGTGAGTCTGGTGTAGGGGTAAAGGTCCCGTACGGGCCCTTCCGCCCGGCATCCCTACACCACCCGGCCCAGCAGCAAGCCCAGGGCCAGGAGCAGTCCGGTCAGGAGGTGGGTTTGAATCGTCCCGGCCTGGGCCGGGAGGAGGGCCGCTCCCTCCTGGTAATGCCGGTGCAGGATGCGGGCCGAACGCAGGGATAGGGGAAGGGTGGCCAAGGCCAGGAGCGTCCAGAGCGGGAGCACCCCCAGCGCAGAACCCAGGGCCACGGACCCATAGGTCAACCCCAGCAGGGCATCATAGCCGTAGCGGGCGCGGGCCGGACCCAGGCGAACCACCAGGTTATCCTTGCCCACCGCGTGGTCGGCCGGGACATCGGGAAACTGGTTGATCCAGAGGACGGCCACGATCAGCCCGCTCACCGGGAGGGAGGCCAGGAGCGAGGAGCAGGAAAAGTACCCCGTCTGGACAAAATAGGTGCCCGACACGGCCAGGAGGCCGAAGGAGAGGCCCACGCCGAGTTCTCCCAGCCCCCGGCCGGCCAGAAAGATGGGCCGGGCGGTATAGGTGTAACCGATGGCCACACCGACGGCTCCCAGGAGGAGGACCACCCAGCCCGGCCGGCCCATCAGGACGGCCAGGGCCAGGCCACACCCTCCGCCGAGGATATAGGCCAGCAGGGCGGCGCGTCTCATGGCCCGTTCGCTCAGCAGGCCCTCGGCAATGACGTTGCTTCCGCCGTTGAAGACGGTGCGGGCCGGATTGTTCGGGTCGCAGCCGCTTTGATAGTCCAGATAGTCGTTCCAGATGTTGGCCGCCGCATGGAGCGCCACCATCCCCAGAAACGTCAGGAGAAACTTGCCCCAATCCAGGCTGCCGGCCGTGTAGACGGCCGCTGCCCCGCCGACCAGCACCGGAACGATGGAAGCGGTGAAAAAGGGGGCGCGCATTCCGCGCAGCCAGGTGGCAACGACAGAGGCATGAGTCCGGGTCATTCTACTCCTCCTAGGGAAGGTCCTACCTTACAATCCGATTCGCAGCACCATCATCTGCTCCACCGCGCCCATGGCCCGCCAGAAGGCCTGGGAGACCGGGTTGGCCGTGGCCACACTCAGGCGGATGACGCTCTGCCCCCGCTCCCGGAACCACTCCCGGGCGGCCAGGTAAAGCGCCCGTCCGATGCCCTGCCGACGGAGGCTTTCTTCTACGTAAATGTCGGTAATGTAACCCGTGGTAGGCGGCAGGGCGATCGGCGAGACGGTACGGATGTGGGCCAGGAGAAAGCCGGCCAGTCCCTCTTTCTCCGCCACAAAGAGGCGGCTGTCCGGACTTTCCAGACAGGTCTGCAGGAAGAGGCGCATGCTCTCCTGCCCCTCGGCATCGGTGCGCATCGCCAGGGAGGGGTCCAGGCTGACGTGGAACTCGACCATCTGTACCCACAGCCGGAGGACCCCGTCCAGGTCCTCCGGCCGGCCGTCCCGGACGACCAGTTCCGGCATCCTACGCCTCCCGCAGACGCACACCCAGCCCGAAGAGGACGGCGGCAAGGAGCGCCATCCCCGCGCCGAAGTAAAAGGCCGCCGCCGGCGAAAAGAGGTCCCAAAGCAGGCCGGCCAGCACGCTGGCCGGAAAAGCGGTGATGCCCACGGCCAGGTGGTAGACCCCATAGGCCGTGCCCCGCCGCGCCGAATCGGGGACGATGTCGGCTACCAGTGCCCGGCTGGTGCCCTCGAAGGCGGCATAGTAGACCCCGTAGAGGATATAGAGCACGCCCATCTGCAGGCCGTTCCCCGCCAGGGCAAAGCCCAGGTAAATGAGCCCGTACGCCGTCCAGCCCAGGAGGATCACCCGTCGTCGGCCGATGCGGTCGGAAAGGCTTCCGGCCGGCATCGAAAGCAGGCTGTAAACCACGTTAAAGGCCACCACCATCAGGGCCACCTGCAGCGTGGTCAACCCCAGCGTGCGGGCCCGCAGGAGGAGGAAAGCGTCGCTGGAGTTGCCCAGCGTGAAAAAGACCAGCGCAACCAGGAAAACATAAAAGCGCCGGTCGAAGCCGCGCAGCGAAAGGCGTATCCGGCCGTTGGGGGACGCCGGGCGGATTTCCCGCACGAAGAGGGCCAGGATGAGGAGGGCCAGGAAGCCGGGGAGGATGCCCCAGAGCACCAGCCGCTGATAGGTCGAACGGTTCAGGGCCGCCCCCATCTGCTGGCTCAGGTAGACGACGATGGCGATGATGCCGGTGCCCCCGACGGCGCCGGCCGTATCCAGGGCCCGGTGCAGGCCAAAGGCCCGGCCGCGTCCTTCCTCCGCCGCCGAATCGGCCACCAGCGCATCCCGTGGGGCGGTGCGTATCCCCTTGCCAACCCGGTCCGCAAAGCGGATGACCAGCACCGGTTCCCAGGCGGCGGCCAGGTAGAGGAACGGCTTGGAGAGCGCCGAAAGGCCGTAGCCCAGCAGGGTCAGCGCCTTGCGCCGGCCCAGCCGGTCGGAAAGCCAGCCGGAGACGAACTTGAGCAGGGTGGCGGTGCTCTCGGCCAGCCCCTCGATCACCCCGATCAGGGTCGAGGCCGTTCCCAGCACCTCCTTGAGGAAAAGGGGGAGGAAGGTCAGGGTGACCTCGCTGGAGATGTCGGTCAGGAAACTGACCAGCCCCAGGGCGACGACGTTCCTCAGGTCGGCCCGCCGGCCGGAAGAAGCGGACATCGGGACCTCCTCACCGGCCGGCCGCCCAGGCCAGGGCGATCTGGGCGGCCACCCGGGCATTGTTCACCAGCAGCGCCTCGTTGGCCCGAACGCTGCGGCCTCCGGTGGCCCGCTCTACGGCCGCCAGGAGGTAGGGCGTCAGGGCGCGGCCGTGGATGCCCTCCCGCCGGGCCTCGCGGATGGCCCGCTGGATGACCTCCTCCATCTCCTGAAAGTCCATCCCCGCCTCGGCCGGGATGGGCACCCCCACCACGACCGCTCCCCGCATCCCCAGTTCCCATTTCGCCCGGGCGATCTCCACGACCTCCTGCGGCGTCTCCACCCGCAGGTCCACGGGGAAGCCGCTGTGGCGGGAGAAAAAGGCCGGGAATTCGGCCGTGCCGTAACCCAGGACGGGGACGCCCAGCGTCTCCAGTTGCTCTAGGGTCAGGCCGATGTCCAGGACCGACTTGGCCCCGGCGCAGACGACGATGACATTGGTCTGGGCCAGGGCCGGCAGGTCCGAGGAGATGTCGAAACTCTGCGGGGCCCCCCGGTGGACGCCGCCGATGCCGCCGGTGGAGAAGACGGCGATGCCCACCTGCTCCGCCACCCAGATGCTGGCGGCCACGGTAGTGCCGCCGTAGCCGCCCCGGGCCACCACCAGGGGAATGTCGCGCCGGCTGACCTTGCTCAGCCGGCCGGGGGCGGCGGCCTGTTCCAGTTCCTCCGCCGTCAGGCCCACGCAGATTTTCCCCTCCAGGATGGCGATCGTGGCCGGTACGGCCCCGACCTGGCGCACCATCTCCTCCACCCGGCGGGCCGCCTCCAGATTGCGGGGGTAGGGCAACCCGTGGGCGATCAGGCTCGATTCCAGCGCCACCACCGGCCGCCCCTCCTCCAGGGCCGCCGCTACTTCCGGATGCAGACGAACCCGATCCTTCAAGGTATCCTCCTTATGCAGGACAACTCCTGCGGAGTCGTCCTACCTAACGAATCGGCGGGCCGGCCCGGCCCCGTCCGACCAGCGGCAGGTAGATGTGGTACAGGAAAAAGCGCACCCGTACCTCCCCCCAGGCCGAAGCGCTGCTCGCCCGCACAAGTGCCCAGCCCTCCTCATGCCCGGAACGCAGGGCGGCCTGGACCTGCCCTCCTGCCGTCCAGGCCAGCGTGGGCGTGATCGTCCCCAACGAGGTGGTGAAGGTGACCGGCACACCGTCGGCCACAGGGTGTCCCCAGGCATCCTTCAGGTCGGCGCTCACCGTAGCGGTGCTCGCGCCGTTCGCCACCAGGTACGCCGGCTGGGCCGTGACCGTCACCTCGTAGGGCGGGCCGGGAAGCAAAAGCACCTCTACCCTCCCCAAGGCCGCGCCGCTCCATACCTGGACGACGGAGGTGCCCAGTTGGGTGGAGGAACGCAGGGTGGCCGTAACCTGCCCCCTGTGGGTCCAGGCCGTCCCCGGCTCGACGGTCCCCAGCGAAGCGCTGAGGGTGACCGGTGTGCCGTCGGCCACCGGGTGGGAGAGGGCGTCCCACAGGTACGCCCGGATGATCGAGGTGCTGGCACCGTCGGCTACCAGAAGCGCCGGATCGGCCGTGGCCAGGATGGTGGCCGGAGGCCCGGGAATCAGGGTTACTTTCGTCCAGGCCTGGACGGCGCCGGCCAGGGCCTGCACCGTGGCCGTGCCCACCTGGGTGCCGGTCAGCACCGCGGTGGCCCATCCGGCCGTCGTCCCCACCTGGTCCGGCCGGATGTGGCCCAGGCTGGTGAGGAATTGCACCGTCGTGCCGTCCTCCACCGGGTTGCCGAAGGCATCGCCGACCCAGGCGAAGAGGGTGGCGCTGGAGACGCCGTCGGCCACGATGACGGAGGGGGAGACCGAGAGCGTCATGGTGGCCGGAGCCAGGGGCAGGAAGCGCACCGTGGTGGTGTCACCGGCCGGGCCGGAACGGGCCAGGACCGTGGCGAGGCCGGCCTGACTTCCCGAGGTGAGCCAGGAATAGGCCCTCCCGTTCCAGGTGGCGGCCAGGGTCGGCGAGACCGTCCCCAGCGTGGTGCTCAGGGCCACGGTCGTGCCGTCGGCCACGGCGTTGCCGTAGGCATCGCGGACGACCGCGAGCAGTGTGGATTGCCTCCCTCCCACCGGAACGCTCGGCGGATCGGCCGTCAGGGTGAGGATCGCCGCTTCGCCGGGCAAAAGTTGTACCACGGTCGAGGCCGAGGCCTGCTGGGCCGTGGCCACAACGATGGCGCTGCCGGCGGTGGTCCCGGCGGTCAGGAAAACGGTCGTGGTCCCGCTGACGGCGAGCGAGCGGGAGGGAATCGTGCCCAGGGTGGTGTTGAAAGAGATCCAGTAGGTTACGGTGATCGGCTGTCCATCGGCGCGCATCAGCGTGGCCGTTATGGCGGCCTGAGATTGCCCGTCGGCGGGGATGGCCGGCGGTTCGGCCGCGAGGGTGAGCGTGAAACTGCTGCCGCTGCCGATGCGCACCGCGGCCGTGCCGGCGGCGTTTCCGCTGCGGGCCAGGAGGGTCGCCAGGCCGGCCAGCCCCTCGCCCTGGAGCGTGCTCCTGGCGATACCGGCGGCGGTCGCCGCCACCGTTGGCGTGACCGTGCCGAGCGAGGTGGTGAAGGTAACGGCGGTGCCGTCCCGCACCGGATGGCCCAGCACGTCCAGCACCGTGGCGGTGATCTGGGCCGTGCCGGTGACCGGGATGGCGGTGGGAAAGGCCTCCACCAGGACGGTGTGCGGGGCCGTGGAGACAAAGGGGACCTGTACCCGACCGACGGCCTGGCCGGAAGTCACCGTGACGGTGGCCGTCACCACCTGGTCGGCCGCCCGCAGGAAGGCTTCGGCGGTGCCCTGGGCCGTGGTCGTGGTGTAGAAGGTGCGGCCGTCGAGAAACGTGCCGGCATCCGTAGCCAAGGCCACGGGCGTGCCGTCGGCCACCGGGTTGCCGGCGGTGTCCCGCACCAGGGCGTGAATCAGGGAAAGGGAAACGCCGTCGGCCGGCAGGGCCGGGGGAGAGGCCGTGACCGTAATCCGGTAGGGCGGCCCGGGGAGGACGAGCCAGGTGGCCGTATCGGCGTTGTTCTGGGCATCGGCCTCCTTCGCCGTGGTGCTTACGTGGGCCTGGTTGACCAGGAGGCCGGCCGGGGACTGCCAGGAGAGGTGGGCGGTGACGGTGACGGTGCCGGCCTGGCCGGCGGCCAGGTCCTCCACGTCCCATATGTAGCGCGTGCCCGGCCGCCGGGTCAGGGTGATTCCGGCGGTCCGGACGGTGGGGCTGACGATCCGGGGGGAAAGCGTGTCGGTCAGGACGACGTGATGGGCGGTGGCCGGGCCGGCGGCGGACAGGCGCAGGGTGAAGGTGAGCGGGTCGCCGGGGTGCAGGGGGGACTGAGGATAGGCCGTCTTCTCCAGCGCCAGGTCGGTCTCCAGGAGGGGCATCTCCAGGGCCGGGTCGCCCAGGAGGAGGTAGGTGTCCAGGAGGTCCTGCCAGGAGCCGGCCTGCCACAGGCGCAACTTGCCGGCCAGCGTCGCCGGCCCCAGGCGGCGTTCGTCATCCCGAAAGACGGCCTGGAAGAAGCCCTCGTCCAGGTAGTGATGCCCGGTGGCCACCCCCAGCCCGGTGGGGGACCAGGAGGCCACCCAGCCCTTGCCCTCGGCCCGCAGGAAGGTCTCGGCCAGGGAATAGTAGTTGGGGTTCAAAAAGGTCCAGTGATACATGCCCTCGTAGCAGGTCATGGCCAGGACGACCGGCAGATAGGGGGCGTTGGACAATTGGGGCAGGGCAAAGTTATCCAAGAGGCGCTCGTTGGCCCAGAGCCAGATGCCGCCGTGGCCGATGTAGTTGACCAGGAGGCGGCCCCCGTTGATGGCGGAAAGGATCTGGCCGCGGCATTCGACCGAGGGGTTCTGATATGCGCACGTCACCCCCAGATAGACCTTCTGGGCCTGGTAAGGCGGCGGGTAAAAGCCGGCGATCAGGGCATCCGAGAGCCCGGCAAAGTTCCCGGCTTGGTCGGCGTTATCGGCCACGAAAAGGGCCTGCTGACGCCAGTCGCCCGGGGGCGGGGCGCTTTCATAGGCCACGATTTTGTTGACCATCATCTGGGCTTCGGCGGGGGAGTTGGCCGGCAGCCGGCCCAGGTGCATATCGGGCAGGAGGTCCTCCCCGCTCAGGCAGACGTAGCGGTTATCGGCGGCCGTTTCCCCGAACCAGGGATCCACCAGGGCCAGATAGGGCAGGATGTACTCGCGCAGGCCGAAGCCGCGATGGTCTTTGGGGTCGAAGTGGCCGTCCCCCAGCAAGACGACGTAGGAGGGGGCAGGAGGGGGCCAGTGGGCATAGGCATAGGCCAGGAAGTCGTGGAGGGCCTCGGGCGTGCGCCGGCCGTAGGCGAAGAGGTCGTAGGCATCCTGGACGTCCACCACCCGGGCCCGCATCCCCCGGCCGGCGCGGAAGGCGGCCAGAGCCTGGGCCTGGGTGTAAAAGTCGCCATGGGTGAGGAGGATATAGTCGGCTCCGTTGGCCGGGTCACGCAGGTCGGCCGGGGCGGCCGGCTCGATGGAGGCAGGCCCCCGCACCCGACCGCCGGATACGGCCAGATAGCGCGTCGTCCGGGTGGCGGCGTCGGTGAAGTGGAGGGAATAGGTCGGGCCGACCGGCACGGCCGTGGCGCTGACGATCTCCGTCGGGGCGTCGGCGTCGGTGATGTCCAGGAGGAAGATCTCCGGTTCGGAAAAGTCCGTCAGGTGGTATTCCCAGGTGCCGGCCGGCCCTTCCCAGGAAATCTGGTCCCCCTCGGCCACAAAATTCCGGCGTTCCTCCAGTTCCAGCCAGTCATAGACCACCCAGTCGGCGACGGCGCCGGTATCCCCCGGCGCTTCGAGGCGCACCGTATTCCCCGAGGGCTGGAGCAACACGGAGGAAAAGGACCAGGTCGGGGTGAGTTCCACCCGGCCGTCCCACCAGAGGTCGCCCAGGAGCGTACTATTCAGCAGGACGCGGATATGGTGGTCCGGGTTCACATCGTCGTCCCGGTTGCCGCCGTGCAGATGCAGGCGGAGGGTGGCGGTGTAGGGCTCTTCGGCCAGGGGATGGGCGGGAAAAGAGTACGTCTGGGCAGATATCCCGCCCTCCGGGTAGGTATAGTTCCAGAACCAGTGATCGTGGTCGGGTCGCCAGGGCATCATGGGGTAGTAATTATGGTTTTCCTCCAGGTGCTCGGTGAGGGCATAGGAGGAAGGGACGGTGCCGCCGCCGGGCGTGCCGTTGCGTCTTTCCATACGTCGGCCGGCCGCTCCCCCATAGGTCAGCCAGTAGACCTCGGCGTCGGTGTAGCGGTTGCCGGAAAGCGGCCGACCGTAGAAGAGCACGGCATCCTGGGGGTCGAAGCGCCCATCCTCCTCTCCCAGGACGCGGATGGCGACTTCCTGCCCGTAGCGAAAGAGGCGCAGGGTGCGGGGATCCAGGCTGTCCACCGGCAGGCCGGCCTGCTGGAGGGAGGAATAGGTCAGCCGGTACAGCCCTTCCTGCTCCACTGGGATGCGGAAGCCGGGGTTCGGAGGCGGTGGGGGAAGGTCGAGGGGCGCGGGGGTCACCCGACGCCAGGCGCGGGCCTGGGCATAATTGAGCAGGGTATGGGCCAGGAGGCGCTCGAATTCAGGCGGCTCGGCGACCTCGCCCGTGGCCTCGCGGCTTTCCCCCAAGGCGATCTCCAGGCGCAGGCGGGGGTGATAGACGACGCGACCGTCCAGGGGGTGGTATTCCAGGGGAAAGAAGGAGACCGCGACCAGCCGCTGGTGGCGCAGGAAGGCCGGTTCGCCCAGGGCGGCGGGCTGCGGGGGAAAGGGCGCATCGCTCCGGTAGGCCGGACCCTGAACGTAGCGCTCCCCCACGATCCGTCCCGCCGTCGGCTCTCCGGGCCCCGCTTCCTGGAGGATCGGCTCGGGTATGGGAGGCAGGAGCCATCCCCCGGGCAGCGGGACGCTTTCCACATCCAGGACGCGGAGGGAGAGGGGCGCGTCCGGGGGAATGCCCAGGACGGCGGTGCAGGCCGGCACCTCCGGCTCGCCGGGCCGGCCGGCGGGAGGACAGGAGGGCATGGAGATGCGCCGGTACGTCCTTCCTTCCACCTCCACAGCCGCGGTCTGGTAGGGCGGCGCGTTCCATTCTAGGACGATGTGCCGCCCGTCGGCCTCGATCAGGATAGGGCCGGCCGGAACATGCGCCACCGTCGGCGGGTCAGGGGACGGACCGGTTCGCTCCACGGCCACGGCCGGCCCGATCCCCGAACCCACCAGGGACAGGAGCATCAGGGCGAAAAGCCAGCGCCGCCGCATTCTCAGCCTCCGTAACCCCGCGGTTACCCGACATCGCTCCCCGCTCCGCCGCTACGGTCCGCCTTTTTGGGCCTCGGCATACAGGCGGGCAAACTCCTGCTGCAAGGCCTGGCCGAGGTCCCGGTCCCGCACGACGAGGACATAGCCCTGGTTCCGGTCGTAGGCTTGCTGATCCATCGGCTGGGAAAACAGGATCACCGTCTGGCCGTCCACCACCAGCACGTTTTCATCCAGCCCCGCTCCGGCATACCGGCCCAGATTCACCTTGCGCTCGGCCAGGGCCAGGAGCAGGCCGGGATCGGTGCCGCCTTCATCCAGCACCGCCCAGGTGGTCAACATGGTGGAGAGGGAGGCCTCGCCGATCAACCGGTCGGCCAGGCGGGGGTCGTTGACCTTGCCGATCACCATGATGACCTCCTGGGCCCTGGCCAGGCTCTGCAACACCTCGCTCAGAGCGGCATCCGCCGGGGTCATGTAGACCGAGATGGAGGCCCCGTCGGGGATGGCCAGATAGGGATGGAGGGTTTTCAACGCTGTCGGAGGCCGGAAAAGGCCGCCGGCAAAGGATTCCAGCACTATCTCGGTGAACTCGGCGTGGAAATCGGCGGCCAGGGGGGCCAGTTCCCAGCGCAGGACCACCCCATCGGCTTCCTCCAGCCCGCGACGGGAGAGGTCCCAGGAGCCGGCCCAGACCACCCGACCGTCCACCGCCAGGAAACTCCCGCCCAGGTGAGGACGCAAAAGCACCGGTACGCCGGCTTCCCGCAAGCGGGTGGTCACCGCCAGCACGGCGGGGTCGGCCTGGGAGGCCTCATCCTCCACCACCTGTGCCCGCACGCCGCGTCCATGGGCGGCGATGAGGGCCTGGGCCAGTTCAGGCAGGTCGAACGCCGGGGCGACCACCTCGACCCACCGGCCGGCCGAGGCCACGTCGGCGACGAGTTCGGCTTCCAGGCCGGCCGGTTTGGGGTGGCCCAAGGTGCCCCGGGTGAAATAGACCCGGTAGGGCGTCGTCGTGGCCAGGCCGGCCTTTCCTCCACCACGGCCCAGGAGGAAGATAAGCAACCCGATGGCCACGCCGATCAGGAGGTAGATGCCCCATTCGCGCAGGAAGCGACGCCAGGGAGACTTGCCTGCAACCTTTCGAGACCGGGCCTTTCCGGCCATCCTCTACTCCTTCTGGGCCGCCTGGTAGACCCGCTCGAATTCCTCCAGGTAGGCGCGGGCCAGGCCGGCGTTCTCGATCACGAGGAGGTTCTCATCGTTCTCCTCGGCCGCGTTCTTGGAAAAGTTGTAGGAGCCGGTGATGGTCACCAGCCCGTCGATGACAAAAACTTTATGGTGCATCGTGCGCGGGTTGCCGTCCAGACGGACGTCCAGGCCGGCCTTGCGCAACACCGTGTACTCGCTGTACGGGTTTTCCTGGCGGCTCTCCAAGACGCCGCGCACCCGCACCCCCTCGCGGGCCTTTTCCAAGAGGACGCGGGCGATGTCGTCATCGGTGAAGGAAAAGGCCAGAAAGACGATCTCTTCCTTCGCTTCCCGCAGCCGGCTCATGATGGCCCCGCGCACATTTTCCTCCGGGGCGAAATAGGTCTCGATGCGGGTGCCGTCGCTCAGTTGCAGGACCGGATAGGGGGTATTTTCCGGCGAACGGGGGCCGAACCGGCCGTCCAGGAACATCTCCTCGAACTCGGCAGTATAGTTTTCCGCCAGTTGGGGCAGGTCGAAGCGCAGGAGGTTGTTGTTGTTGCGGTAGGTATCGTTCTCGGTGAGGTTCCAGGAGCCGACCCAGAGGATGTGGCGGTCAATGATGACGAACTTGTCGTGCATAAAGGCCTGGCGCTCGTCGAAGACGATGGGAATACCAGCGGACCGGAGCCGGTCGGTGGCCGCCTTCATCTCCTCCTGGTTCAGGTTGCCTCCGTCCAGCACCAGGCGCACCCGGACGCCGCGCTCGTGAGCGCGGAGCAGGGCCTGGGTGATGCTCTCCAGGTTGAACTCGAAGGAGGCGATGTCCACCTGCTCGCGGGCCGCCTCGATGTCGGCGGCGACCCGGGCGTCCAGCCCGTCCCGGTGTGGGGTCTGGTCGCTGAAATCGGGGGCGGTGAAAAAGGGCTGGAACCAGGAGCCGGCGGGCGCGGTGATCACCGCCGGGGCCGGCCCCAGCCCCAGCGGCCCCAGGAGGCCGGCCTGGTAGAGGCCCAGGAAAACGGCCAACAGGAGAAGGAGGAGCAGGTACCACGGGGAGGGAAGGCGTTGTTTCCGGGATGACATCGGTCTCATCCTCCGCTACTGCTGCGCCGGCAGCCGTTTCGGGTAAGCCCGCTGTTCCAGTTCGGCGATGAACTTTTCGGCCTCCATCGCCGCCCGGGCCCCGCTGCCCACGGCGGTGGCTACCTGGGGCAGGTAGAGTTCCTGGACATCGCCGGCGGCAAAGACGCCCGGGACGCTGGTGTGCTGGGCGGCATCGGTGACGATATAGCCCCACTCGTTCAACTGCACCTGGCCCTGAAGGAAATGGGTGTTCGGTACCATGCCGATGTAGATAAAGACCCCGGAGACGGGCAGGACGCGCTCCTCCCCGGTCTTGAGGTTACGCACCCGCACCCCGGTCACCGTCTGCTCGCCCAGGATTTCGGTAACGATGCTATCCCACACGAAGGCGAATTTCTCGTTGGCCAGGGCCCGCTCCTGGACGATGGCGTCGGCCCGCAACCGGTCGCGGCGATGGATGAGGTAGACTCGCTCGACGAAACGGGTGAGGAAGAGGCCCTCCTCGACGGCGCTGTTGCCCCCGCCGACCACGGCTACCTCCTTGCCCCGGTAGAAGAAGCCGTCGCAGGTGGCGCAGTAGGAGACGCCGCGGCCGGTGAACTCTTTTTCCCCGGGGACGCCCAGTTTGCGGGGCGAGGCCCCGGTGGCAATGATGAGGGACCGGGCCTCCCGTTCGCCGCCGTAGGTGGTGATGCGGAAGGGATGCCGGGAAAGGTCCACGGCCAGGGCCTCGTCTATCTCCACCCGGGCCCCAAAGTGCTCGGCCTGCTCCTGCATCCGGCGGGCGAGTTCTCCCCCCGGGATGCCTTCGGGGAAGCCGGGATAGTTTTCCACCCGGTCGGTCAGGGCCACCTGGCCGCCCGGGGCACTGCCGGCCAGGACCAGCGTGGAGAGGCGAGCCCGCGCCGTATAGATGGCTGCGGTCAGGCCGGCCGGGCCGGAACCGAGGATGATGACGTCTTCCACCGTGTTCCTCCTAGAGTGGAATATTCCCGTGCTTTTTCGGCGGCAGCGACTGCCGCTTCGTCTGGGCCATCTCCAGGGCGCGGATGAGGGCCGGCCGGGTGCGACGCGGCTCGATGACCGCCTCCACATAGCCCCGCGCCGCCGCTTCATACGGATTGGAGAACTTGGCCTCGTAGTCGGCCACGAGTTCGGCCAGGCGGGCCTGGGGATCGGGGGCGGCCTGCAACTCCTTGCGGAAGATGATCTTGACCGCCCCATCCGCCCCCATCACGGCGATCTCCGCCGTGGGCCAGGCCACGTTGTAGTCGGAACGCAGGGAGAGGGAGGACATCACCACATAGGCCCCGCCGTAGGCCTTGCGGGTGATGACGGTCAGTTTGGGCACGGTGGCCTCGGCGTAGGCAAAGATCAGTTTGGCCCCGTTGCGGATGATGCCGCCCCACTCTTGATCGGTGCCGGGCTGATACCCGGGAACGTCCACGAAGGTGACCAGGGGGATGTTGAAGGCATCGCAGAAGCGGACGAAGCGGGCCCCCTTGATCGAGGCCAGGTTATCCAGGACGCCCCCCAGGACGGCCGGCTGGTTGGCGATCACGCCCACCGGATGTCCGTTCAGCCGGGCAAAGCCGACGACGATGTTCTGCGCCCAGTACCGGTGGACCTCGAAGAAGATGCCGTCGTCCACGACGGCCCGGATGACCTCCTGGATGTCGTAGGGCTTCTTGGGGCTATCGGGGACGATGGTATCCAGTTCGGGGGCCTCCCGGTCGGGGTCGTCGGTCGGAGGGATATAGGGTGGGTCCTCCATATTGTTCGAGGGGAGGTAACCGAGGAGGGTGCGCACCTGGCGGAAGAGGTCGTCCTCGTCCTCGGCGGCAAAATGGGCCACGCCGCTTTTCGTGTTGCAGGCCATGGCCCCGCCCAGTTCCTCCTGGGTCACCTCCTCGCCGGTGACGGCCTTGATCACCTCGGGGCCGGTGATGAACATGTAACTGGTGCCCTTGACCATGAAGGTAAAGTCGGTGATGGCCGGCGAGTATACCGCCCCTCCGGCGCAGGGGCCGGCGATGACCGAAATCTGGGGGATGACCCCGGAGGAGATGACGTTGCGGTAGAAGATGTTGCCATAGCCATGGAGGGAGACGACCCCCTCCTGGATGCGTGCCCCGCCGGAGTCGTTGATGCCGATGCAGGGCACGCCCATGCGCAGCGCCAGGTCCATCACCTTGCAGATTTTCTCGGCGGCGACCTCGCTCAGCGTCCCGCCGATGGCCGAGAAATCCTGGGAAAAGACACAGACGCGCCGGCCGTCCACCGTGCCCCAGCCGGTGACCACGCTGTCCCCCAGGGGACGGCGCTTCTGCATCTCAAAGTCGTGGCAGCGGTGCAGGACGAGCGCGTCGGTTTCGACGAAACTTCCCGGATCGAGCAGCCTCTCGATTCGCTCGCGGGCGGTGAGTTTTCCCCGTTTGTGCTGGGCCTCTACGGCCTCGGGGGAAGGGATGGTGGCCTCCCGAAGGCGCTGACGCAGTTCCTCGATCCGTTCGGCGGTCGTTTTCATCGGCAACTCCTCGTCATTCGATGATCACCAGCGGCACGCCGGGGTTGACGCTATCGCCGGGGGCGCAGTTCACCGCCCGGACGACGCCGTCGCGGGGCGCCTTGAGTTCGCTTTCCATCTTCATCGCCTCCAGGACCAGCACCACCTGGCCGGCCTGGACCCGGTCCCCCACCCGAACGTGCACGGCGATCACCTTGCTGGGCATCATGGCGGTGAGTGCCCCCTCGACGGCGGCCGGGGCGACGGCCGGCCGCTCGACCCTGGCGGGCAAAGCGCGTTCACGCACCAGGCCGACGACCTCGAAGGGATAGGCCACGCCGTCCACCACGGCCACCTGCCGGCCGTCCGAGCCGGCCTGGAGTTCCACTTCGTAGTAGATGCCGTCTATGGCCACGGTGAAGCGGTTCCCCTCGGCGCGGACCATCTCCCAGGTCAGGTTGAAGCCCTCCACGGCCATCCGGTCTCCGTCCACTTCGACGGCATAGGGGCGATCCTGGACCCGCAGTTGGAATTTCTTCATCGGCGCCCCCCTTTCAAAGAGAGCGATAGGTACGGGCCCGGGCGGCTTCCAGCCGGCCGGCCCACTTCCACGGCTCGATCCGCTCCCGGGGCGGCGCGGCCGCCTCCCGAGGCGGCTCGTAGGCAATGGCGGCAGCGATGGCGGCGATCACCTGGCCGGGCACATCGGTGAAGGTGCGCCGCCATCGCAGGAACTCGGGCGTGATCTGGGGGAACAGGGCCTGGGAGATGACGTCCTTTTCCGTCTCGGCCAGTTCGCCCAAGGACTGGCGGGCCTTTTCCAATTCGGGAGGGAGGAAATCGGCCGGCCGGCCGCTGATCGGCTTTTCCTCGCCGGCCACCTTGCGCTGCACCTCCGGGTCGATGGGGGCCGGCGGCCGGCCGTAGTAGCCCAGGACGTACTGGCGCACCTCCTTGGGCACGACCTTGTAGCGTTCGCCGGTGATCACGTTCAATACGGCCTGGGTGCCCACGATCTGGCTGGACGGAGTGACCAGCGGCGGGTAGCCCAGTTCGGCCCGCACCCGGGGCACCTCTTTCAGCACCTCCTCGTAGCGGTCCAGGGCGTTCTGCTCGCGCAACTGGGAATCCAGGTTGGAGAGCATGCCGCCGGGAATCTGGTAGGCCAGGACGCGCACGTCCACCGTGCGCAACTGGCCCTCATACTTGGCGTACTTGCTCCGCACCCGGGCGAAGTAGTCGGCGATCTCGGTGAGGAGTTCCAGGTCCAAACCGGGGTCCCAGGGTGTGCCCTGGAGGGAAGCCACGAGCGACTCGGTGGGGGGCTGGGAGGTGCCCAGGGCCAGGGAGGAGATGGCCGTATCCACCACGTCGGCGCCGGCCTCCACCGCTTTGAGGAGCGCGGCCATGCCCATGCCGCTGGTATAGTGGGTGTGCACCTGCACCGGAACGTGGGGAAAGGCCTCCTTCAACCGGGCGACCAGTTCATAGGCCGCGTAGGGGGCCAGGAGGCCGGCCATATCCTTGATGCAGATGGAATCGGCCCCCATATCCAGCATCCGCCGGGCCATTTCCACGTAGGAGGGGATGTCGTGCACCGGGCTGATGGTGTAGGAGATGGCCCCCTGGACGTGCTTGCCCACCTTTTTGATGGCGGCAAAGGCCGTCTCCATGTTGCGCAGGTCGTTCAGGGCATCGAAGACGCGGAAGATGTCGATGCCCACCTCGGCGGCGTTCTCGACGAAGCGTTCCACCACGTCGTCGGCATAGTGGCGGTAGCCGACCACGTTCTGGCCGCGCAGGAGCATCTGGAAGGGCGTGTGGGGGATGGCTTGGCGCAGGAGGCGCACCCGTTCCCAGGGGTCCTCCCGCAGGAAGCGCATGGCGCTGTCGAAGGTGGCTCCGCCCCACATCTCCAGGGAATGAAAGCCCACCCGGTCCAGGAGCGGGCCGACGGGGAGCATATCCTGCACGCGCATCCGGGTGGCCAGGAGCGACTGGTGGGCGTCGCGGAGGACGGTATCGGTGATACGAACCGGTTTGGGTTGAGCGACCATTGCACCTCCTTTCTGAAACTGGAATAACGGCCTGTATTATACCCCATCCCGGAGGAAATGGCAACGCGGTTGCACGGCCGGGGCGGGTGATGTATAATGGAAGAAGACCTATCGGGTGAGCGTAGAAACAGGCCGGCCCATAGGCCCAGGCCTTGGACCTGAAGCGCAACGGGAGGCAACGATGTCGGGTCTGTTCGGAGGCAGGCGGGAAGCGATGCCGGCTGCGGCGGGCGAGGGCAAGCCGGAGACGGTGATCGGCAGCACGACCAGCATCGAGGGCGCGATCATCAAGTCGGACGGGAACGTCCGCATTGACGGTTCGGTGGAGGGGCAGATCGAGGTGGCCGGTGGGGTGATCGTGGCCAAGACTGGCCGGGTGATCGCCAACATTCGGGCCCGGCACGTCTTTGTGGCCGGAGCGGTCAAGGGCGACATCGAGGCCCCGGCCGGCCTGGAGATCACGAGCACGGGCCGGGTCTTTGGCAACATCACCGTGGGGATGTTGCAGATCGAGCAGGGCGGCGTCTTCCGCGGCCAGAGTTTTATGGGCGGAGAAGGCGCCCAGGAGCCGCTGCTTCTGGAGGGGCCGGCCCGGGTGGTGGAGGGGGAGGCCGGGGGTGAAATCGGGTAGGCTGGCCCGCTTCTGGCGTCGCCTGGGAATCCGCCTGAAGGAGGCCCTGGGACAGAACATCTTCCTCTGCGACAACTGCAAGTGGAACTGGCCCAGCGCCTGCCACCGGCGGGAACGGCCCAACGCTACCGAGTGTCCGGACTATGTCGCCAGGGGGCGCTGACGGAGGAGGCGATGGAGAACGGTTCGGGCCGCTGGAAGCGTCCGGGGATTCGCCTGGCCACCCTCCTCCTCATGGCCGTGGCCGTCTACTTTCTGGTGATCTTTGTCAAGCAATCGCTGAACCTGTATGACCTGATGCAGCGGGTCCGGGAGGAGGAGGCGCGGGTCACCCAGGCGGCCCAGGAGAACGAGCAGTTGCGGCGGCAACTGGAAGGCTATCGGGATTGGCGGCTTTGGGCCAAGGCGTTGGGCTACAAGGAGCCGGGGGAGAAAACGGCCATCCCGGTGGAGAAAAGCGCGGGAACGGAAACGGGCCGTTCGGAAACGGAGGAGCAGGGGACGCCCGTGGAGGAACTGGCCGCCCTGCCGACCTGGCAGAAGTGGCTGTGGATCCTCTTTGTGGGCACAGGACGCTGAGCAGAACCGATCGGCCGAAGTGGCGGAACCGGCAGACGCGACGGTCTCAAAAACCGTTGGAGGGCAACCTCCGTGTGGGTTCGAGTCCCACCTTCGGCATCTTCCCGGTACTCAGCCTCGCCGGAGGCGTAGGGCCGGCAGATGCCAGCCGTGCTCGCCGCCCACCCGGATGTCGCGGCGCAGGAACAGGAACCAGGCCGGCAGGAGCAGGAGCAGGCCGGCGAGGAACAATCCGCCCAGCCAGCCCCAGTTCAGCCCCTGGGCCGCCATGCCTCCCTGGTAGTAATAGAGCGGAGTGAAGCGGACGATCGGCCCGATCTCCGCACTATACAAGCGGGAAAGGCCCATCAGGAGGAAGTTGGCGACCAGCAGGCCGGCCGAAAGCATCCCGGCCGCCCGGGATGAAGGCAGGAGGAGGCTCAGAAGCAGGGCCAGCGCGCCGAAGAGGAAAAGGACGACGAAGAGGGAGAGGAAGGGGAGGAACAACGCCCCCCAGGAAAGTTCGAAGCCGACGCTGGGGGAAGGGATGGCCCAGGCCAGGTAACTCAGGAAAAGCACCCCCGCCAGGGCGGTTGCAAAGCCCAGAAACCGCCCCCAGAAGAGCGCCGTACGGCTGATCGGATGGGCCAGCACCAGGTCCAAAACGCCCCTCTCCTCATCGCCGACCAGCAGGCCGGCACAGGCGCTGACGGCAAAGATGCCGATGATGGGCGTCAGGTAGCCGAAGTAGTAGATGTCCAGGTAACCCTCGGGGGTGAACAGGGCGTTCATATCCCCAAAGAAGGCAAGGAGGGTCTGGGGATAGCCGGACATGAGTTCCAGAATTTGCAGTTTCACCGTCCCAAGGGAATGGTAGAACGACACAATCATCAGGGAATACAGGGCCAGGCCGATGCCCCAGCCCAAAGCCGAGCCGCGCAGGCGACGCAGCGTATGCTTGAACTCGGTCCACATCTCAGCGCCCCTCCTTGTAATAGGCCAGGAAGGCCTCCTCCAGCGAACGGTGCTCCGTCTCGATATCGCTGACGGGGAAGGCGGCCAGTGCCTTGACCAGGGCTTCCATATCCCCCTCGACCTGCAGCGTGGCCTCGATGCCGTTGTTTTGGTACAGCAGGGAAACGCCGTCCAGGCGAATCAGGGGGGTGAGGTCCACCGACCTCTTGAAGCGCACCCGCACCCGGCGCATGGCCATATAGGCCAGCCGGCCGGGCTCGGCTTCCTCGACGATCACGCCGTCCCGGATGATGGCCACCCGATCGGCCAGGGCTTCCACCTCGCTCAGGATGTGGGAGGAGAAGAAGATGGTGGCCCCGTCGGCCCGGGCCTGGCGGAGCAGGCGGTAGACCTCCTGCTGCATGAGCGGGTCCAGCCCGGCGGTCGGCTCGTCCAGAAGGAGGAGTTCCGGTCGGGCCATCAGCGCCTGCACCAGCCCGACCTTCTGCTTGTTGCCCTTGGAGAGGTTGCGGATGGGCATCTGGAGGTCCAGTTCCAGACGGTCGGCCAGTTCCCGCACGAAGGTCCAGTCGGTCCGACGTCCCCGCAGTTCATCGAAATAGCGCAGGGTCCGTTCCACCCGCAGGTTGGCCTCCAGATGGAGTTCTCCCGGCAGGTAGCCGACGCGGCTGCGGACGGCCACCGGGTCGGCCTGCGGATTCAACCCCAGGACGCGGATTTCCCCGGCCTGGGGCCGGATGAGGTCCAGGATACAGCGGATGGTCGTGGTTTTTCCGGCCCCGTTGGGGCCCAAGAAACCGAAGAGTTCCCCGCGCCGCACCTCCAGGTCCACGCTCCGCAGGGCCTGGATGCGGCCGTACCATTTGACCAGTCCTCGCGTGAAGATGGCGGTTTCCCGATCCATGTTCCACTCCGCCTGACCGGCCCGCGCCGGTAACCCGGGCGGCCTGAGACCGGCCTCCTGGTCATCTTGGAGGCAAGTTGCGTGTCCACCGCAGTATAGCCCGGCTCAATGGGCCTGTCAAGCGGGCAAGAGAGCGGTCCAGTTGCTCCCTCGGTCGCCGTGTGGTACAATAGCATTAGTGAGGAGAAGCGATGCGCCGCCGATCGGGTTTGTTCGTCGTCTTTTTCCTGGCCTTTCTGATCCTGGCCGTTCCTGTGCCGGCCCTGGCCCAGGGGAGGCACGTGGACGTGCTCACCGTGGACGGGGTGATCAACCCGGTGACGGCCGGCTACATCTCCTGGGGCATCCGCACGGCCCAGGAGGACGGCGCCGTCTGCGTGATCATCCGTCTGGATACCCCCGGCGGGCTGATGGATTCCACCAACCAGATCGTCCAGGCCATCATGAACGCCGAGATGCCGGTGGTCGTCTACGTCTTTCCCCGGGGGGCGCGGGCGGCTTCGGCCGGCGTCTACATCACCTATGCCTCCCATGTGGCGGCCATGGCCCCGGGCACCCGCATCGGCGCGGCCACCCCGATCTCCATCAACGAGCAGGGCGAACCGGAGCAAGTCCCCGAGGAGTTGCAGAGCAAGATCGAGCAGGATGCCCTGGCCGGCCTGCGCGCCTCGGCCCAGGAGCGCGGGCGCAATATCGAGTGGGCGGAGAAGGCGGTGAAGGAGGCTGCCTCGGCCACCGCCAGCGAGGCCCTGGAACTGGGCGTGGTGGAGATCGTGGCGGGCAACCTGCAGGACCTCCTTTCCCAACTGGACGGCCGGCAGGTGGCGCTGGCCTCGGGAGAGCGGGTGACGCTCCATACGGCCGGCGCTTCCGTCTCCGAACTGCCGATGTCCTTCATCACCCGCTTCCTCCTGGTCATCACCGATCCCACCATCGCCTACCTGCTCCTCAGCCTGGGCCTGCTGGGGCTGTGGATCGAGTTCTCCAACCCCGGCGTCTCCCTCCCCGGCGTCCTGGGGGGCGTCTGCATCCTCCTGAGCCTCTACGCCCTGGGCACCCTGCCCGTCAACTGGGCCGGCGTGCTCCTCATCGTCCTGGGCTTTATCTTCTTCGCCTTCGATATCTTTGCGACCAGCCATCTGGTGCTGACGACAGGAGGAATCGTGGCCTTGGTCGCGGGATCGCTTTTGCTTTTCCATTCGGCGGAACCGTACCTGCGGGTGGAGCCGTGGGCCATCGCCCTGGTGGCCGGCCTGGTCCTCCTCGTGGTGATCCTCATCCTCTACGCCGCCGTCCGGGGACAGCGCCGGCCGGTCGTCTCCGGGCCGGAGGCCCTGGTCGGGATGATCGGCATAGCGCGGGAGAACCTGGCCCCGGAGGGGATGATCTTTGTGGACGGCGCCCTGTGGCGGGCCCGCTCCGAGGAAGGGCCCATCCAGGCCGGCGAATCGGTCGAGGTCATCTCCCTCGAAGGGTTGCTCCTGCACGTGCGCCGGCCCCGGGAGAAACGGACCTGACCCCGGTCGGTTTCGAGCCGGCATAGTTGTAGGTCGGTTGGTCAAACCGACCTCGGTAGCCAAGGAGGAGGAAACCATGGATGTCGGCGGTTGGGTTATCCTGGGTATCATCGTTCTGTTCGCCTTCTGGCTGATCACCGCAGCGGTCAAGATCTGCCGGGAATATGAGCGGCTGGTCATCTTCCGCCTGGGGCGATTCGCCGGAGTACGCGGGCCGGGCTGGGTCTGGATCATCCCCTTCATCGAGCGGGTGGAGAGGCGGGTGGACATGCGTATCCTGACCATGGATGTGCCGGCCCAGGAGATCATCACCCGCGACAACGTGACCATCAAGGTCAACGCCGTCCTCTACTTCAAGGTCGTGGACGCCCGCATGGCCGTCATCAACGTGGCCAACTATGTGGCTGCTTGCCTACAAATCGCCCAGACCACGCTGCGCGACGTGGTGGGGCAGTCGGAACTGGACGAGCTCCTGGCCCACCGCGACCGCATCAACACCCGACTGCAGCAGATCATCGACGAGGCCACCGAGCACTGGGGCGTCAAGGTGACCATCGTGGCCGTCAAGGATGTGGAACTGCCGGCCGGGATGCAGCGGGCCATGGCCCGGCAGGCCGAGGCCGAGCGCGAGAAGCGGGCCAAAATCATCCATGCCGAGGGCGAGTTCATGGCGGCCCAGCAGCTGGCCGAGGCGGCTAAGGTCATCGGGGCCATTCCGGCGGCGATGCAGTTGCGCTACCTGCAGACGCTCACCGAGATCGCCGTGGAGAAGAACTCGACCATCCTCTTCCCGCTGCCCATTGACCTGGTGAAGCCGTTCCTGCAGATGGCCCAAGGCGAGGGCTAGGATGTTCATCGCCGGCCGGGGAGACCCCACCCCCTTCGAGGCGTGGCGTGGAACGATCGGTGCGCTGCTCCTGCACGGCTTTCCCGGCTCGCCGGCCGAAGTGCGCGAACTGGGCGCATACCTGGCGGAGCGGGGCATCAGCGTCATTGCCCCGCTCCTCCCCGGGCACGGCCGGCAGCCGGAGGCGCTGCGGGGCGTGCGCTGGTCGGACTGGGTGCAGGAGGCGGAACGGGCCCGGCAGCGCTTGCAGGAGCACTGCACCTCGGTCTTGGCCCTCGGCCTCTCCGCCGGGGCTGCCCTCAGCCTCTATCTGGCCGGAAAAAGCCCCCTTTCCGGCGTCGTCGCCGTTTCGCCGGCCGTCAAGTTGCGCAACCCGCTGGCTCCGCTCCTTCCCCTCGCCCGCCTTTTCCTGCGCTGGGTCGTCCTGGGCGAGGATGCCGACCTCGCCGACCCCACCGGGCCGGAGCGGCAATGGTACTATACCCGGGCGCCGGCTTCGGCCGTGGCCGAGATGTACGCCCTGCTGCGGGCCGCCTGGAGGGCGGCGGCCCGGGTGGACGTGCCCGTGCTCATCTTCCAGGGCCGGCGCGACGGCGTCCTGCGCCCGGAGGGGGCCGAGGCCCTCCTTCGGCGAATCCCCTCGGCGGAGAAGCGCCTGATCTGGCTGGAACGCTCCGGCCACAACGCCCTGGTGGACGCGGAGCGGGAGACGGTTTTCCGCGAGGCCCATGCCTTTATCGAGGCGGTGGCAAGGAGGTGATGACCTGGGTACCTGAAGGTCCGTAGGCCGTCCTTTTGAACCGAAAGAGGAGGAAGACCATGCTCAGGAGATTGCTGCCGATCTTGCTTCTACTGGCCCTTCTGGCCGCCTTCCTGCCCTCGGCCGTCCGGGCCGATGGGCCCTATACCCTGACCATCCTTCACACCAACGACACCCACTCCCACCTGGAGGAGTTTGACTCCAGCGGCACCTCCTGCGATCCCGGGGAAAAGTGCTACGGAGGCGTGGCCCGGCGGAACTATATGATCAACACGATTCGCCAGGAGGGCGGAAACATCCTCCTGGTGGACGCCGGCGACGCCTTCCAGGGCACCCTCTACTTCAACCAGTTCCACGGCATCGCCGAACTGCACTTTATGAACCACCTGGGCTACCAGGCCATGGCCGTGGGCAATCACGAGTTCGACCTGGGGCCGGGGCCCTTGGGCCACTTTGCCACCTATGCCAACTTCCCCCTCCTCAGCGCCAACCTGGATGTCTCCAAAGAGCCGGAACTGGCGGGCAAGATCAAACCCTACACGGTGCTGGAGATCGGCGGCGAGAAGATCGGGCTCTTCGGCCTGACCACCGAGGACGTGACGGTCATCTCCAACATCGGCCCCAAGGTGAAGGTGAAGGATGCCTTTGCCGCGGCGAAGGAGGCCGTCGCCGCCCTCCAGGCCCAGGGGGTGAACAAGATCATCGCCCTCTCCCACCTGGGCTATGGCCTGGACAACCTCCTGGCCACCACGGTCTCGGGAATCGATGTGATCGTCGGCGGGCACAGCCATACCCTGCTGGGGACGATGTCCGGGGCGGCGGGGCCGTACCCCAACCCGATCGTTTCCCCGGCCGGCGAGCCGGTGCTGGTGGTTCAGGACGGGCAGTGGGGGCAGTACCTGGGCCGGCTGAACGTGACCTTTGATGCCAACGGCGTCCTCACCGGCTACAGCGGCGCACCCATCCTCTTGGATGCCTCGGTGCCGCAGGATGCCCAGGTCCTGGACATGATCAAGACGCTCTTTGCCCCCGCCCTCTCCACCCTCAAGGCCACGGTCGTCGGTCAGACGGCGGTGGACCTGGTCGGCGAGCGGAGCAAGGTGCGTACCGAGGAGACGAACCTGGGCAACCTGGTTTGCGATGCCATGCTCCGGGCCACCCGCAGCGACCGGACCCAGATCTGCATCACCAACGGCGGCGGCATCCGGGCCTCGATCAAGGCCGGGAACGTCACCGTGGGCGATGTCCTCACGGTGCTGCCCTTTGGCAACACCCTGGTGGATATGGACCTCACCGGGGCGCAGATCATCGAGGCGCTGGAGAACGGGGTGAGCCAGGTGGAGGCCAAGGCCGGCCGCTTCCCCCAGGTCGGCGGGCTGCGTTTTGCCTATAACCCCAACCTCCCGGCCCAATCCCGCATCATCAAGGTCGAGGTGCTGGTGGACGGCAAGTACCAGTTGATCGACCGGAACAAGACCTACCGCCTGGTCACCAACAACTTTATGGCCGGCGGCGGGGACGGCTACAGCGTCTTCACCAAGGGGGCCAACCGCTACGATACCGGCCTCCTTATGTCCGACGCCCTGATCGACTACATCAAAGCCTACTCCCCGGTCAACCCGCAGGTGGAGGGACGCATCACCGTTTCGGCCGCGCTCCTTCCGGAGACGGGTGCAGTGCTGGTGCTGCCCGGGGCGCTGGCGGGCGCGGGCGTGCTCACCGGAGCCGGCCTGGCCTTGAGGCGGTGGGCCGGCCGGCGGCGGGCAGCATAACACCGCCGACGGCGGACCGTTGAACGCTCTCCTGGCCTGTAGGGGTGGGGGTTCCCCCGCCCCTACGGGCCAGGAGATTGCTCCGTATCGTCAAGGTTGTTGGGGGCCGGACTTTTCCCCCTCACCCCCTACTCCCTCTTCCCAGTGGAAGAGGGGCGAGGGGGAGTGAGGTGAAGGCCGGCGGTGTGAGGTCGTCCGTTGTCTTTCTGGAAAAACGGCCCGGCCGTTTGGATCACCGGTCTGCTCCTGGTGTCCCTGCTTCCGGCGGCCTGCGGCGGAGGCCGGCCGGCCTTTTCGGAGACCCCGGCAAAAGCACCCACTTTACTTTCTTTGGAGCCTTCGCCTCCCGCGGCCGACCTCTGGCTGGCTCCGGGCGACGTGCTCGTCTATCCGGGCCCGGAACGCTACAGCGGGGACATCCTCTCCTTCGACGTTACGCCCCGGAATATCGGCTCCATCCCCCCCTCGGCCATCGCCCTCCGCCTGTATCACCGAACGAACGGACAGCGGGAAGTGATCGCCGAGGGGTCGGTGGGCTTCCCGGCCTATGACGGACAACCCCGGGCCCGCCTGATCTGGGCCTGGGATACGCACGGCCTGGTCGGAGAGCAAACCCTGGTCGCCTGGCTCGACCCCGATGACCTCATCCAGGAGGGCGATGAGGACCCGACCAACAACCTCCTGACCTTTACCCTGTACCTCTCCCCGGCGGTCGAACTTCCCCCTCCGGAGCGGGGAGCCGCCTGGATGACGGAAACGACGGCCTGCTGTACGTTGCATTACCTCAGCGGGAGCGCCGCCGCCCGCGACATGTCGACGATCACCGTCGCCGTGGAAGAAGCCTTCGCCGGCGTTGCGGGACGCCTGGGCGTCTCTTCCCCGGAACCGCTGGAAATTTACTTCCTCAGCCGGGTGATCGGCCAGGGGGGGTATGCCTACGGCCAGGTGGCCGTCTCCTACCTCGACCGGCATTATGCCGGCCTGGACCTGCGGCTGGTACTGCGCCACGAGATCGTCCACGTTCTGGATGCCCGGCTCTTCCAGGTCTATCCGCCGGCCCTGCTCCGCGAGGGGCTGGCGGTGTACCTTTCCGGCGGCCACTACAAGGAGGAGCCGATTCCCCGGCGGGCCGCCGCCCTCCTGCCGACCGGACGTTATATCCCCCTGGAAACGCTGGCCGGCGACTTTTATGCCCAGCAGCACGAGGTCGCCTACCTGGAAGGCGCCGCGCTGATCGCTTACCTGGTGGACACCTACGGCTGGGAGCATTTCCTCCGCTTCTACGCCTCTTTCGAGAAGGATCTCGATCCTGTGCCGGCCCTGGAGCAGGCCCTGGAGGAAAACTTTGGCCGGGGTCGGGAGGAGACGGAAGAGGCCTTCCGGGCCTGGCTCGAAGCCCATCCTCCTACCTCGGAGCAGGTCCGGGACCTGGAGGATACGGTTCGTCTCTTCGAGGCCATGCGCCGCTACCAGGAGCGCTACGACCCGGGGGCCTACTGGTGGAGCGGCTGGATGCCCGACCCGGCGGAAGGCGAGGAGAGGGGCATTGTGGCCGACTTTATCCGTCATCCCCGGGCGCCGGAGAACCTGGCCCTGGAGGCCATGCTGATCGCGGCCCAGGAAAGCCTCCGCGCCGGCCGGCTGACGCAAGCCGAGGCGTTGCTGGACGGCATCGAGCGAGTCCTGGAGAGCGGGGCCTTTTCCGGCCGGCCGGAGGCCGATTACCTGGCGCTGGTCGAAGCGGCCCAAAAGGCCGGCTACGAGGTTCAGCGCATTTCTCTGGACGGCGGGCAGGCCACCGTATGGGCCGTGGCCCGCTGGCCGCACCTGGAAAAACTGACCTTTCAGAGGACGGCATCCGGGTGGACCCCGGTGGCCGTCGGCCGTTAGGGCGCTTCCGGAGGTGACGATGGACCGTCTATCCCTCATCCGTTCCCTGGTCATCCCCAATACGACCAAGATTCTCCTCCTGGTGCTGGACGGGCTGGGCGGATTGCCGCTGGAGGAGGGGGGACCCACCGAACTGGAGGCGGCCCACACGCCCCACCTGGATGCCCTGGCCGCCCGGGGCATCTGCGGGCTGAGCACGCCGGTGGCCCCCGGGATCGCCCCCGGCAGCGGGCCCGGCCACCTGGCCCTCTTTGGCTACGACCCGCTGGCCTATGAGATCGGCCGGGGGGTGCTGGAGGCGCTGGGCATCGGCTTCGAACTCCAGGCCGAGGACGTGGCCGCCCGGGGCAACTTCTGCACCCTGGACCCCAAGACGGGGGTCATCCTGGACCGGCGGGCCGGCCGCATCTCCACCGAGGTCTGCGCCCGACTGGTGGAAAAGTTGCGGGCCATCCGCCTCCCGGGGGTGGAGACCTTGGTCGAGCCGGTGCAGGACTATCGCTTCGTCCTGGTGCTGCGCGGCCCCAACCTCGCCGACGGCCTGACCGAGACCGACCCCCAGCGCACCGGCGTCCCCCCGCTCCCCGTGCGGCCGACCCGTCCGGAGGCCGCCTATACGGCCGAACTCCTCAACCGCTGGCTGGAAGAAGCCTTCCGCCTCCTGGCCGACGAGCACCCGGCCAACGGCTGTACCCTGCGCGGCATGGCCCAAAACCCCGGCCTCCCGCCGATGCCGGAACTCTACGGCCTGCGCTGCGCGGCCATCGCCACCTACCCCATGTACCGGGGATTGGCCCGGCTGGCCGGCATGGAGGTCCTCCCCACCGGAAGCACCATCGAGGACGAAGTGCGGACGCTCCGCGAACACTGGCAGGACTATGACTTTTTCTTCTTCCACGTGAAAAAGACCGACAGCGCCGGCGAGGACGGCGATTTCGCCCGCAAGGTGCAGGTCATCGAGGAGGTGGACCGGGCCCTGCCGGCCATCCTGGAACTCGGGCCGGACGTCGTGGTGGTTACCGGCGACCATGCCACACCGGCCCTGTGGAAAGCCCACTCCTGGCACGAACTGCCGATTCTCCTCTGGTCGCGCTACGTCTGCCCGGATGGGGTTTCCCGTTTCGGCGAGCGGGCCTGCATGTCCGGCGGGCTGGGGCACATTCACCACGTGGACATTATGCCGCTGGCGCTGGCCCATGCCGGCCGGCTGACCAAGTTTGGGGCCTGAGGCGGAGGCGATGGAAAAGATCTTCCAAGCGGAAATCGGGAATTGGGTTTTTCTTCTGCCGGCGCTCGTTGCCCTTTTGCTCTATCTGCCGGCGCTGAACTTTCAACTGGTCTGGGATGATACCATTTTCCTGCGCGATTACCCGACTTACCGGGACCCCGCCCTGTGGCCGACGGCCGTCTTCCGCAACTTTATCCTCTCCCCCAACTATTTCCGCCCGCTGGCCCTGCTCACCTTCGTCGCCGAGTTGGGCCTGGGGGGAATCAACCCGACCCTGTTCCACCTGACCAACGTCCTCCTCCATGTCCTCAACACCGCCCTGGTGACCCTCCTGGCGGCGCACCTCTTCGGCCTGCGCCGCACCTCCGGCCTTCGCCCGCTCCTGCCGGCCCTGGCGGCCGGGCTGCTCTACGGGTGTCATCCGGCCCTTCTGGAAGGGGTGGCCTTTATCTCCGGCCGCTTCGACCTCCTGATGACCACCTTCCTCCTCCTGGCACTCCTGGCCGACGGCAAGGTGCGCTCGCGCTGGCTGCGTCCGCTCCTGGTGGGAACGGCCTTTTTCCTGGCCGCGCTCTGCAAGGAGATGGCCGTAGCCCTGGTGCCGGCCATCCTTTGCTGGCATCTGGCCCGGCCGGATGAGGGGGAGAGCGGCCGGTTCAGGTGGCGGACGTTCTGGGTGCTCGGCGATGTCTGGGTGTACCTGGCCGTTTTCCTGGCCGGGGCGGCCTACCTGGGGCTGCGCTATGCGGCGCTGGGCTACCTGTGGCTGCCCGGCGCCGGGGAGACGCCTCCGGTCGGCCCGCTGCCCAACCACCTGCTCCTCGTCCTGAAATCGCTGGGGACGTACCTCTTGCTTGTGGTGTGGCCCTTTACCCTCCTCAGCCCGATTCACTACAGCGAACGGCCGGTGCCCCTGGGCGATCCCCTGGCCTGGCTCAGCCTGGCGCTGCTGGTCCTGGTGGTGGTGGGTGTGGTATGGCTGGTGCGTCGGGCACGGCCGGCCGGATGGCTGGCCCTGGCCGGGTTGCTCACGCTCCTGCCGGTGGCGAACCTCCTGCCGCTCGAACTGAGCGGCGGTTCCTACATAGCCGAGCGCTACCTGCTCTTCCCGCTCCTTTTCCCGGCCCTGGCGGCCGGATACTTCTTGAGGGCGCGGCCGGCCGGGGAAGAAACGGCCGCCTCCCAACCCTTCCCCTGGAAGGAAGCCCTGCTCTTCCTCTACCTCCTGGCCGGCCTGATGACCGTTCAACTCACCCTGCTCCACTGGCGCGACGACCTGACCCTCTGGTCCTGGGCCGAGGGACGGGCGCCTCGTTCCGCCCTTCCGCCCACCAACCTGGCCCTCCAGTACGTCCATCAGGGCCGCTACGCCCTGGCGCTGGAAAAGGCCAACCAGGCCATCGCCCTCGACCCCCAAAACGCCGATGCCCACGACAATGCCGGCCTGGCCCTCTTTCACCTGGGGAGGTATGCCGAAGCCCAGACGGCCTTTGCCCGGGCAACGGAACTTCAGCCGGAGAACGCCCTCTACTGGAACAACCTGGCCGGCGCGTTGCGCGAGCAGGGGAAGTTGGAGGAGGCGGAAAAGGTCACGCGGGAGCAGGCCCTGGCCCGCGACCCCACCCTTCCCGTCGCTCACCTCAACCTGGGCCTGATCTACCTGCGGATGGGCCGGTTCGAGGAAGCCGCCGGGGCATTCCGCCAGGCCCTGGCCCTCTTCCCACCGGGGGAAGATACGGCCGACCTCTGGGGCGACCTGGGGCAGGCCCTCTTTGCCGCCGGCCGCTACGCCGAGGCCCAGGGCGCCTTCGAGGAAGCCGCCCGCCGACAGCCCCGGGACCCCCTCTTCTGGGCCTGGGTGGGGCGGACCCTCCTGGAACAGAACCGGCTGGCGGAAGCCGAAAGCGTCCTTCTCCAGAAGGCGCTCCCCCTGGACGCCTTGCTCCCCTTCACCCGGCTGGTCCTGGGCGACCTCTACCTGCGGGCCGACCGGCCGGACCTGGCCTCCCAGCACCTGGCCCAGGCGGTGAACCTGTTGCCCGAGGACCAGCGCGCCGCGGCCGAGGCGATGTTACAGCGGGCGCAGGAACCCGACCGTTGGCTGCGGCTGGGGGACCTGCTGCTGGGGCGAGGCGATTTTCAGGGGGCGCTGCGCGCCTTCAACCAGGCGGCCGCCTTCGGGGCCGGGCCGGCCGACGTGGCCGCGGGGTTAAGCGCGGCCTATATCGGGATGCAGGACTGGGTCTCGGCGAAGCGGATTCTGGACGAAGCCCTCCAGGCGGCCCCGGAGGACGCCCGGCTCTATAACAACGCCGGCGTCGTGGCCCGCGAGCAGGGCGACCTCGAGGCGGCCCGGCAATACTTTGCCCGGGCGGTGGAACTGGCCCCGGATTGGGACCTGCCGCGGAAAAATCTGGAGGCGTTGTCCCCGTAGAGGCGTTGAGCGGGGAACGTTCCTTCCAAGTCCGGCGAGGTCCGGTCACCATCTGAGAACGATCAACGCTCCAACTGATTCGCCCCCCTCTCCAACATTAGGGGCGAGGCCAGCCAAGCCTCGCCCCGACGCTTTTCGGTGTCTCGCCCTGGGGGCAGGGCGAGTCCCGGCCTCGCCCTACCCCCAGGATTCGTCCCTTACGGGAAGGTATACCCCTTGAGCACCAGCGGCAGGTAGATGGTATACGGACGGATGCGAACGGTGTGCGTGGCCGTGGCCGTGCCGCAGGCGTTCGTCACCGTCAGGAGGACGCTGTAGGTGCCGGTCGCCGCGTAGGTGTGCTGGACCACCTGGCCGCTCCCGGTCCCGCCGTCGCCAAAGGCCCAGGCCCAGGTGAAGGGCGGGGTCCCGGCGGCCACCGTGCCGGTGAAGGTCACGCTCTGGCCCACGGTGGGCGTGAGCGGCGTCCAGGTGAAGTCGGCCCCGGAGGGCGGGACGCAGACGCCGGTGACCACCACGGTGTGGGTCACGACCTCGAAGCCGCAGGCGTTCGAAACCGTCATCACCACCGTGTA
>JBMFNL010000022.1:0-46647 GCA_049970175.1 Chloroflexia bacterium
CAGGAGGCGTCCCATGCTCAAGTGACTCATTTTCGCTTTTCGCCAGAGTCCAGTTGGTTCTTTGAGAAGTTTCTTCAGCGTGAGGTCTACGATGGGCTTCGGGCTACGGGGGACGGGATTGTCCGGAGGGCCTGCCGGGCGCTTCTCACCGCCTGGTTGTATTTCGAGACCCGGTGGCCGGCCCTACCCTGGGGTTTAACGCTGGTCGCCGTTGCCGATAGGCCGGAGGTCTGATCGGATGGTTGGTTGGAGGCCAGAGAAACGCATGGGGAAGGTGGTCCTCGATCTGGGACGATGGCTACGAGGCCTGCTCTGCCGGCCGGCTGTAGCGGCCCTGGGAGGATATACGGCCCTGACCCTTCTGATCACCTATCCGACGGTATTCGTCTTTTCCACCCACCAGGCTGGGGACGGCATGGATAGTTTCGTGCATCTATGGCTTCTTTGGTGGACGAAAACGGCGCTCTTTGACCTCCATGTCCACCCGAACCAGTTGTCGTTGCTCCATTATCCTCAAGGCAGTTATAATGCCCTGATCTTTTCTACCCCCTTGATTCCGGTGCTGGCCATACCCTTCCAGTTCTTCCTCTCGCCCTGGCAGGTATACAACCTCTTCCTGATGGCCTCCTTTGTTCTGGCCGGCTGGAGTACCTTTCTTCTGTGTTATCATATCACCTCGGCCCCCTTGCCTTCCTTCATCGGGGGGGTGATCTTTGCCTTTGCCCCCTTTGCTATGTCCCATGCGACTGCCCACTTTATCCAAATGATGACTTTTCCGTTCCCCCTCTACGGGCTCGCCCTGCTTCGCTTCCTGGAAGGCCCAACTTGGAAACGGGCGATGGTCCTGGGAATCCTCCTGGGCCTTGCTCTGCAAGTCCATTTCCTTTTCGACGCCTACCTGCTCCTGCCCCTGACCCTCTCTTGCCTGGGATACCACCTGCTGCGGGACCGTCGGATGTTCGCCCGTACCCTGTCCCGCTTCCTCGTCGCCGGGATGATCGGCGTGCTGCTCTGGTTGCCTGCCCTGGGGCCGTTTCTGAGCACCTCCGGAGAGTGGCGGCAAGACATCGTTGAGCCTATTCGGCCTACCGCAGCGGACGATCTGGTGAGTTTTTTCCTGCCTGTCCATTCCGTTTTTCTTCGGGGAGACAAACCATGGGGACAAACCATCATCAGTGATATCACCCTGTGGCCCGAACAGTGGGCCTATCTGGGTCTGTTGCCCACCGGCTGGGCCATCTACGGGTGGATCAAAAAGCCCCAGCATGCTGCCCCCTGGTTGATCCTGGCGGCTTTGGCCCTGATGATCTGCCTGGGACCTGTCCTCCAGGTGGGCGGCCGCGTTGTTACCATCGGGACCGGAGAGGATAGTCAACCCGTTCCTCTGCCGTATGCCCTGCTTCAAAAAATTCCGTTTCTAGAACTTGGGCGGAATCCCGGGCGAGCCGCCGTCTCCCTGATGCTGGCGCTCGCCGTCCTGGCCGCTCTGGGTGCAGCAGCGCTCCAGTCGCGGCGGAAAGTATGGCGCTCCGCCCTGCTCTGGCTCTCGATACCTTTGATCCTGCTCGAGTACTGGACTTACTGGCCCTTTCCGGTTGTCGAGATACGGATTCCCCCGTTCTACCAGCCAATTGCAGCCGACCGGGAGCCGTACGGTCTCCTTGACTACCCGATCTTTTATACCCCCTTGGGCCAATCGTTTCCGGTACACTACCCCAATTACGGCCTCTTATACCAGATGGTTCACCGGCATCCCATCGTGGGGGGACACGTCTGGCGTCTGAGCATCGCCCAGAGCAACCAGTTATGGGGAATCCAGCAGGTCATTGAAGGATCGGACATCGTGATCCAGCCGCAAGCCAACCTGCGTGCTGCGAACATACGTTACGTGATCCTGCATAAATTCGGCTCTATCGCGCACTTGGGGCAACCGCTTCCCGACCTGAGACAGCAGGATGTCCTCCTGAGAAGACGGGTGGGTACGCCGATCTACGAGGACGATGAGATTATCGCCTACGAGACATGGCCACCTGAAGGGCCGTTCGTCGAATTTGGGCCCAACTGGTATCTCCGCAACTTTCTGCCGCAATCGGTGGCACATCGCTGGATGAGCAATGATGCGCTCCTGCGGTTATACCTGGCGGAAGAACGTTGCGTTAGCATCTCGTTCATGGCGAGTTCCTATCAACAAGAGCGGAGTCTGGACCTGTTGGTGAACGATCGCCCCTTGAATGAAAATTGGCTGGTGGCGCCGGAGCCTCACCAGCACCTGGTAAGCGGCCCCTTTCTGTTGTGGGCCGGAGAAAACACGCTCGTTTTCCATACCGAGGACGGGTGTAGTTGGATGGATGCCAGGGAAACCGGCTCACCGGAGTATTGTTTGAGCCTGGATATCGCCCAGGTACAGTTCCATCTTCACGAGCGATCTTTTTGCTCCGCTCGGTAAAAAGAAGGAGGAAACCATGACCGGCCTACCGGAGATATCCATCGTTGTCCCTCTTTTCAATGAACGGGAGAACCTGGCTATCCTGTATGAGCAACTCAGCCGGGTGCTGGAGGAGGTTGGCAAACCGTATGAGATTCTGTTCGTAGACGACGGCAGCACCGATGGGTCGCTGGAGGAACTGCGTCGAATCCGGCAAGAATCTCCCCAGGTGCGGCTATTTTCCTTTCGACGTAACCTGGGCAAATCCCTGGCCCTGGCACTGGGCTTTCAGGAAGCCCGAGGGAGAGTGATCATCACCCTTGACGCCGACCTGCAGGACGACCCGATAGAGATTCCCCGCTTTCTGGACATGCTGGCCCGGGGTTATGATCTGGTCTCCGGCTGGAGGCGAAGCCGGCAGGATCCCGGTTTGAAAAAATTCCTCTCCAGGATTTTTAACTGGGTCACGAGCCGTATTTCCGGCCTGCCCTTGCACGACTTCAACTGCGGCTTCAAGGCCTATCGGTGCGAGGCGGTGAAGCATCTCATTCTGTACGGGTCCCTTCATCGCTACATCCCGGTCCTGCTCCATTGGGCTGGCTTCCGGGTTGGGGAAATCCCCGTGCGCCATCATCGCCGACGTTTTGGCCATTCCAAGTTTGGGGTTGCCCGACTCTGGCAGGGCTTTTTCGATCTCCTGGTCGCCATATTCTTGAACCGCTTTACCTCCCATCCGCTCCATCTCTTTGGCTGGCTGGGGCTCGGGACACTGCTGGCCGGCCTGGGTATCTCCGCCTACCTGAGCGTCCTGTGGTGCCTTGGGCGGGGGCCCATCGGCACCCGCCCCCTCTTCACTCTGGGCATCCTGCTGATCATCGTGGGGATACAGTTTATCTCCCTCGGTCTGCTCGCCGAGATGATCGTCTATTTCCACGTCCAAGGGGACCAGAAGAATAACCGGGAGTTGCTGAGGATGTACCTGCGAGAGGAGGAAGAACCTTGGTCCGTTTGAGCCGTTATGGCAACTTGCAGAAATATCGCAACCCCAATCCCCTGCAACGCTATCTCCTGCGGCGGTTCCTCGCCCGTGTCCAGGCCCTGGTAGGCCCGCTACAGAACCGTTCGGTCCTGGATGTCGGCTGCGCGGAGGGGTTCGTACTACGCGCTCTCCAACAGAAGATGCCGCACAGCGGCCCCCTCGTCGGGATTGATGTGGATGGGGCGGCCCTGCGACGGGGAAGAGAGTGGCATCCGGGGATATCCTTCTGTCAGGGGAATGCCCTTGCCCTGCCTTTCCCGGATCACAGTTTCGACCTGGTCTTGTGCTTGGAGGTTCTGGAACACCTGGAACGCCCCCGACAAGCCCTCCGCGAAATCGCCCGGGTGGCCCGTTACCAGGTCTTGATCAGCGTGCCCCACGAACCCTTCTTTCGTCTGGCCAACCTGCTGCGGGGAAAACACCTGAAGCGGATGGGAGATGATCCCGAACACCTGCATCACTGGGGCATGGCCGGATTCCGTCGCCTCCTTCAGGAGCGCTTCCTGATCCAAGCCCTCAGTTGCCCCTTTCCCTGGCTCCTAGCCCTGGTTACGCCCCAGGACGATGCCCGGGCAGGCAGGTATGCTCCCGAGGGGACCACCCCACGATGAATGTGCATCCATCAACTTCCCCGCTCGTTATTGAAACCCCGGATACTCCCACCCGGTCCCCAGAGTGCGGGAAGCCGGATCGCCCAAAGGGGCAGAGCCGGGCACTGGTGCTAGTCCAGGTGGCGGCTCTCCTGGCCATTGCCTTCTTCTTCGGGTGGTTTCTGTCCCAGAATTGGGAAGAAGTGCGGACACTTTCATTGCAATATGACGTCCGGTTCTTGTTCCTGTCTTTCGGGCTACTGGGCCTTTTTTTCGCCCTGCTGGTCCTCGGTTGGCTCCAAATTCTGCGCTGGATGGGTTTTCCCCGGGACGCCCTGTCCGGTGCGCGGGTGTGGTTCATCTCGCAGTTGGGCAAATATGTGCCGGGCAAGGTTCTCATGGCCGTGAGCCGGGTGTATCTGGCCACGCAGGAGGGCATTGCTCCCCCGATTGGCTTGCTTAGCCTATATATGGAAATCTTGTTGCTTATTCTGGCCGGCCTGCTCCTGTATTTGGCCATATGGCCGGCTTGGAGCACCTCTGGCCCCTATACCTGGCTCGGTCTGGCCGCCCTTCCGGTTGGCCTGGCGTTGAGTTACCCCCCCTGGCTTGAACGCATGGTCAACTGGATCCTCCACCGGTTCCGACGAGAACCTATCCGCTTGGGCCTGCACTACGGTCAGGTACTCCGGCTGCTCCTATTCTACGTGGCCAGTTGGTGTGTATATGGTGCTAGCCAATATTGCCTGATCGCCGCGTTTTTCCCTCTCCGGGTGGAAGCGGCCCTGCCGATTTTGGGCATCTCCAGCCTGTCCTGGGTGCTGGGGTTCCTGGTCCTGATTGCCCCGGCCGGCCTGGGAATACGCGAAGGGGCACAAGCGATCCTGCTGGCCCAGTTCCTGCCGACCCCGGTAGCGATGGTCACCCCGCTCGTTTCCCGGCTGCTCTGGTCGCTTGGCGAGGGACTGGGGGTCCTGGTGACCCTCGTAGGCGTGGCCGTACGCCGGCATAAATCGCGCCAGCAAGCCGGTTCCAACCACTTCCCCGATCCTCCGGCACCGCCCCCGGAGTCATAGCCCCCGCTTTCAGCCGTCAGGCCCAACCTTCGGCACAATAGATGTTGTCCCGAGGCACCGGCCGGCCCGGCCGGGAGCGCTGCCCCCACTCCCGCCGGGAATTTATGCTCGGGGGACGGACGCGGCCGTGCACAAAATGGGACACGAAGGCACGGAACCCGGTGCCCGAGAGGACCGCCTCCCGGCCGTTGTGGGACCCAACCTCAGCCAACGGAACTGACATCCGCTCATCACTCGTTCTGGCACGAATGTAGGTTGAGTAGCGCGTATCGAAACCTGGCGACCTGAAACGCTGTTGAGATGGCGGGGGACGGCCGTCGCGGAGGCGATTTGGGGCCCGTCGCGGCCGGTCGGGGGCCGCCGTAAGGTCTCGATACGCTGGTTTCGATACGCGCTATCGCGCTACTCAACCCAAGCCGCTACTCGACCTAAAGGGCCTAGGTGGGATTTATGAGCGGATGTCAGGACCGTCAGGCCGGAATGCCTGACAGCCTGGTGGTGGTGTGGTATAATTGAGAAAAGTGCTGCGTATGGAAATCCGATGGGAAAAGGTTTCTACCGACTTCTGGTTCTCTTGGTGCTCCTGATATCCGGCTGCACGGCCGGGAGGTCGTATCCCCGGGTCCGTTTGTCCGAAATCCCGCCCCTACCGACGCCGACCGGGACATCGGAAAGCCGGCCCCTACGGGTCGCCATTGCCGCGGTTATCTCGCCCCAGAGCACGGTCGAGGAATACCTGCCTTTCCTGGACTACCTGGGGCGACGGCTGGGCCGGCCGGTCGAACTCCTGCAACGACGCACCTATGCCGAGGTCAATGCCCTGGTGCGCGACCGCGAGGTCGACCTGGCCCTGGTCTGTACCGGGGCCTATATCCGCGGCCATCGGGACTTTGGGATGGAACTCCTGGCGGTCCCCCAGGTCCAGGGCGAGACGGTTTATTACTCCTACATCATCGTCCCGGCGGCCAGTCCGGCTCACACCCTGGCCGACCTGCGGGGCAAGAGTTTTGCCTTCACCGATCCCCTCTCCAACTCCGGCCGGCTGATGGCTCTCTATATGCTCCGGCAGATGGGCGAGGAACCGGGCCTCTTCTTCGGCCGCACCATCTATACCTACAGCCACGACAACTCCATCCGGGCGGTGGCCGACGGCTTGGTGGACGGCGCGGCCGTGGACAGCCTGGTCTATACCTACCTCCTCAGTCGCCACCCCGAACTGGCCAGCCGGGTTCGGGTGATCGCCCGATCGGAGCCCTGTGCTATGCCGCCGGTGGTGGTACACCCCGAGTTGGCGGCGGAGCAGAAGGCCCTCCTCCAGAACATCCTCCTCACCATGCACCAGGATGAGGAGGGACGGGCCGCCCTGGCCCGACTGGGAATTGACCGCTTCGTCGTCCTGGACGACCGGGCCTACGACTCGGTGCGCCGGGCGCTGGAACAGGTGGAGCAGGTGCCATGAGCGAAGCGCTCCCTCGATGGCAGCGTTTCTTCCGCCGGGCCGCCGCCAGGATATGGGCCGTCATCGGTGCGGTCAGCGTGGGCACCAAGATTATGGGTATCGTCCTGGGTCTGGTCCTCCTCCTGGGCGTGGGAGTGACGGCGCAGGTGAGAATCCGCATGGCCGAGGCCCTCGGCCACGAACTGGATGAACGGGGCATCTCCATCGCCCGCGACCTGACGGCCCGCAGCACCGACCTCATCCTGACCAGCGACCTTTTCGCCCTGCACGAACTGCTCCGCGACACCGTGGCCCACAACGAAGACCTGCGCTACGCCTTTGTGCTCGATTCTCAGGGGAGAGTTCTGGTCCACTCTTTTGGGGTAGGCGTCCCGCCCGACCTCCTGGGCGTCAATCCGGTGTCGGGGTCGGAGCGTTACCGTCTCCAGATCCTGGAAAGCGAGGAAGGGCAGATTCACGATGTGGCGGTGCCCGTGCTGGGAGGACATGCCGGAACGGTTCGGGTGGGGCTTTCCGAGCACCGCCTGCAGGCCCAGTTGGCCGCCATCACCTACCGGTTGCTTCTTATTACTTTCCTCATCGCCTTGGCCGGCGTGGCCGGCGGCTACCTCCTGACCTGGGTGCTCACGCGGCCGGTACGGGCCCTGGTGGAGGCGACCCGGGCCGTGGCCCGGGGCGAACTGGACCATCGGGCGCCGGTCTGGGCCGAGGACGAACTGGGGGCGCTGGCCCGCTCGTTCAATGCCATGGTGGAGGAACAGGCCCGGTTGTGGGAGGCGCTCAAGCAACGGGAAGCCCGGCGCGGCCAGTTGCTGGAGCAGGTCATCACCGCTCAGGAGGAGGAGCGCCGGCGCATCGCCCGCGAACTCCACGATCAGACCGGCCAGAGCCTGACCTCGATTCTGGTGGGGTTGCGCAACCTGGAGAGCGATCCCAGCCCGGCCCGCCTGAACGAACTCAAGGCCATCGTCGCCGACACATTGGATGGGGTGCGCCGACTGGCCCTGGAATTGCGGCCCAGCATCCTGGACGACCTGGGGCTGGTGCCGGCCCTGGAGCGCTATGTGCAAACCTGTGCCTCCCGCTACCATCTAACGGTAGACCTGCAGACGGTGGGGTTGGACGGGGTACGGCTTCCTCCGGCGGTGGAGACGGCCCTCTATCGCATCATCCAGGAGGCCATGACCAATGTTGTTCGCCACGCCCAGGCCCGTCAGGTCAGCCTTCTCCTGGAGGTGCGGGGAGGCGCCGTGGTGGCCGTTGTGGAGGACGACGGCTGCGGCTTTGACGCCGAGCGGCTGATGAACGGGCCGCTGAGCGAACGCTGCCTGGGGCTGCACGGAATGCGCGAGCGGGCCGAACTGGTGGGCGGAACGCTGACGGTGGAGTCGTCTCCGGGGGCCGGGACGAGCGTCTTTGTCGAAGTGCCGCTGGACGGCCGGGGGAAAAGCCCGGGAGCAAGCGATGGTGGGGGAAAAGATTCGGGTGCTCATTGCCGATGACCACGCCATCCTGCGGAGCGGGCTGCGTCTGCTTCTGGAGACGCAGCCGGATATGGAAGTGGTGGGGGAGGCCGGGAGTGCCGAGGAGGCCGTGGCGCTGGAGGCCCGGCTCCGGCCCGACGTGGTGCTGATGGACCTGACCCTGCCGGCCCGCCCCGGCGCTGCAGGTGGTGCTCCGGCCGGCCTGGAGGCCATCCGCCGCATTCGGGCTAGCCGGCCGGAGGCCCGCGTGTTGGTCCTGACCATGCACGACGACGAGGGGTATCTCCGCGCCGTCCTGGAGGCCGGCGGCGTCGGCTACGTCCTCAAGCAGGCCGCCGATACCGAACTCCTCTCTGCCATCCGTATCGCTCGACAGGGCGGCACCTACCTGCATCCCTCCCATGCCCGTCTCCTCGTGGAAAGTATGTTGCGCCGGGGAGAGGAGGCCGAGCGCCGGGGTTACGAGCGCCTGAGCCCCCGGGAGCAGGAGGTGCTCCATTTGCTGGCGCTGGGCTATACCAATCGGCAGGTAGCCGACCGCCTCTGCCTGAGCATCAAGACGGTGGAGACCTACAAGGCCCGTCTGATGGAAAAACTGGGATTGCGCAACCGCGCCGACATCGTGCGGTATGCCCTGCAACAGGGGTTGCTGGAGCGCTAGCGGTAGGCCGTCCCCCTGTCCCCGGGTGTGCGGCTTTTCCTGACAGCAAAAGCCGGCCTTTCCCCGACAGACGGCCTCTCCTTTTCGGGAATTTTCCCGCTGGACAAGCCCGACAGGCCGAAGTATACTCAAACAGGCTATCTCCCGTATCCGGCCGGCTGCCGGCCGGTCCATCGGAATCACCGGAGGGCGAGGATGACCGAAAACCGCCTCTTACGGATGCAGGAAGACCTGCGTCGGGCTCTGGCCCGACCGCTCACCGAAAGACACTGGGGCATGGTCATTGACCTGCGCAAATGTGTCGGCTGCAACGCCTGCACGGTAGCCTGCAAGGCCGAAAACAACACGCCGCCCGGCGTCACCTACCACGTGGTGCTGGAAGAAGAGATCGGCCGTTACCCCAGCGTGACCCGCCGTTTCCTCCCCCGGCCGTGTATGCAGTGTGAACATCCTCCCTGCACCCGGGTTTGCCCGGTGGGGGCGACCTATCGCCGCGCCGACGGGGTCGTGGTGATCGACTATGAAGTCTGCATCGGCTGCCGCTATTGCCTGAGCGCCTGTCCCTACGGGGCCCGCTCCTTCGATTTCGGCGATTTCTACACCGTAGAGCGCACGCCCACCACCGCCCCCTACGACCTTTCCCCCAACTTTGAGTACGGCCGGGAGTGGAAGCGCCACCCCTCCAACCGCAACCTCTCTCCCATCGGCAACGCCCGCAAGTGCACCTTCTGCCTGCACCGCCTGGAGAAAGGGATGCTCCCGGCCTGCATCACCACCTGCATCGGCGGGGCGCGCACCTTCGGCGACCTGAACGACCCCGAAAGCCTGGTAGCCCGGCAGGCCGCCTCGCCGAACGTGATCCGTCTCAAGGAGGAACTGGGCACCGAGCCCAGCGTATATTACCTTCTGTGAAGGAGGGAACGGATGAGCAAGCGCCTCCTGATTACCTTGCTCCTCGGACTGGTCGCCCTGGGTCTGGGTAGCATCGGCATGGTGGACCGGGTCTTCCTGGGCCTCCTGCACGTCGGCTACGGTGCTCCGGTGCCCTGGGCGCTCTGGGTGGTCTTTTACATCTACTTCATCGGCCTTTCGGCCGGCGCCTTTCTCATCTCCGCCCTGGTGTATGTCTTCGGCCTCAAGCGTTTCGAGGGGGTGGGCCGGCTGGCCATCCTCACCGCCTTGGTTTCCCTGATCACCGCCCTGATCTTTATCTGGGTGGACCTGGGGAGGATGGAACGGGTCTTTTCCGTCTTCCTGCGCCCCAGTTTCAGTTCTCCCCTGGCCTGGATCGTCTGGCTCTACACGGCTTACTTCTTTCTCCTGCTGGCCGAGGCCTGGTTCCTGATGCGCCGCGATTTCGCCCGGGGAGGAAGGGCCGGCGGCTTCAAGGGCACCCTCTATCGCTTCCTGGCCCTGGGGACGAAGGAGGATAGCCCGGAGGCCCATGAGCGGGACCTGCGGGTCGTGCGTGTCCTGGGGGCCATCGGCGTGCCGCTGGCCGTCGCCTTCCACGGCGGCACCGGGGCCGTCTTCGCCGTGACGGTGGCCCGGGCCTACTGGTACACCGGCCTCTTTCCCATCATGTTCCTGGTCTCGGCCCTGGCCTCTGGCGGAGGGCTGCTCACCGCCTTGGCCGCCTTCGCCCTGCGCAACGGCTTTCGCAAGTACCGCGAGGAGGTCATCGGCCTGGGACGTCTTCTGCTCCTCCTGATCCTGTTCGATGCCCTGATGGAGGCGGCCGAGTTTCTGGTCAGCCTCTACGGCACCGCTCCGGCCCACTTTATCCCGATCCACGAACAACTCTTCGGCCCCAACTGGTACATCTTCTGGGTGCTGGGGGTCGGCTTCGCCCTGGGGTTGCCCGTCCTGCTCCTGGTCACCCTCGGCCGCCGGAGCGCCTTCTGGTCCGGGGTGGCCGGGGCGATCTCGGCCGTCGGCTTTGTCGGCATCCGCTGGAACATCGTCCTGCCCGGCTTTGCCGTGGAGGAACTGCCCGGCATCGGCCGCTCCTTCTTTGAGCCGCACTGGACCTACGGCCTCTACGTCCCCAGCCCGATGGAATGGCAGGTCTCCCTCTTCGGCATCGGCCTGGCCCTGGCCCTGTTCGCCCTGGGGGCCTCCTTTCTCCCCCTGGAGCGCAGTACCTAGCAGGCAACCTGAAAGGTATGGAGGTGGCCCATGGAACTGACCCGCCGCGATTTTCTGAAGACGTGTGCCTTTCTGGGAGGCACGGCCCTCTTTTCGCAACTCATACGACCGGCCCTGGAGGCCCGCAACTGGGTGGCCGGGGCCGCCCCCCTGGCCGAGAACGTCTACCCCTTCGACCGGCCGGAGACCCAGATATACTCTGTCTGCCTCCAGTGCAACACCGGCTGCGGCATCAAGGTCAAGGTGCGCGACGGGGTGGCGGTCAAGATCGAGGGCAGCCCCTACAGCCCGATGTCGATGTGGCCGCACGTGCCCTATGCCACCGCGCCCCAGGAGATGGCCACCGTCGAAGGCTGGATCTGCCCCAAGGGCCAGGCCGGCCTGCAGACCGTCTACGACCCCTACCGCCTGCGTACCGTGCTCAAACGGGCCGGCCCCCGGGGCAGCGGCCGCTGGATGACGATCCCCTTTGAACAGGCGCTGGAGGAAATCGTCAACGGCGGCGACCTCTTCGGCGAAGGGCCCGTAGACGGCCTGAAGGCTCTCTTCGCCCTGCGCGACCCCAAGGTGGCCAAGGCGATGGCCGCCGACGTCGCCGCCATCCAGAAGGAAAAAGACCCGGAGAAGCGCCGGGCGCTGGTGGAAGCCTTCCAGAGCCAATACGCTGCCTACCTGGATACGCTGATCGATCCCGATCACCCCGACCTGGGCCCCAAGAACAACCAGTTCTGCTTCATCTGGGGCCGGCTGAAGGACGGCCGGGCCGACCTCATCAAGCGTTTTACCCTGGACGCCTTCGGCTCGGTCAACGCCCACGGCCACACCACCATCTGCCAGGGCAGCCTCTACTTCACCGGCAAGGCGATGAGCGAGCAGTTTGTGGAGGGCAAGTTTACCGGCGGGGAAAAGTTTTACTGGCAGACCGATCTGGCCCATGCCGAGTTCGTTATCTTTGTCGGCGCCTCCCCCTTTGAGGGCAACTACGGCCCGCCGCTGCGGGCCGGCAAGATCACCGAAGGGCTGGTTTCCGGCCGGCTGCGCTATGTGGTGGTGGACCCCCGCCTCTCCAAGACGGCGGCCAAGGCCTGGAAGTGGCTGCCGGCCCGGCCGGGCACCGAGGGGGCGCTGGCCCTGGCCCTCATCCGCCTGGTGATCGAGGCCGGAGGCTATAACCGGACCTACCTGGCCAACGCCAACCGCGCCGCCGCCAACGCCGATCACGAGCCCACCTACTGCAACGCCACCTGGCTGGTCAAACTGGACTCCGAGGGCCGGCCCGGCAAGTTCCTGCGCGGCTCCGACCTGGGGCTGGAGCCGGAAAAACGCGACAAGGCCGACGGCTCCGGCCAGTGGGAATTCGACCCCTTTGTGGTGCTCCAGGACGGCCGAGCGGTAACGTTCGATCCCAACGATACCCAGAACCCGGTCGAGGGAGAACTGCTGGTCGACACCACCGTCCAGGGCAAGGACGGGGCTATCCGGGTCAAGAGCGCCCTGCAACTGCTCTACGACGCGGCCAGCGAGCATACCCTGGAGGAGTGGGCCGAGATCTGCGGCCTGGCCCCCGGCGACATTCGGGACGTGGCCGAGGAGTTTATCCGGCACGGCCGCAAATCCTCGGCCGACGTGCACCGGGGGGCCAGCCAGCACACCAACGGCTACTACAACGTCCAGGCCTGGTACGACCTCAACCTGCTGGCCGGAAACTATGACTACGCCGGAGGGATGGTCAAGGCCAGCGCCTATGACCAGGCCGGCGGAAAAGGGGGACAGCCCTTCCCCATCACCAAAATGCACCCGGGCAAGATGCCCACCTTCGGCATCACCATCATCCGCTCCAGCAAGTACCAGGAGAGCACCCTCTTCGACCGCGACGGCTATCCGGCCAAACGCCCCTGGTATCCCCTTTCCTCCGACATTTACCAGGAACTTTTGCCTTCCATCGGCGATGCCTACCCCTATCCGGTCAAGGCCGTGATCCTCTATATGGGCTCGCCGGTCTATTCCCTTCCGGCCGGCCATACCAACATCGAGGTGCTGAAAGACCCCAAGAAACTCCCCCTCCTGATCTGCTGCGATATCACCGTGGGCGAGACCAGTATGTATGCCGATTACATCTTCCCCGACCTTTCTTACCTGGAACGCTGGGAGTTCCACAAGTCCCATCCCTCCGTCATCGTCAAGAATGCCCCGGTCCGCCAGCCGGTCATCGCCCCGCTCACCGAGACGGTGCGGGTCTTTGGGGTGGAGCAGCCGCTCAGCCTGGAGGCTCTCCTCCTGGGCCTGGCCGAGAAACTGGGCCTTTCCGGCTTTGGGCCGAACGGTTTCGGCGAAGGGATGCCGCTGGTGCGCGGCGAGGACCTCTACCTCAAGGAGGTGGCCAACCTGGCCTTTGGCGATAAGAAGCCGGATCCCGAAAAGGGGGAGCCGGGCGAGATCGTCCCCGATGCCGACGATGAGGAGGTGCGCATCTTCCTGGAGGCCCGCCGCCACCTGCCCCCCACCGTCTTCGACCCGGAGGTCTGGCGGGCCGCTGTGGGCGACGAGTGGTGGCGCAAGGTGATCTACGTCCTCAACCGGGGCGGCCGTTTTCAGGATTGGGACCGAGCCCTCAAAGGCGCTCAGGTGGCCAACAAGTACGGCAAGTGCATCAATATGTATTGCGAAAAGACCTACGAGGTTAAGGATTCGCTCACCGGCCAACACTGGTCGGGCGTGGCCCGCTATTTCCCCGCCCCCACCGATGCCCTGGGCAACCTTCTGGAGGACGAGAAGGAAGGCTACGACCTGATCCTCATCACCTACCGCGAGATCGCCCACACCAAGAGCCGGACCAGCGGCAACTACTGGCTGCAGGCGGTCCTACCGGAGAACTTTGTCCTGATGAACAGCCGGGATGCGGCCCGTCTGGGACTGCGGGATGGCGACCGGGTGCGTATCCTTTCCAAGACCAACCCGACCGGCGAGTGGGACCTGGGCAACGGGGTCCGCTGGCCCATGGTCGGAAAACTCCGCGTGATCGAGGGCATCCGGCCGGGGGTGGTCGGCTTCTCGCTGGGCCACGGCCACTGGGCTTACGGCGGCACCGACATCGTGGTGGACGGCGCGGTCATCCGGGGAGACCCCCGGCGCATCACCGGGCTGCACGCCAATGCTGCCATGCGCACCGATACCCACAACCCCAACACCTGCCTGCGCGACCTGGTGGGCGGCAGCGCCGTATTCTACGATAGCCGGGTCAAGGTTGTGCTGGAGGTCTGAAGGGAAAATCGGAGCGTTTTCTACAACCGGATCCTCTCCGAGCCGGTGGACCTAAAGGTGTGAGCCCACGGTCCGCCGGCCGATTCGGGTGGGCAAGGAAACGCGCCCGCCTCCCCGCCCCACCGTCGGGCAACGGTGGGGCCGCCATACCCCCCAGGGGTATGGGTCACGTGCTTGGAAAGGAGAGGACGGTGGCCCGGTGAACCGGCTGCACGCCGTCCTTTCCTGCGTGCAGCCGGTTTTGCTGGAGGCCGAAGATGGACCAAGTGCCGCCGCTGCGCCTCACCCTGGCCGAGATATCCGGCGCCTTGGGCGACCTGGCGACGCTGGGGCCGCTCCTGGTGGCCCTGGTTACCCTCAACCGCCTCAACCCCACCGGGGTCTTCCTGGTGGTCGGCCTGGCCTATATCCTGAACGGCCTGTACTACCGTTTGCCTGTCCCGGTGCAGCCCCTCAAGGCCGTCTCGGTCACGGCCATCGCCTTGGGGCTGGCGCCCGGGGTGATCTCCGCCGCCGGATGGTTGATGGGGTTGGTGCTCCTCATCCTGGCCGCCACCCGGCTCATCGAGCCCCTGAGCCGCTTCTTCACCCGACCTGTCGTTCGGGGCATCCAGTTGGGGCTGGGGTTGCTCCTGGTGCGGAGCGCCTGGCAGTTGATCGCCGGCCCGGCCCTCTTCTCCGAAGCGGTCGGGTGGTCGCCGGCCGCGGGGCAGTGGCCCATCCGCCTGTTCCTGGTGCTGGGGGCCGCCCTTCTGCTCCTGGCTGGCCTTCTCCGGCGGCGGTTGCCCACCGCCCTCCTCATCCTGGGCTTCGGCCTGGCCGTGTCCCTCGCCCTGGGCGTGTCTCCGGCGGCCGACCATCTGCGCTGGGGCCTCCGACCCCCGACCTGGTATTTCCCCACCCTCTCCGATCTGACCACGGCCGCCTGGCTTTTGGTCATCCCCCAGTTGCCCCTGACGATCGGCAACGCCACGATCGCCACGGCCGACGCGGCCCGGCGTTATTTCGGCCCTCAGGCCGTTCGGGTCCGGCCGCGGGCTTTGCTGATCACCATGGGCCTGAGCAACCTCCTGGCCGGCGTGGTGGGCGGCATGCCCATCTGCCACGGCTCCGGAGGTCTGACGGCCCACGTGCGCCTGGGCGCCCGCACCGGCGCGGCCCCGCTCTTGATCGGCGGACTGTGCCTGGGCACGGCCCTGCTCCTGGACGGCGGGCTGCTTCCCCTGCTGGTGCTTTTCCCTCTGCCGGTGTTGGGGGTCCTGCTCTTTTACGTGGGCGTGCAACACGGGTTACTGGTCGCCGATCTGCGTCGCCCGGAGGAGTGGACCGTCGCCGGAGTGGTTGCCCTCATCGCACTCCTCCGGAACAACCTGGCGTTGGGCTTTCTGGCCGGCATAGTCCTGGACTGGAGCCTGTCCCGGCTGAGTCGTCCGGCCCGGGCGGGGAAAGGGCGATAGAATCGCTACACCCGGCCGAGCCCGGCCGCCAGTTCCACCGGCCAGGCCGCGCGCTTGTCTGGGGATACCTCCCGGCGTACCACCGGACGGGCGGCCGTCGCCGCGACCCGTTCCGGGCGGTCGGATGCATGTTTTAGATGGGCATTCCTCGAACACTGCGCACAGCGGGCCGTTCGCCGGTCGAGCGATGCCCTGAGCGGTGCGTTGAGCCTGTCGAAACGTAGCCCACCGGAGGTGGCTTGGGTTGAGCCGCTGGGTTGAGTAGGCCGAAGGCCGTATCGAAACCTTGTCGAAACCCGTATCGAAGGGTAGGCCCGACGAGGCTTGATTTCGATACGAAGGCCGCTTCCCGACAAACTTGGGACACACCCCCAGTGCCGTCCTGCCCGCCTGGATTTGCTCCTGCCGGCCGGTTGTGGTATGATAAAGATCGTCCGGCCGCTTCCCGAACCCGGTGGGGGCGAGCACCTGTGGGCGAAGAGGCTTGGCCCCCGACCATCGTCGAGCGCTGTCCGCGCTGTGGGGCCGACCGGCCGGCGCAAGCGGAGGAATGCCCCTATGGCGGTGTCCGGCTGCGCCGGCCGGTCTCACCGGCGGCCGAGGGGCTGCGCCTGGAGCCAGGGCGACCCTGAGTGGGGGATCGCCCGCTCTGGGAGGATGCAGGCGTGCGCGATCTGCTGGACCGCGCTTTGGGCAAATACATCATCCTGGAGGAGATCGGCCGCGGCGGCATGGGGGCCGTCTACAAGGCCCGGGACGTCGAACTGGACCGCATCGTGGCCATGAAGGTCCTTTCCCCCTACCTGGTGGGCGAGCCGCACCTGGTCCAGCGTTTCATGCGCGAGGCCCGTCTGGCGGCCAACCTAGATCATCCCAACATCGTGGCCATCTACGACATCGGCGGAGAAGGGGGGTATTATTACTTCGTGATGAAGTACCTGGACGGCCGGTCGCTCAAGGAGATCATCGCCCAGCGCGGGCCGCTCCCTCTGGATGAAGTGGTGAGCATCGTCCGGCAACTGGCCTCCGCCCTCGATTACGCCCACCAGCAGAACCTCATCCACCGCGACGTCAAGCCGGGCAACGTCATCGTCGGTTCCGACGGCCACGTTACCCTGACCGATTTCGGCCTGGCCAAGGTGGTGGAGAGCATGAAGTTGACCGCCTCCGGGGAAACCCTCGGCACGCTGGAGTACATGTCCCCGGAGCAGGCCCGGGGGGAGGCGAGCCCGGCCAGCGATATCTACTCCCTGGGGGTAATGACCTACGAGATGCTGGCCGGCCGGCTCCCCTTCCAGGGCAGCAACCAGGCCACCCTGCTCTACCAGCACCTGCACGAACCTCCACCGCCCCTGTGCCGGTGGAACCCGGCCGTTCCTCCGGAGGTGGAGCAGGTGGTGCTCAAGGCCATGGCCAAGGAGCCGGCCGAACGCTACGCCACGGCCGGCGAAATGGCCCGGGAACTGGAACGGGCAGCGCGCCGGGCCATCTTCCCCGGTCCGACCCAGCGGCCGGCCGAGCCGAAACCGGCCCCTCCCGCCCGTAAGGCCCGACCGTTCCCGGCCTGGTTCGCGCCGTTCCTGGCCTGGTTCGCGCCGTTCCCGGCCTGGATACGCCGCCGGCGCTGGGCCGTCCTGGGCGGCATCGGGGCCCTCACCCTCCTTCTGGCCCTGGTCCTGGTGGGCCTCCGGTACATCCTCCCCGCCCTTTCCGGCCCCGGCCCTTCTCCTACGGTTACTCCGGAGGTGACCGCCCCGGCCGTCTTCCCGCCCCGGCCCGCCTACCGTTTCCTGCCCTGGGTGACCAAAGCCCCACCTGCGCCGGCCGTCCCGGCCCGGCTGGCCCTCTTCTGCCACCTGGAAGAGTGGGAGGGCCGGGGCCGCCTCTCCTACTGGGAATGGGGGTGGAAGGAGGCCACGCCCTGGCCGGGCCTGCCCAACCATCCCGTGGATAGCCAGGTGGCCTGGTCTCCGGACGGCAAATGGCTGGCCCTGATCATCGCCGAGGCCGGCTACCCTTACCTCTACCGCATCCACATGGACGGCAGCGGCCTCTTTCGCCTGGCCGAGGCGGGCCGGGTGAAGGAGGACCCGGCCTGGTCGCCCGACGGCAACACGATCGTCTACGCCGCCGGCTCCCGCCAGGGCGACCGGGGGCTCTTCCTCCTCCCGGCCACCGGCGGCAAGGCCCAGGACCTCACCCCGACCCGAAGCGATGACTGGGCCCCTTCCTGGTCGCCCGATGGGAAGTTCGTCGCTTTTGTCTCCAATCGCGCCGGCCCGAACAACACCGAAATCTACCGCCTGGAGGTGGCCGGCGGCCAGGTGGAACGGCTGACCGAAAGCCCCGGCGAGGACATCTTCCCCTCCTGGTCGCCCGACGGCCGGTTCATCGCCTTCCTCTCCAATCGGACGGGCGAGTTTCACCTCTATCGTATGGACCTCCAGGGTGGGCAGGTACAGGAACTGTACACCGGGACCGTGGAACTGGAGCGGCCGGCCTGGTCGCCCCAGGGCGACTGGCTGGCCTTTACCCGGAGGGTCGGAGAGACCTGGCAGGTCTTTTTCCTGAACGTGGAAACCGGACGGCTCTACGCCGGGCCGGCCGATTGCCGCCGGCCGGCCTGGAGGCCGCAACCGTAGGCCATGAGGGCGGGGCCATCCCGCCCGTGCTCGTGGAGGAGTCAGGATGCGCATCAGACGAGTGGACCTCTTTCAGGACCTGGAGATGATGCAGCGGCAGATGGAACGCCTCTTCAACGATATGTGGGGCCGCCATACGGCCGGCACTTTCTGCTCCCACGAGACCTGGCGGCCGCCGACCGATGTCTACGAGACGCCCGAGGGGCTGGTGGTCAAGATGGAACTGGCCGGCATGAAGGAACAGGATATCGAGATCGTCCTGGACGAAAAGACGCTCCTCGTCTCCGGCTTCCGCCCGGACGATCGCCCCTCCGAACGGATCTCCTACTACCAGATGGGCGTCAACTACGGCCCCTTCTGCGTGCAGATCTTCCTGCCCTGGCCGGTGCAGGAGGACGCCGTCTCCGCTACCTATGACGACGGCTTCCTGCTCATCCGCCTGCCCCGACGCACCCGCGAAGGCGAGGTTGTCCGCCGGGTCGAGGTCAGGGTGGTGGAAGAACCATGAGGGGGAACGGGATGAACCCGGCCGAGTTTGCCCTTCTGGAAGGACCGTTTCCGCCCTTCCGGCTCGCCGATGAGGACGAGGCCCCGCCGGCTCCCCAGCCTCCGCCGGCCGCGCCCCCGCCCCAGGCAGAGGCGCCTTCCCTGCCGCCCGAACTGCCCATCCTGCCCCTGCAGAACCTGGTCGTCTTCCCGATGACCCTCTTCCCGCTGGCCGTGGTGGAGCCCCGGGCGGTCAAACTGGTGGACGACGCCGTCCTGGGGCAGCGCCTGATCGGCCTGGTGGCCATCCGCCCGCCGGCTTCGGGGGCCGGGGCGGAGGAAGGCGGGCCGCCCCTCGATCAATTCTACCGGGTAGGCACGCTGGCCGTCGTGCCCAAACTCCTGAAACTTCCGGATGGAAGCCTCCGCATCCTGGTCCAGGGGCTGGAGCGCATCCGCATCCTGGAGTATGTGGCCACCGAACCCTACCTGCGGGCCCGGGTGGAAAGGGCTCCGGAGGTGGTCGAAAAGGACATCGAGGTCGAGGCGCTGATGCGCAACCTGATGGACCTCTTCCAGAAACTGGCCTCCCTCGTGCCCCAGATGTCGGAGGAACTCCAGACCCTGGTGCTGAACATAGACGACCCCCGTCAACTGGCCTACATCCTGGCGGCCAGCATCCGCATGGAACTGGAGGAGCGACAGGCCATTTTGGAGGAAGATAGCGTCAAGGCCAAGCTGCGCCGGCTGACGGCCGTCCTCTCCAAGGAGATGGAAGTCCTGGAACTGGGCAAGCGGATTCAATCCCAGGTGCAGACGGAGATGAGCCGGGCCCAGCGGGAGTACTTCCTGCGGGAGCAGATGAAGGCCATCCGTCAGGAGTTGGGGGAGACGGACGAGGCCCAGATGGAGGTGGAGCGGCTGCGCAAGGCGCTGGAGGAGGCCGGCCTGCCGTCCGAGGCCAAGGAACAGGCCGAACGCGAACTGAACCGCCTGGCCTCCATGCCGCCGGCCGCCGCCGAGTACGGGGTCATCCGCACCTACCTGGAGTGGCTGGCCTCCCTGCCCTGGAACAAGAGCACCGAGGACATCCTGGACATCCACCACGCCCAGCAGGTGCTGGACGAAGACCACTATGACCTGGAAAAGGTCAAGGAGCGCATCCTGGAATTCCTGGCCGTGCGCCAGTTGCGCCTGCAGCGAGAGCCGGTCCAGGAGGGAGAGGAGAAGCCGGTGGCGGGCAAGGGGGCCATCCTCTGCTTCATCGGCCCGCCGGGCGTGGGCAAGACCTCCCTGGGACGGTCCATCGCCCGGGCCATGGGGCGCAAATTCATCCGCATCTCCCTGGGCGGGGTGCACGATGAAGCCGAGATTCGCGGCCACCGCCGCACCTACATCGGGGCCATGCCCGGCACGATCATCCAGGCCATCCGGCGGGTCGGCTCCAACAACCCCGTCTTCATGATGGACGAAATTGACAAGGTGGGGGCCGACTTTCGCGGCGACCCGGCCTCGGCCCTCCTGGAGGTGCTGGACCCGGAGCAGAACCGCGAGTTCCGCGACCACTACCTGGATGTGGCCTTTGACCTTTCCAAAGTCTTTTTCATCACCACGGCCAACGTCCTGGAGACCATCTCCCCGCCCCTGCGCGACCGGATGGAAATCATCCGCCTGGCCGGCTACAGCGAGGAGGAAAAGTTCCACATCGCCCGGCGCTATCTCGTGCCGCGCCAGATGGCCGAGAACGCCCTGACCGAGCGGGATATCCAGATCACCGACGGGGCCATCCGCCTCCTCCTGAGCGATTACACCCGCGAGGCCGGCGTGCGCAACCTGGAACGGGAGATCGGCAGCCTCTGCCGCAAGGTGGCCCGCGAGATCGCCGCCGGCATCCCCGGCCCCATCGTCGTGGACGAGGAGCGGGTGCGCCAGTACCTGGGCCCCCGCCGCTTCTACAAGGAGATCGCCGAGCGCACCGAGAAGCCCGGGGTGGCCACCGGACTGGCCTGGACTCCTTCCGGCGGGGAGATCCAGTTCATCGAGGCCACCAAGATGCCCGGCAACAAGCAACTCATCCTGACCGGGCAACTGGGCGACGTGATGCGCGAATCGGCCCAGGCCGCCCTCTCCTACGTCCGCTCCCAGGCCGAGGCGCTGGGCCTGCCTCCCGATTTCTACGACCGGGTGGACGTGCACATCCACCTGCCGGAGGGGGCCCAGCCCAAGGACGGCCCCTCGGCCGGCGTGGCCATTGCCACCGCGCTGGCCTCGCTCTTCACCGGCCGGCCGGTGCGCGACGACGTGGCCATGACCGGCGAGATCACCCTGCGTGGGCGCATCCTGCCGGTGGGCGGAATCAAAGAAAAAGTCCTGGCCGCCCGAAGGGCCGGCATCAAAACGGTCATCCTGCCCCGCCGTAACCAGCCCGATCTGGAGGAAGAGGTGCCGCCGGAACTGCGCGAGGGCCTGAACTTTGTCTTCGTGGACACGGTGGATGAGGTGTGGCAGGTGGCCCTGCGCGACAGCCGGCCGGCAGAACAGGCTGCCCGGAGGTGAACGTCCGGGCTGAACCAGGCCGGTAGGCGGAGTATCTCTTACTGCGGCGGCCCGGGCCGGGTTGGCGGGGCGCCCCGGGCAAGCCCGGTTTAGGCCCTGGCCGGAAAACGGGGAGTAGACTTCTTGCCCACCACATTCCCCGGGGCATGCGGCTGGGCAACAACTGCGATGTCGAGACCACCTATGCCTCGAGCACCTACGCCAACGGCGACGACGCGGCGACGGTGGATGATGAGGATGGGGTGGTCCCTTCCAGTCTACCTTGGGGGGACGGAAGGGGCGAACTGGAGATTACCGTCCGGGGATGTAGCACGAGCCTCCCGTGCTACATCAACGGCTGGATCGACTGGAACAAAGACGGCGACTTTAACCGTAAACGGGGCCAACGAGCGTTTGTTCATCAACTATTCCAGGACGAGCGACCAGACGGTCACTCGGACCATCACCATCCCCGATCCCTTTACCGAGGACTATTACTACGCCCGCTTCCGCATCTGCCGGGCCAGCGGGGCCTGCGATTCCCCCACCACTGCCGACAACGCCGTTGTGGACGGCGAGATCGAGGACTGTCTGGACTCTTCCCACCGCCGTGCGGCTTCTCTCCTTCGAGGCCGTCCCCGCCGGCCGCTCCATCCTCCTGCGCTGGGAAACCGCCAGCGAGGTGGACGACGTGGGCTTTATCGCCGGCCGGCACTCAGGAAGTGCTCGGCCGTCTCAACGGGGCGCTCATCCCCTCCCGTGCGCCCGGCCAGGGCCAGGGGGCCGTCTACTCCTTCCTCGATGACCAGGCCCGACCGGGAATCCTCTACGAGTACATCCTGGAAGATGTGGACCTGAACGGAACGCGCACACACCACGGCCCCGTCCTGGCGCGGGTCTTTGCCGTCTTTCTGCCCCGGGTCGGCAGGTGAGGCCGGCCGCATCGAGATGGGTCGGGGGCGAGATCCGGCCTCGCCCCCGACTTTTTCTGGGGTGTCCCGGGTTGGGCCTGGCCAGGGGATGAGAGGTAAGGGTAAACGGGACCGACGCCGCACGATTCGACGGCTTGGGGCCGCCCGGTGTTATTTCTTCCTCGAGACAAGCCGCGTCTCGAAACCCGGGGTAGCAAAAAGGCTCCCTGGACTGGTCTATGGCTACCAGGGCTTCCTTTATGCGACCTACAACCCACTTGAGCTCCACTGTTCCCTCCTGCTGGCTAACGGCTCGCGCTTCAGCCGCCGCGAAGCGAGCGTAGCGAGCGAAGCGGTCGGCTGAAAGCGCAGGTTAGCCTGCGCTCGCTTCAAGTCTACCACATTTCCACTTGCAGACCGATGACCTCCTTGAAATGTACATCACGCGTAACAAGCGTCAAATCGTGCTCTAGGGCTATGGCAGCAACCCACAGGTCATTTTCTGGAATGGGACGCCCTTTGAGGCGTAGAGCATTCTTGATGTTCCCGTAGCGGCGGGCTGTCTCGACATGGCATCCCAACACCACACTCTCTGCTACCAAGTCATCAATGCGAGTGAGATTCTCTTGCGTCCGCTGCGATTTCCATGCTCCATAAGAGTTCTCCGATCACGATGCTAGGGATATAAACTTCGTCTGCTTGGGCCAGTTTCTCTTGAACTGTCGTCTCATTGGCGAACAGAGCGATGAGGATGTTGGTATCCAGGAGGTATCTACCACTCATTGACGTCCACCCGCTCGCATCCTTGCTCGATGGCCTGGCGCATCAACTCAACATCATCGGGAGGGATTGTCCCTGCGAAGCGTAACAATCTCTTTCCAGAAATGCCGCGTGGAACCGAGAGCGCCAGAGCACGAGTAAACTCCAATACCTGCCACTGCAATTCATAGGGTAAACCTTTCAGGTACTCTACTACTTTCTCTACTAACGCTGTATTCATCTGATTGCTCCTTGAGTATCTGCTGGTGGCCGGGCCTGACCTTATCTTCTCTCAGGAGGTACCCTATGTCCCGCCCTTCTACAACCCGCCCTCTCGATCAGGGCGAAATCCGCTCCACTGACGGCCTGCCCGTCGTCAACCCCCATGCCGCCGGCGCCGACATCGGCGCACAGGAAATCTACGTCTGCATCCCCGGCCCCGACCAGACCCGAGTCGTGCGCTCCTTCGGCATCTACACTGCCGATCTACACGCCCTCGCCGCTTGGCTGGTCGAAAACGGCATCCAGACTATCGCCATGGAATCCACCGGCGTCTATTGGATCCCGCTCTTTGAGGTCCTCGAAGACCACGACATCCACTGCTGTCTCATCAGCGGCAATGTGGACCGCCGACTTCCCGCCCGGCACAAGACGGATGTCCTCGATTGCCAGTGGATCCAGACCCTCCACTCCCTCGGCCTGCTCTCCGTGTCCTTCCGTCCCGCGGTCGACTTGATTGCCCTGCGCACCCTGCTGCGTCACCGCGCTCGTCTGATCGAGCACCGTTCGCCCCACGTGCTCCATATGCAAAAGGCCCTCATTCACATGAATATCCGCCTCGATCAGGCCGTCTCTGACCCTACCGGCGACACCGGCCTGCGCATCATCCGGGCCATCGTCGCCGGGGAACGCGACCCCCACCGCCTCGTCGCCCTGCGCCATCCCCAGTGTAAAAAGAGCGAAGCTGAGATGGCCCAGGCTCTCACCGGCACCTGGCGCGAAGAACACCTCTTTGTCCTCAAGCAGGCTCTTGAACTCTACGATTTTTACACTCGCCAGATTCAGGCCTGTGACGCCGAAATTGAGCGCACTTACACCGCCGTCCGTCTCGATTGGCCTGATCCAGCTCCCGACGACTCTGAGCCCCTGCCCTCTAACAAGCGCGGCTCTAACAGCAAGAATCTGCCCAAGGACTCCCCCATCCATGTGCGCCAGCACCTGCGCCGCATCACCGGCATTGACCTCACCGCGGTAGACGGGCTCAGTCTTGACCTGGCGCAAAAGATCATCAGCGAAATCGGTACCGATATGAGCCGCTTTCCCAGCGCAAAGCATTTCTGCTCCTGGCTCAAACTGGCCCCCAACAACCAGATTACCGGTGGCAAGATCATCCGTTCCTCCACCGGCAAGAGCCATAACCGCGCCCGCCAGGCCTTCCTCCAGGCTGCGGCTTCCGTAGCCCGCAGTAACTGCGCCCTGGGTGCCTTCTATCGCCGCCTGAAGGCCCGTGTCGGCCCGGCCCAGGCACAGGTCGCCACCGCTCACAAGCTCGCCCGCATCGTCTATCACCTGTTAAAATTCAAAATGGAGTACCAGACCATGAGCGCCAAGGAATACGAAAAACAGTTCCGCGAACGGGAAATCCGTCACCTGCAACGCAAAGCTGCACGGCTCGGGTTTAACCTTATCCCAGCCGGGGCTGTTTCTTAGCAAGCGCGTGTTGGGTTGCCCATTTGCTCAGAACCAAACTTGCCCTAAATTTCCCAAGTACTCATTGATAGCATCGGTCAACGAGGACCTCCTGCGTGCAATGAACTCCCGATACTTTTCAATACGCCACATGCCTTTATCAAGCGGTACCAGTTGTGCTTCAAGTCGTTCTTTTTCGATTGAGGGTAGATATTCGTTGGGTGGTGACTTGAGAATGGACCTATTAGCCTTCTGGGAAAGAAAAGCAATGTTCGCCAAATCATCTATTTCGTAGGCCTCAAAGTTGTCTGCTTCCTTTAGCACCGCTCTGGGGAAAATGTGATGGAGTTCCAACTGATGATCGGGCCCAACGTTCGTAGCACTCAGGACTGTCCCGGTGAACCAGTCGGCGGCTCTCCTATGCCGGAATACTACAAACATCAGCGGAAGGAAGGGGTGTCTCTGGTATTTCCCTTCTATCATTTCTGGAGTGATCTCAAGCCTTGCTACTTCTCGTTTCAGGTTCGCCATTAGATCGTCCAATGGTGCATCGCCAGATATCGCTCGAATATCCTGGTCAAGCTTGGTCTCTGGACTGCCTGTAAATCTTCCGTGTATAGAGGTGCTCCGCCTCCAACATTCCTGGGCAAACACCAGCCGCCCGGTTTGTTTTCTCCTCCACTCTGTGTTACAATGCGTCCCGTCCGTTCCTTGACCTGAAATCTCCGAGGTAGGCCCATGCAGTCGAATGCCCAGGAAGTGACCTTCCGCATCGGTGGCGAGGCCGGGATGGGGCTGGAATCCAGCGGCATCGGCTTGGCCAAAGCGCTGGTACGCGGCGGCCTCCATGTCTTCGGCTTGCCCGACTACCACTCCCGCATCCGCGGCGGCCACAATTTCTTTACCCTCCGCATCGCCCGCCGCCCTCTCTTCAGCCACGCCGAACCACTCCACCTCCTCCTGGCGCTGGACCAGGAGACGATCCGCCGCCATATCGCCTCCCTCGTGCCCGGCGGCGCCGTGGTCTATGACGAGCAGGACGGCCTGCCCGACATCCCTCGCCGCTCCGACATCGCTTACTTCCCCATCCCGCTAGCCCGTATGGCCCAGGAGACCGGTGGAAGCGAGGTCATGCGCAATACCCTCCTCTTGGCCTTCGCCGCCGGCCTGCTGGAGTTCGACCCTGCCTATATCGAAGGTGTGGCCCGGGAGAACTTTGCCCGCAAGGGGCCGGCCGTGGTGGAGGCCAACCTCCGCGTTATCCAGGCCGGCGTGGAGGCGGCCCGCCCCTTCCGGGCCGACTTCCCCTTCCGGATGCCGGCCGTCCCCCACGCGCCGCCTCGTCTGCTCCTCAACGGCAACCAGGCCTTTGCCCTGGGGGCCCTGGCCGGCGGCTGTCGTTTCGTCGCCGGCTATCCGATGACCCCCGGCAGCCCGGTCCTGGAGTGGATGGCAGCCCATGCGGCCGAGTACGGCATCGTCACCCTTCAGGTGGAAGACGAGATCGCCGCCCTCTGTATGGCCGTTGGGGCCAGCTACGCCGGCGCGCGCGCCCTGGTCCCGACCTCCGGCGGCGGCTTCTCCCTGATGGTGGAAGCCCTGGGACTGGCCGGCATGACCGAGGTGCCCGTCGTCATCTACGAGGCCCAGCGCCCCGGCCCCTCCACCGGCCTGGCCACCCGTACCGAGCAGGGCGACCTCCTCTTTGCCCTCCACGCTTCCCAAGGGGAGTTCCCCCGTATCCTCCTGTCCCCCGGGACGGCGGAGCAGGCCTTCGAGGCCGGCTGGCGGGCCTTCAACCTGGCCGAACGTTTCCAGTGCCCGGTGATCGTCCTCTCCGACCACTATCTGGCCACCTCAGTACGCGACGTCCCCCCCGAAGCCCTGGGATGGGAAGCCGTGGAACTCGACCGGGGGGAACTGCTGGGCGAAGCCGAGTTGGATGCACTGGAAGACTTCCGGCGGCATCGCTTCACCGAAAGCGGCATCTCGCCCCGGGCCATCCCCGGACATCCCCAGGCCGTCTACGCCTCTTCCAGCGATGAACACAACGAGTACGGACATATCGAGGAGGAGGCCGAAAATCGCCGCCGGATGATGGAGAAACGGATGCGCAAGTTGGAGGCGGCGCGGGAACGGATGCGCCCGCCGGCCGGTTACGGCGCTGAAGAAGCGGAACTGACCCTCCTGGGTTGGGGCTCCACCTACGGCCCGCTGCGGGAGGCGGTAGATCGCCTCAACGAGCAGGGAAGGCGGGTCCGCATGCTCCATTTCACCGACCTCTGGCCTTTTCCCCACGGTGTGGAGGCCGGGCTGGTCGGGAAAACGGTCGCTGTGGAAAACAACTACTCCGGGCAACTGGCCGATCTGATTCGGATGGCCACCGGGCATGCGGTCTCCCACCGTATCCTGAAATGGGACGGCCGGCCCCTTTCCCCCGAGTACATCCTGCGCGCCCTGTGACCCACCGTATGGAGGTGTCACCTTGGTTACGGTAGACGATTTTGCCAGTCCGGTTCGGCCGACCTGGTGCACCGGATGCGGAAATTTCGGCATCTGGAACGCGCTCAAGCGAGCGCTGGCCCAGGTAGGATTGGCCCCGCACCAGGTCATGCTGGTCAGCGGCATCGGCTGCGGGAGCAAATTGCCCGATTATACCCACGCCAACGGTTACATGACCCTGCACGGACGAACGGTCCCGGTGGCGACCGGGATACGGCTGGCCAATCACGGCCTGCGGGTCATCTGTACCCACGGCGACGGAGATGCCTACGCCGAGGGGCTGGGACATATGATGCACGCCGCCCGACGCAACATCGGCCTGGTCGATATCGTTCAGGATAACCGTATCTACGGCTTGACCAAGGGACAGTACTCCCCTACCAGCGACCGGGGACGGATCAGCGCCACCTCTCCCTGGGGAGCGCTGGAGAACCCGGTCAACCCGATCGCCGCAGCCCTGGCGGCCGGCGCCACCTTCGTCGCCCGGTCCTGGTCGGGCGACTTGCCCCACCTGACGGAGATGATCGTCCGTGCCCTGCATCACCGGGGCTATGCCCTGCTCGATGTCTTCCAACCGTGTGTCACCTTCAACCGGGCCAACTCCTACGACTACTACCGGCCGCGCGTGTACAAATTGCAAGAAGATCCGGCCTATGATCCGACCGACCGCTCCGAGGCCTTCCGGCGAGCACTGGAGTGGGGAGAACGCATCCCGATCGGGATTTTCTATCAGACCGAGGACCGGCCGGCCTTTGAGGAGGGATTGCCGGCGCTCCAGGCTGGCCCGCTGGTGCGGCAGCCGATGGGGATGCTGCTCCCGGAACAGATCCGGAATCTGCTGGCCGAGATGCTCTGAACCACTTGGAGCAGACGACGCACGGGAGAGCCGGTGTCGAAAACCTGGGCTGAACCGGCCACATCCGCTTACGGCCGGGCCTCCGGGAGAGGCGGCGGCCGGCCGTTCCCCTGGCAGGGCCTTTGGCTCTTCCTCCTCGTGGCCCTGGCCGCCGCCCTGCGCTGCACTACCCTCTCCTTTCAAAGCCTCTGGCTCGACGAGGGCTATACCCTGGTCGAGGCCGGCCGATCCTGGGGCGAACTCCTCCTCGCCCTCTTCGACCCCCGCCAGGGCTACCCCCTCTATATCCTCGGCATGAAATTATGGAGCGCGGTCTGGGGGACGGGGGAGGCCGCGCTGCGCTGGCCCTCGGCACTCGCCGGCGTCTGCGCCGTCCCCCTCCTCCATACCCTGGGACGCCGCCTCTTCGGCCGAAGCACGGGCCTCCTGGCCGGCCTGCTCCTGACGCTTTCCCCGCTGGCCGTCTGGTACAGCCAGGAGGCCAAGGCCTACGCTCCGGCCCTCCTCCTCATCCTGGCCGCCTGGCTTCTCCTCTGGGAGGCCGGAGAAAGCAACCGACGCTCCCTCTGGTACACCTTTGCCGGCCTGGTCCTCCTGACCCTGCTCGCCCACCGCCTCCTGGCCGTCCTGGCCCTGGTCGGCCAACTGGCCTACCTCCTCTACCTGGCCCACCAGGGACGCCTCGGCCGGCGTTACCGCCCGCTTCTCTTGGGCCTCCTCCTGGCCGTCCTGGCCCTCTCCATCGCCGGCCTCTGGCTCACCCTGGGGCAGGCCGGGGCCACCCGCCAGTTCGGCACGGAGCGGGACTGGTCCACCCTGCTCCAGACCTTCACCCAGTTCAGCCTGCGCATCGCCCCCACGCCTCCGGAGCCGGCCCTGGAGCCCGACCGACGGGCCTGGCTCCTGCCTTTCGCCGGAGCCGCCCTGGCCGGGATGGTCGCCCTGGCCCTGGACCTGGCCGTTTCAGGCCGAAGGCGGCGGCGGGCCGTCTTCCTCCTCTCCTCCCTCGCCGTGCCGCCGGCCGCCTTCTTCCTCCTCTACCTCATCCGTCCCTTTTACTACGAACGCTACCTCCTGGAGGCCTTGCCGTCCTACCTCCTCCTTCTGGCCGTGGGCATGGTGGCTTTGGGACGCTGGAGCGTCCGCCTGGGAGAGGGCGATCGGCCGGGCAGGGTCGGCCGCTGGGCCTCCATGGCCCTTTCGTCGGCTCGACTCCGGCGCATCTTGGAGCAGGTCGTTAGCAGGGTCGGCCGCTGGGCCTCCATGGCCCTTTCGTCGGCTCGACTCCGGCGCATCTTGGAGCAGGTCGTTAGCAGGGTCGGCCGCTGGGCCTCCATGGCCCTTTCGTCCCTCCTCGGCGCGGTGGCCCTGGCCCTCTCCCTCCTCCCCCTGGCTGCCTCCTGGCAGCAGGTGCGGGACTGGACCCTTTCCTCACGGCCGAGCAAGGAACAGTTCCGCGAAGCCACACTCTACCTCCAGCAGCACCTCCATCCCGGCGACCTCCTCATCGTCCATCCCGGCTATATCCGCCCGCTCGTCGAACTGTACGGGAACCGTCTCCCCCGCCGGCCGCTCATCCTCACCACACTTCGGGAACCCTTCTCCGAGGATTATACCCTGCGGGACTTTTACGCCGATATGGATGCCCTCACCCGGGGACGCCGGCGGGCCTGGCTGCTGCTCGCCCCTTCCCACGCCGCCAGTTGGGACCCGAACCGCTGGGTCGAGGAATGGTTCACCCTCAACCCCTTCCTCCACTGCGATGGCGATCGGCATCCCCCCTGTGCCGACGGGCCGAACTCCGGCATCGTCTTCAACGGCATCACGCTCCACTGCATCACCTTCAACGAGAACTTTCGGCAGGGCTTTCCCACGCCGACCCTCCCGCTGGAACTCACCTTCGGCCGCTCCATCCGCCTCTTTGGTGCCGACCTGGAGCCGTTCCGGCGGCCGCTCCTCCCCGGAGACATCCTGCCCCTGACCCTGTACGTGCAGGGGTTGGAAGCCGACCTCCCCGACCTGGAGACCGTCATCCGCCTACTCGGCCCGGATGGGCAGGTCTGGGCGGAGACGGCCGGCCGGCCCCTGGGCGGCTCCCTGCCCACCTCCTGCTGGCAGCCGGGGGACGAGTTCCTCGATTTTTACGAACTCCCCCTGCCGGAGGGCCTCCCGGCCGGCCGTTACTCCCTGCAGGTGGGCTACCGCCTGGCGACGGAACGCCAGGCCCGGCTCCGCCTGCCCGACGGCTCCCCCTGGGCCGGCCTGGCCGAGGTGGAGGTGGTTTCCCCGGGAGGCCCACCTTGAGCGAGCAGGCGCAACACCTGAGCCGCCGGGATTGGCTGAGCCTGGGCCTGGTGCTGGTGGTGGCCCTGGCGTTGCGGCTGGCCCTGTGGGGAATCCTGCCCCGGAACTCCCTGGTGAGCGATGAGCCGGAGTATCTGGCCGCGGCCGGCGAACTGGCCCGGGGGCGCGGCTTTTCCTTCTACACTGAATGGCCCTGGCTGCGTCCCCCGCTCTACCTCCTTTTCCTGGCCCCCTTCATCCGCCTCTTCGGGCTGACCTGCCTGCCCATCCGGGCCGCACAGGTCCTCCTCAGCCTCTCCATCCCGGCCCTGGTCTACCTCCTGGCCCGGACTTCCTTCGGCCGGCGGTCGGCCCTCCCGGCCGGCTTGCTGGCCGCCCTGTACTTCCCACTGGCCGCCCTGCCCCACCTGATCCTGGCGGAAAACCTCTTCCTCCCCCTCCTCCTGGCCTCCTGTTACGGCCTGGTACGCTTCTCGTCGGGCCGCTCGCGGCCTGGGGAAGCGGCCGTGAGCGGGCTTCTGCTGGGGCTGGCCACCCTCACCCGTGGGCTGACCCTGGGCTTCCTGCCGCTGGCCGTGCTCTGGGTGGCGGTCGTTTCCTGGCGGCGGCGGCCGAGGGAACGCCCCTTCCGCGCCTTGCTCCCGGCCCTCCTCCTGGCCGGCGCTTCCCTCCTGGTCATCCTTCCCTGGAGCGGGTACATCTCTTGGCGTTACGGCCGGCCGATCCTCGTGGATACCACCGGCGGCTACAACTTCTGGCTGGGCACCCAGGGCGGCCAGTTCCGCGACACGCTTCAGGTGCAGCGGGAACTGCTGGCCCTGCCCGACCCGGCCGCCCGCCAGGAAGAGGCTTACCGCCGGGGCTGGGAAAGCCTTGCCGCCGATCCGGGGGGCTTTTTGCGCAACCGCCTCACCGAACTGGGGCAACTCCTGCGCATCAACTACGGGGCCGACGAACGCCTCACCGACGGCTTTGCCCGGGGAGAACTCTCCCGGCCTCACCTGCTCTCCCTCCTCATCCTGGAAGATACCTTCTACGTCCTCCTGGTGCCGCTGGCCCTGCTGGGGCTTTTCCGGCAGGGGAAAGAGGCCGGCCGGGGGCTTTACCTCCTCTGGATGGGTTACAACCTCCTCCTGGGCCTAGCCTTCTTCTCCATCAGCCGCTTCCGCCTGCCGTTCCTGCCCTTCCTCTGCCTGTACGCGGCCGGCCTGCTGAATTCCCGGACGGCAAAGGGCTTTTCCAAAGTGCGTCTGGCGGCGGCCGGCCTGCTTCTCCTGGCCTTCTGGGCCGTCGTCCTGCCCTCGTACCTGGGGCCCTACCCCTCCTCGTGGGCCGCCACCCTCCTGGGCCTGCGCGCCCGCGGCGTCGCCGAGGGGCTGGCCCGGGCGGAGGCGGCCCTGGCCGCCGGAGACCGCGATGGGGCCTGGCAGGAACTCCGGCCGGCCCTCCTTGCCCGACCCCTCGGGGACGTGCCCCTCGATACCGCGCTGGTCGTCCTGGCCGAGTGGCAGCGTGCCGGAGGCGATGCCGAAGGCGCCCTGGCCACCCTGAACGGGCTGGAGTGGTACCCGGCCCGGCTTTTGCGGGGAGACATCCTGCGCGCCCTGGGCAAGTGGGAGGCGGCGCGGAGCGAGTTTTCCGCCCGCGAGTTGAAGGTGCGCAACCCGACGGGCTGGGCCTGGAGCCATCTCCGGCCGCCGGCTGGCCGGGAACTCGACCTGGGCGGCGGGTTGGACTGGGGACTGGTGGACGGTTTCTACAGCCCGGAGCAGGAAGGAAGCATCACCTATCGCTGGAGTGCCGGGGAGGCGCGCCTGCGCTTTCCCCAGGCCGGGACGGGCCGGCCATGCCTCCTGCGCCTGCGCCTGCGGGCCTGGCGGCCGGCCGGCGAACCCCGGCCCCAGGTCATCCTCCTCCTGGAGGAGAGGGAGGCGGCCCGCTTCGGCGCGCCGGACGCATGGGAGGAACTCGCCTTCCCCCTTCCGGCCGTCCCCGCCGGAGCCGACGTCGTGCTCACCCTGCGGAGCGATACCTTCTTCCCCGGCCCCCGCGACCTCCTGGAAACCGGCCAACTGCGCCTGCTGGGCGTGATGGTGGATCGGGCATGGCTGGAGGAAAAGTAGCCGTTCATTGGCACGTTCGCACGTTGGCATGCGAGTTACGCCGGGGCATTGGTGGGCTGGAGATGCAGCGTCGGAAAGTTGTCCGGTGGTGGTCGGAGCACAGGGGCGAGGTCGGCCTGCTCCTCCTTTTGTTCCTGGCCGCGGCCCTCCTGCGCCTGCTCGTCTACGCCTGGCATCAACTCTATCCCTTGAGCGGCGATGAGGTGGCCTTTTTCGAGCAGGCCCGCACCTTCGTCCAGGGCCGGGGCTACCAGGAACAGGAACTCATGCGGGGGCCGCTCTACCCCCTCTTCCTGGCGGTCGTCTTTCGCCTCTTTGGGGCCGAGGTGAGCGCGGCCCGCCTCCTCCAGGCCGGGCTCGGCGCGGCCATGATGCCGCTCCTCTACCTCTGGGCCGGGCGGCGGAAGGGGAGGACGGCCGGGTTTCTCGCCGCCGCCCTGGGGGCAGCCTTCTTTCCCCTGGCCGTTCAGGCCACCTTTCTCCTGACCGAGACGCTCTTCCTCTTCCTCTTCCTCCTGGGGATGGTCGTCTGGGAGGGAAAGGGGCCGGCCTGGCGGGCCTTTTTCGCCGGCCTGCTCTTCGGATTGGCCGCGCTCACCCGCGCCGTCGGCCTGCCCCTGGTCCTGCTGGCGGCGGGGGAGGCGCTCTTTTCCCCAGGGAAAAAGCCGGCCCGCATTCGTTCCGCCCTGCTCGTCCTGGCCGGTGCTGCCCTGGTCATCGGCCCCTGGACGGCACGGAACGTCGTGGTGCACCAGGCCCCGATTCTGGTGGATACCACCGGCCCCACCAACCTCTGGCTGGATAACGACCCCGAACTGGGCCGCGACCGGGTCAAGGCCGAACTCCTCAAATACCCGGAAGGGGAGCGCCAGGCCCTGGCCCTACATCGGGGGATGGAGTCCCTCCTGGCTCACCCGGCCTGGTTCCTGGAAAAGGCCTGGAGGGAAATACAGAAATTTTTCTCCCTCGAGTACTTTGACGACTTTCTGGCCCGGCCGGCCATCTGGTATCCGCCCGGAGAGGTGTGGGCGCGCGTTCTCCTGGGCGATGGGCTGTACCTTCTGCTTCTGGCGGCCGGGCTGGTGGGACTTTTCCTGGGTCATCCGCGGGCGGTGGACCTCCTCTGGTTGGCCTATCTTCTGGCTACGGCCGCCCTCTACCACGTGGAACTGCGCTACCGTCTGCCCTTCCTCGTCACCCTCCTTCCCTACGCCGCCGCGGTGCTGGCACATCCCCGACAGGCCTGGGCCCTTTGGCACGCCCGCCGGTGGCGGATGGCGGCGGCCGGCCTGGCGCTCCTGGCCCTGGGCGGCCTCCTCCTTTCCCATAGCAACTACCCGCTTCTGAGCGCCCGAATCGCCATCAAGCGAGCGGCCCTGATCCTGGGAGAAGTCGCCCTGGGCCGGGGAGACCCGGCCGGGGCCAAGGGAGCGGCCCGCTTCGCCCTGGAGGTGTATCTGGAGTCGGCCGAGGCGCGGGTGCTCCTGGCCCGTGCCCTGCGGGTTGAAGGGCAGGTGGAGGAAGCCGAAGCCGCCCTGCGCCAGGCCATCGCCTACCGCTCCGGCCATCCCCATCCCCATCTCCTCCTGGGCGACCTCCTGCGTGCCCAGGGGCGGGCGGAGGAGGCCGCCCGCGAACTGGCCTGGGAACCCACCTCTCTGGAAGACCTCCAGCGCTGGTCCTGGGAGCACTTTGCTTCCCCGCCCTCCTCCAGCCTGGACCTGGGCAGCGGGCTGGAACTGGGCTTTGTCCTGGGCTGGCACCTGCCGGAGCGCGAGGGCGAGGTGACCTACCGCTGGAGCGATGCGGAGGTCCTCTTTCGCCTGGCCGTGCCGTCCGGTGACGCCCCCCCATGTCTGTACCTGCGGATGGACGCCGGCCGGCCGGAGGCGCTGCCGCTTCCCGAGGTGGAATTGTGGCAGGGGAAGCGCCTCCTGGCCCGCTTCCCGGTGGAAAACGGCTGGCACACCTACAGCGTGCCGCTGGGGCCGGACGGAGCCGGCCGGACCGTGGACCTCGTGCTCCGCGCCCCGACCTTTCGCCCCCACCGGTACGACCCCCACCTGGACGACAACCGCCCCCTGGGGGTGAAGGTGGACCGGGTATGGTTGACGCGCTGAACCGAAAAACTTTTACTCCTGAGGAATGGCACCACTGGTTTCTCCGGCAGGCCGAATGGACCCGCCCCACCCGCCTGTGGCTTTACCGCCAGGCCGGCCTGGGGGAGGCCCGGCGGGTCCTGGAGGTCGGCTGCGGCACGGGGGTCATTGCCGCGGAAGTGGCCCGGCTGTGTTCGGCCGGCGTGGTCGGGCTGGACGTGGACGGCGGGATGCTGGAGGCGGCCCGGCGGCATGCGCCGCAGGTGGCTCTGGTGCAGGGAGATGCCCGGGCTTTGCCCTTTGGCGACGGTGCTTTCGATCTGGTGCTCTGCCACTACCTGCTCCTGTGGCTGAAGGAGCCGGCCCGCGCCGTATCGGAGATGGCCCGGGTGGTGCGGGCCGGCGGGTTCGTGCTGGCCTGCGCCGAGCCGGACTATGGAGGACGCATCGACCACCCGCCGGAACTGGTCCTCCTGGGGCAGTTGCAGGCCGAGGCGCTGCGCCTCCAGGGGGCCGATCCCCGGATGGGCCGGCGGCTGGGCGAACTCTTCGTCGCCGCCGGCCTACGGACGACGGTGGGGGTGATGGCCGGACGGTGGGAACTCCCTTCCGCCCCCGATGACGCCTTCGCCGCCGAATGGGCCGTGCGCCGGCGGGACCTCCTGGCCTATCTCCCCCCGGAAGAACTCGACCGGCTGGAGGAGGCCGATCGGGAGGCCCTGCAGGCCGGCCGACGAATCCTCTTCGTGCCGACCTTCTACGCCCTGGGCAAAAAACCGTCCCGATGACGGGCAGCGAGGTGTGTCCCAGGTTTTTCGGGAAGCGGCCTTTCCCCTCACACCACTCCCCCTGGGGTTGGGGGTGAGAGGTGAGGGCGGCCGACATGTGACAGATCGGAGGAAGAGGGATATAATATCAACTCAAATACATACATGCCGGGCCGGGCGCAGGCCCGCCGGGGTCGCCGGCCGGCAGGAGGGACAGGATGAACGCGAGCCCGGGTTTACCGGACGAAGTACGGCAGGAGTTGGACCAACTGGCCCGAACCCTTCAGGTTCTGGCCGAGCCGCGCCGGCTGCACATCCTGTATCTGCTGATGCGCCGTGAGATGTGCGTCTGCGAGATTCTGGCCGAGGTCGGCATCGCCCAGCCCCTGGTCTCGCACCATCTGCGCGTGCTGAGCCGGGCCGGCCTGGTCCGTCCCCGCCGCCAGGCCCAGCGCGTCTTCTACTCCGTCGTCTCCGTGGCCCTGGGCCGGCTCAAGGAGGCCGTCCTCGCCCACTTTGACCCGCAGCATCTGCCCCCGGAGGCCGCCTACGGCTTCGCCGCGACCGACGGCCCACCTCCGGAAGCCCTGCCCGAGGTCGCCTGAGGCCGGTGGAGGTTACCCCGATGGAAGACCTGCTCTATACCTACGATAAATTCACCTTCCGCGTGCCCCGGATGCTGCGCTACAGCCGCGATGACCTCTGGGTGCGCCTGGAAGGGGAACGGGCCGTCGTCGGCGTCACCGATTTTTTGCAGCAAAAGGCCGGCGATGCCGCCTTCGTCGAACTGGTGGAGGTGGGCACCCACCTGGCGGCCGGCGAGAGGTTGGGCACCCTGGAGACGATCAAGGCCACCGTTACCCTTCCCTGCCCCCTGTCCGGGACGGTCCTGGCCCGGAACGAGGCCCTGGAGGAGTCTCCCGAGCGGGTCAACCAGGAACCCTACGGCGCCGGCTGGCTGGTGGAACTCCGCCCGGACGATCCGGCGGAGGTGGACCGGCTGCTCACGGCCGAGGCCTACCGGGAACTTCTTCCGGCCAAGGTAGCCGAGAGGTGAGGGATGCCCAGGCGAGTTTTGATCATCCCCTGTAGCGGCATCGGCAAAGTGCTCGGCTCGGTGAGCCGGGAGGCTGCCTTCCGGGTGCTGGAGGAACTGCGCCCCCAGGAGACCGGGACGCTCTGCCTGGCCCGGCTCACCCTGGGAGACCCCCAGGCCCAGGAGGAGGTGCGCCGCCATCCGGTCATCACCGTGGACGGCTGCACCAAGGGCTGTGCCCGCGTCAACGTGGAGCAGGCCGGAGGCCGGCCGGCCGCCTCTTTCTGCGCCGCCGAGGCCTTCCGCCGCCACCGCGATCTCCGGCCGGCCTCGGTGCTGGACCTGGGGCCGGGGGGAGAGGCACTGGCCGGCCGCCTGGCCGAGGAGATCGCCGTCCAGGTGGACCGGCTGGTTCACGCTCCCGAGGAGGACGGCGATGCCTGACCTCCCTCGAAACAAGGTCGGCCTCATCGCCTGCAGCGGCGAGGACCATCCGCTGGGCACCCTGAGCCGGGTGGCCGCCCGGCTGGTGCTGGAACGGTTGCGCCCGGAGGACACGGTAACGCTCTGCCTGCCCCTTTTCCTGGCCGGCGAACAGAGCGAACGCGCCTTTGCCCGCTTCTACCCGACGATCGCCATAGATGCCTGTAGAGTGGGCTGTGCCGCCCGCGCCACGGCCCACTACAGCGGCCCGGTCGCCCGGGCCATCCACCTGGAGCCACTCCTGGCCGGCCTGGGGATTGCGGTGAAGGATTCCTGGAGGAGGGAACTGGATGAGGAGGGCCTGGAAGCGGCCTGGGAGGTGGCCGAGATCATCGCCCGACAGGTGGACCGCATCCTGGGGAAAGAAGGGCGGGGGGCCCCGCAGGAAGCGCCGGCCGCCGTGGGGGAGGTGGCTACCTGCTCCTGCGGTTCGGGCATTCCGGTGCTCCGGCTGAACGTGAACGGGCGAACCTGGGAACTCCTGGCCGTGCCGGCCATCTTCTCCCTCTTCCGTGAGCAGGGGCGGGCCCCCTCCCCCGAGGTGACCTCCGAACTCCTGGCCCAGACGCGCCTCTACAACGCCGTCTCTCCCCAGGACGAGGGCGAACTGGCCGAGATTCTGGGGGTGGCCTACCGGGACTTCTGGGAGGGCCGGCTCAAGGTGTGAGGGCGAGGCAAGGAGAAACCCGATGAGCACACAGCAGCGACGGGCCTGTTGCGCCGGGGCACCCCCCAGAATCGTTTACGTCAAGATTCGGGGCCACCCCGTCGGGATGATCGGCATCGAGGAACTCTTTGAACGGCTCTACGAGGCCGGCCGGCGGGACGACGAGGCGCTGGAGGACGAACTGGTGGAACAGGCCCGCATCTACAACTATATCGCCCGCGGCGCGGAGAAGGACTATGGCTGGGCCCTGCGCCAGGCCTATCGTTTCTACGTCCGCTCCCGGGAGAAAGGGGACCGACGCGAATGGCTGCCGTTTACACGACCCTAGTCCGCTGGCTGGGCGGCCGGCGAGGCCACATCCAACTGGGCAACGGCCCGGAAATGGATTTTACGGCCCCGCCGGATGCCTATGGGGAGGCCGGCACCCTCACCCCGGAGGAGGCCTTCGTCGCCGCCGTGAACACCTGCATCCATATGATGTTCATCTGGTCCTGCGAGCGGCTGAAAGTCCACCTCCTCTCCTACGAATGCCTGGCCGAGGGCTATAAAAAGGTCCACCTGGACGGCACGGAGGAATTCGAGCGCGTCGTCCTGCACCCGAGGATCGTCGTTCGGGGGACGCCGGAGGCGCGAGTCCGCCGGGCGCTGGAGGCGGCGAAAAAGTACAGCCTGGTCGCCGCCTCCATCCGCTGCCCGGTGGAGATGGTTCCGGAGATCGGCGTTGTCGAAGAAAGTTGAAGGTTGAAGGAGCAGGCCTATGGTGATCAAGGTTCTGGGGCCCGGTTGCGAGGCCTGTGACCACCTGGCGGAAGTCGTTCGGCGGGCGGTGATGATGATGGGCATGGAGGCGACCCTGATCAAGGTCCGGGAGCCGGCCGAGTACCGGCGTTACGGGCTTTTATTTACCCCCGGCCTGGTGATCAACGAGAAACTCGTCTGCGGCGGGCGCATCCCCTCCCTGGAGGAAGTGAGCACCTGGCTGGCCGATGCGGCCATGGCCGAGTATGAGCAGAAGCGGACCTCTCCCCAAGAGCCCCGATGAGCGAGGAAAACCGGCCTGGAGATGCCTCCGGAGAGGAGATCCTGTGGCACTCCTTCACCATCACCCATGTCCTGGACTGCATCGCCGACCCCACCAAGAATCGGGTCATCGCCCGGCTGAGCGATGATATTTCCCCCGTTTTTCCCTACGTGAATGCCGTGTTGCGGGGGGTGCTTTACAACCCGGAGGGACAGACGCTAACCATCCGGCGGGGGACGCGTCTGTTCACCTTCTACCCCCGGCTGGCCATCTTTGCCAAAGTGGATGGGGAACAGGACGCCCTGGAGCAACTGATCTGGTTTCAGGCGCTCTGCAACGATCTCTGGCGGAGACGGGGCGAATTGACCCCTCGGATGGAGCGGCAACTTCTCCTGGGCCCGCTGGATGTGTATGCCCTGCTTCCCCGGCTGAACTGTCGGGCCTGTGGAGAGGCCACCTGCATGGCCTTTGCCTTCGGCCTGCTCCTGGGGCAGCACGAGGTGGAGGAATGCCCCCACCTCCAGGAGGAGGCCTATGCGGAGGGAGGCCTCCGGCTTCGGGAACTCCTGTCCGCTACAGGAGGCCGGTCGGCTCATTCTTTCCAGAGCAGCGGCAGGTAGAAATGGAAGGGCCAATCCTCCGTATCCGGCCGAAGCCAGGTCACCTGGCCGGCCGCCACCCTCCCCACAAGCCGGCGTAGCCGGGGATGCGCCCCCGCCACCTCGGCCGTATAGTCTCCCGGCAGCAGGTCCACCGCTCCGAAGAAACCGCTCCCGTCGCTCCGCAGCGTCCGCACCTCCGGCCCGCTCAGGGTGATCGTGGTGGGCAGCGTCATCGGGAGGAGGCCCGGCCCCAGGGCCAGCCCGACGGCATGCCCCCGGGTGGGGGCATCCTTCCACGCCAGCGTCGGCGTAGGGACAGGAGCGGGGAAGAGCGGTAAAGTGGCCGTGAAGAGGCCGGTGGCCGGGTCGGTGTAGCCGTAGGGGAGGGCCAGGGAACGCCAGAGCCACCATTCGGCCTCGGGGGAGTAGTACCAGGGCTGACGGGGCGGCTGGAGGTATCGGCTGTTGCCTTCCGGATCGGCATAGAGGTTGGAGGGGATGTAGGCCGCCAGTCCCAGGGCGTGGCCCGGGACGCGGTCGAGTTGGGCCAGGGTATGCTCCGGGTAGTTGAGATAGGCCGCCTGGAGCACGAGGAGGCTCCGGCGGTAGGTATGGCCGGCCTCCCACCCCAGCCAGTGGTCGTACCAGGAACGCTGGTCGGCCCGGTACTCCCGGTCATAGTTCATCGGGGCGATGAAATCCACCAGCCCCTCCTCCGTCCAGGCCCGCCAGTCCTGCAGGAGCCGGCCGTAGGCGCTGGAGTTTTCCCAGCCACCGGCATAATCCGGACTTTCGCCCCAGGCCACGGCCGCCACGGCCAGGCGGAGCCGGGGCCGTGCCTCGGTGCAACGCAGGTAAATCTGGCGCAGCAGGGCGGTGAGTTCCTCCCGGCGCCAGGCCGTCCAGAGCGGGTCGTCGGGAGCGGGGTTACCGCTTCCGCCGTAGCGGGCCCGGAAACGCTGCACCGAGGTGGGATTGTAGCCCCAGACGGGGTAGCCGATGCTGCTGCCCTCATAGGGGTAGTACAGGCCGTCCAGGAGGAGCCCGTCCAGCGGGTAGCGGCGGACGAGGTCCAGGAGCAGGGATACCGTATAGGTCAGGACGCCGGGGTGCCCGGGGTCCAGGAAAGTTTCCCCATAGGAGCGCAGGCGGCCGCCCTCATCCTGGCTCAGCCATTCGGGATGGCGGTTATAGACATGGTCGGGCGAGGAGGGGGGAGCGTCCTGATTCCATACCGGGAGGAGCGGCACCCAGGCATAGACTTCCAGCGGCGGGTCGCCGGCGTGGGCTTTTTCCAGGAGGTAGGCCAGGGGGTCGAAGCCGGGGGCCAGTTCCGGGTCGTCGGCGCGGGGCTCCAGGGGGCTATCGCAGTACACTTGGCCGTAGCGCCGCACCTGAACGACCAGGGTGTTGACGTGGGAAGCGCGGGCATCGGCCAGGAGGACGTCCACCTGGTCGGGGTTCTTGAAGCCGTCGTGGGTGGCGTCCACCAGGAGGGCGCGGATGCCCGGCTCCACGGCCGGCGGGGCGATGGTGGCCAGGGCCACACGGCCCGGAAGCACCCGGGCGTAGAGGGGGGATACGGCCGGCGCCGGCAGGGTGACGGTATAGGCCCCCGGGGGCAGGTCCACCGCCCCGAAGAAGCCGCTCCCGTCGGTGAGCAGGGTTCGGGTGTCGGTCACCGAACTCTGCAGGGTCACGACGGCCCGGTCCAGAGGGCCGGCCGGCCCGACGGCCCAGCCCATGAGGTGGCCGAGGGTGGGGGCCGTTTTCCAGGTCAGGGTAGGCGGCTCCACCCAGGTAGGGAAGGGCGGGTTGCCGTAGGGGCCGGGCTGGGAGAGGGCCTGGTAGAACTCGGCGTTGGGCCGGCCGCCGGCGTTGGTGTTGGCGTAGGAGTAGAAACCGATTCCCAGAGCCTCATAGCCGGCCTGGGAGGGGGCCTGCACCACATACGTCTGGGTGAGCGTGCCGGTAATGTAGTTGATCCAGGCCCCCTGGGCCACGGCCACCCCCCGTCTGTACTGGTGATCCTTTTCCCATTCCACCCAGTGGCGAAAGTATTGGCCCTGGGGCGGCTGGTGCTCCCGGTCATAGTTCATGGGCATGGCGATGTCCAGGAGGCCCTCCTCCAGCCAGGCCCGCCAGTCCTGGAAGACGCCCCTGTAGGCGCTGGTATTTTCCCAGCCGCCGGCCTGGTCGGGGCCGTCGCCCCAGGCGATGGTGGCGGCACCGAGGACCAGGTCCGGCTTCACCGCCAGCGCCTCCAGGTAGAGGCGGCGAACCACCCCGGAGACCTGCTCCCGCCGCCAGGCCATCCAGTTGGGGTCGGTCGGGGCCGGCAGGCCGGCCCCGCCGTAGGCGGCATGGAAGCGGTCTATGCTGACCTTGTTGTAGCCGTAATCCTGGCCGTAGTAGCGGACATAGTCGAGAAACAGCCCGTCCAGGTCGTAATGTCGGAGCAGGTAGAGGCAGACGTCCACGGTGTAGCGGGCGGCGGCCGGGTGGCCGGGGTCCAGTTGGTAGTCGGCCACCGGGTTGCCCCCGTTGTAGCGGTAGGTGAGCCAGTTATCGGGGTCGTCCCAGGGCCGGCCGTAGCCGTGGCGAAAGTAGACATGCCGGGTGGGGTCGGTGGTGGTGTAGGTGGGGGTCCACACCGGAAAGGCCACCACCCAGGCATAGACCTGGAGGGGCGGGGAGGCCGAATGGGCGGCCTCCAGGAGTTCGGCCAGGGGGTCGAACGGGTAGGGGGCCAGGGCGCTGTCGGCGGCCCGGGGCTCCAGGCTTTCGTTGTAGTAACTGTCGCCGCGCCGGCGCACCTGGACGATGAGGGTGTTGACGTTGGCCGTGTGGGCGTCGGCGATGAGTTGGGCGATCTGCTGCGGCGTCTTGAAGCCGTTGGACCAGGCGTCCACCCAGAAGGCGCGGATTTCGTTCCGGCTTTCCGCCGCCGCGATCCTCGCCGCAGGCGAAGCCGGGGAGCGGGAGGCATCTCCGGCCGGCAACAGCCAGATCAGGAGGAGCAGAAGGGACAAAAGACGGCGAGCCATCCGGCCTCCTTTCTGGGGCGATTTCCGCCGGCCCTATTCCAACTCCAGTTCCTCCAGCCGGGCCAGCAGGCGGGAGCGCTCCTCCTCCGCCAGGGCCAGCCGCCGGCGCTCCTTCTCCACCACCTCGGGCGGGGCCTTTTGCACAAAGTCGGCGTTTCCCAGTTTGGTCGCCGCCCGGGCCCGTTCCCTCTCCGCCTCGGCCAGGGCCTCCTGAAGCCGGGCCCGCTCGGCGGCGAGGTCCACCATCCCGGCCAGGGGGAGAAAGACCTCCACTTCCCCCACCACCAGGGCCACGGCCTGCCGCGGCCGCTCGGCCGGATGCTCGACCACCCGCAGGCGCTCCGGGTCCACATGGGCCAGGTGGGAAATGACCTCGGCCTGGGAACGCAGCATCTCGGCATGCCGGCCGCCGGCGATCAGGGCCTCGATCCGCCGTCCCGGCTCCACCTTGCGCTCGGCCCGGGTGTTGCGGATGGCCCGCACCACCTCCATCACCAGGGCAAAGTCGCCTTCGGCCGCTTCATCCAGGGCGGAGATGTCCGCCTCCGGGTAGGGGGCGACGATCAGGGCCGGTCCGTAGTCGTTTCCCCGGGCATAGGGGGTGCCGGTGAGGTGCTGCCACAACTCCTCGGTGACAAAGGGCATAAAGGGGTGCAGCAGGCGCAGCGAACCTTCCAGCACCTCCAGGAGGATCCGGCGGGCCGTCTCGGCGCGGGCCTCGTCCTTCCCGTAGAGGCGCAACTTGCTCACCTCCACGTACCAGTCGCAGAACTCGCCCCACAGAAAATCGTAGATGCGCCGGCCGGCCTCCCCGAACTGGAAAGCCTCCATCAGGGCGTTCACCTCGGCCACCAGGCGATGGTAGCGGGAGCGGATCCAGCGCTCCGGCAGGTCCGGCTCCGCCGCCGGGCCTGCGGTCCCCTGGAGGTTGCCCACCACAAAGCGCGTCGCGTTCCAGATTTTGTTGGCAAAGTTGCGCGCTCCCTCGATGCGCCGGGGATCCAAATTCATATCGTTCCCCGGGGTGGAGGAGGTGGCCATGGTAAAACGCAGGGCATCGGCCCCGTACTCTTCGATAATGAGGAGGGGGTCGTAACGCTCGGCGTCGGGCATAGACTTGCTGATCTTTTGCCCGTGCTCGTTGCGGATGAGGCCGTGCAGGTAGACGATACGGTAGGGGACCTGGCCGGTCATCTCCAGGCCCAGCATGATCTCGCGGGCCACCCAGAAGAAGAGGATGTCGTAGCCGGTCTCGCGCACCGTGGTCGGGTAAAAGAGGCGATAGTCCTCCGTATCCTCCGGCCAGCCCAGGGTGGAGAAAGGCCACAGGCCGGAGGAGAACCAGGTATCCAGTACATCCTCGTCCTGGTGGATGCGGGGGCTTCCGCAGTGGGCGCAGGCCGTCGGGTCCTGGAGCGTGCTGGTCTGGCCGCCGCAGTCGTCGCAGTACCAGACCGGGATACGGTGGCCCCACCACAACTGGCGCGAGATACACCAGTCGCGGATGTTCTCCAGCCAGTCGAAGTAGATTTTGTTGAAGCGCTCCGGGATGATGCGGATGCGCCCATCGCGCACGGCGGCGATGGCCGCCTCGGCCAGGGGGCGGATACGCACGAACCACTGGGTGGAGATGCGCGGCTCCACCACGGTATGGCAGCGCTGGCAGTGGCCCAGGGCATGTCGGTACTCCTCGACCCTGAGGAGGAGGCCCTCCCGTTCCAGGTCCTCCACGATGCGCCGGCGGCACTCGTAGCGGTCCAGGCCGACGTAGGGGCCGGCCTCCTCGTTCATGCGGGCGTCGGGTTCCAGGATGTTCACGGCCGGGAGGCCGTGGCGCCGGCCGATCTCGTCGTCCACGGGGTCGTGGGCCGGGGTCACCTTGACCGCGCCGGTGCCAAAGGCCGGGTCCACGGCCTCATCGGCGATGATGGGGATCACCCGGTTCACCCCGGGAAGCACCGCCTTCCGGCCGAGCAGGGTTGCATAACGCCCGTCCCCGGGATGCACGGCCACGGCGGTATCGCCCAGGAGCGTCTCCGGCCGGGTCGTGGCCACGGTGATAAACTCCCGGGCCCCCTCGGCCCAGCGCCCGCTGCCCCAGGGGCCGGGGCCGGTGAACGTTTCGTCCAGGAGGGGGTAGCGGATGTACCAGAGGTGGCCGGCCTCCTCCTCGTGCTCCACCTCCAGGTCGGAGAGGGCGGTGAGACAGCGGGGACACCAGTTCACCAGCCGGGTGCCCCGGTAGATCAGCCCCTTCTGGAAGAGGTGCACAAAGGCGGTGCGCACGGCGTAGGAGAGGCCCTCGTCCAGGGTGAAACGTTCCCGCTCCCAGTCACAGGAGACGCCCAGGCGGCGGTGCTGGTTGGTGATGCGGGCCCGGTAGATGCGTACCCATTCCCAGACCCGCTCCAGGAAGCGTTCGCGGCCCAGGTCGTGGCGGGTCAGGCCCTCGCCGGCCAGTTCGCGCTCCACCACGTTTTGCGTGGCGATGCCGGCGTGGTCCTCGCCGGGCAGCCAAAGCGTCGGCTCGCCCCGCATCCGGTGCCAGCGGGTCAGGATATCCTCGATGGTGGCGGTCATGGCGTGTCCCAGGTGCAGCGCGCCGGTCACGTTGGGCGGCGGCATGGTGATGACAAAGGGAGCACGTCCCGGGACCATCCGGGGGCGGAAGTAGCCGCCTTCTTCCCAGAAACGGTAGATACGCTCCTCCACCGGACGGTGATCGTAAGCCCTGGCCATCTCGCTTTGCTGTGCCATCTTCGTCCTCCTCTCCGGTCAACGGTCATTCACGTCCTGATCACGATCACCGTGGCATCGTCGTGGCTTTTCCCGTACTCCTTCAGGATGCGCTCGGCAAAGGTCTGGGGTCCTTCGGCCAGGTCGGCCCGATGGTTCGCCAGATGGAAACGGCTGGAGATGCCGTCGGTGTGCAGGATAAAGAGGTCGCCCGGGTCATAGGGGAAGCGGAACACACTCAGGGTAGGCAAGCGCACCCCCAGGTAGCCGTAGCGGGTGATCGGCTGAATCACCTGACGGCTGTGCGCCAGGAAACGGATGTTGCCCACGCCGGCGAATTCCAGCGTATGGGCGGCATCGTCCAGGCGCAGGAGGGACATCATCGCCCCCACGCCGCCGGCCGCCAGGATGATATAGTGGCAGTAGGCCAGGATGTGGTCCAGTGCGGCTTCGGCGTTCTCGGCGGCCCCCTGGACGGCCAGTTGGGCGGAGCGGCCGGCCTTTTCCCCGCTGCCCAACCCGTCGGCCAGCGCCACCAGCGCCCGCGGGCCGTCCTCCCACACCAAGTAGGCGTCCCCGCTGACCAGATTCCCCGCTTTGATCCACCGGGCAATGCCGAATTCCATCGGTTGCTCCTCGGTAGGACAACTCCTGTGGAGTTGTCCTACTGTTCTGCCAGATCGGCCACCTGAGCGCCGGCGACTTCCTGCAGGCGGGATGGGGCGATAGCAAAGACGGCCTGCGGTGTCCCGGCGGCGGCATAGACCACGTCGTACTGGAGGAGGTCCTGGTCCAGGAAGACGGGCAACGGCCGGCCGTGGCCCACCGGCGGCACGCCGCCGATGGCGTAGCCGGTGATGGCCCGTACGGTGTCGGCATCGGCCCGCTGCACATGCTCGGCCCCCAGCAAGCGGCCCAGTTTTCGCACGTCCAGGCGGTTACTCCCGGAGACCAGCGCCAGCACGGGCTTTCCATCGGCCAGGAAGAGGAGCGACTTGACGATCTGCCCCACCGTCGTGCCGATGGCCGCCGCCGCATCCTGGGCCGTGCGCGTGCCCTGGGGAAACTCGACCACCTCCGTCTCGACGCCGAGTGCCCGCAACGTCTCGGCCACCTTCCGGGCTGAAGGATGCATCTCTGGCCTCCTAACAAAAACCCCCTCGTCGCAAGGACGAGAGGGCATTCCCGCGGTACCACCTTGCTTCAGCGCCGAAGGAACGGCGCTGCACTTCCGGGGTGCTAACGGACCCACCCGGACAGGCCTACTGGCATCTCCGAGGCGATGCGTTCGACCTGCCGACTCCCAGGCGACCTTCAGCGGCCCGGTCCGAGGAGGGCTTACACCCGCCGGCCCTCCCTCTCTGGCGGCCGTGCGCCGCCTACTCCTCCTGTTCCTCGTCGTTCGGTTTTTAGTTGTTTCCATTATATCGAACCGTTCCCCTTTTGTCAAATGACGAGCCTGATCTTTTCATAATCCGTGTCGTGCGCCTTCCCGGCCCTTTTGTCGGGGGCTCTGCCCCCGACACCCCCGCGCCCCGTCGGGGCATTCCGCTTTTGGCCGGCGGGCCGGGCTTTCTTGCGGGGGCCCGGCCTTCTTGTGGGGGGCCGGGCCGTCCCCGTTTTCGGCCGGCGGGCCGGGCTTGCACTACACCCCCGTCGCCCCGAGCGCCGGCCGGCCCTTTTGTCGGGGGCGCTGCCCCCGACACCCCCGCCGGGGGGCGTTGCACGCCCCCCGGAGCCCCCCGCAGAAAAGCGCTACCGCCGGCTTCAAACTATCCCGTT
>JBMFNL010000023.1:0-46568 GCA_049970175.1 Chloroflexia bacterium
GGGGGTGGCGGTGGGCGTGGGTGTGGGAATCGGGCGGGTCGCCGGCTGGTCGGCGGCCGGCCGGAGGTAGGGATGGGCCGCTCCCCAGGTGCAGAGGGCCAGGAGGAGGAGGGCGGTAGCGGCCGAGAGGGCGACCGGCGCCGGCGCGATACGCTCCGGGGAAGAAGCCGGGGCCTCCTCGGCCGGGTGACACGAGAGCCGCCAGGCCACGGCCCCTTCCAGGAGGGCGTGGAGGACGATGCAGAGCCAGAGGTTGTTCAGGGAAACAAAGGCTGCCGTCATCACCAGCACTTGGCTCAGCCACCAGGCCTCTTCCTCCACCCCGCCGGGCCGGCGCAGGCGGGCCAGGGTCTGGGGGAGGCTGTAACGCTCCGCCAGGAGTAGAAGCACGCCGAGCCAGAGGCCGCTCTCCCTCCCCCAGATGAGGGCCGGGAGGGTGCGGTAAAAGGCCCAGTGCATCTCCTCGGCGGCGGCCCAGAGCAGGAAAAGGGGGCGGCCGGCCGGGGATGCGGCCAGGCGACGGGACCTTCGGAGCAACCCGGCCGGGGGATGGCCCAGGCGCAGGTAGGACCGCCAAACGACCAGCGCCAGGAAGCAAAGCCCCACGCCCCAGAGCGCCCCCCATCCCACGGCCGGCCAGGAGGGCACTTCCAGTCCCATGGCCCCGGCATCCAGGAAGCCGGAAAGGAGCGCCCCGTAGGGCAGGGCCAGGGCATAAAGCGCCAGGACGAGTTCGCCTGGGGAAACCGGCCCCCTCTCTTCGCTCAGGAAGCGCCATAGCGAACGGGCCGGGCGGCCGCAGTTCGGCAGCAGCCAGAGCAGCACGCCTACGGCCAGGGTTAGGAACCAGGAAGAGGCCACCCAGGGAATGAGCCCCAGGGCTTCCCGGTGGAGTGCTTCCGTGGCCACGGTGGGGCCTCGTCTAACCGGACCCGCCGGGGCGGGCCGTGACATAGGCCACGCCCACAGCGCCGGGACCCAGGTGCGCTCCCGTCACCTGGCCGCCGATCAGGAGGGGGATGTCCCGGCGGGGGAAGACGGGCGCGAGGTCGTCGGCCAGTTGCCGGCCGGCCTCGGGATCGCCCGCGTGCAGGGCGGCCAGCCGTTCCAGCGGGCCGGCCTCGGCAACGAGTTCCACGAGGCGGCGCATCCCGGCTCGGCGGGTGCGCACGCGCTCGACCAGGATGGTCATCCCGTCCTGCAACCCCACGATGGGCCGAATGTCCAGGAGGGCGCCCAGGGCCAGTTGCGCCCGGCCGATGCGCCCGCCGCGCCGCAGGTGCTCCAGGCTCTCCACCAGCGCCAGGACGTGGGTCCGCTTTTTCATTTCCTCCACCCGGGCCACGATCTCGTCCAGGGAACATCCGGCCCGGGCCGCCTCGGCGGCGGCCAATACCAGCCATCCCAGCCCCATCGAGAACTGCTCCGAATCCACCACCGCCACCCGGCCGTCCACCTGGTCGGCGGCCAGCATGGCCGCCTCACAGGTCCCGCTCAGTTTCGCCGAAAGGTGGATGGAAACGGCCTCCCCGCCCCCGGCCACGGCCTGCTCATAGACCCGGCGGAAGGCCCCTATCGAGGGCTGCGAAGTGGTGGGGAATTCTCCACCGCGCAGGCGAGCATAAAAGTCCTCGGCGGAGAGGTCCACCCCGTTCCGGAAGGTCTCCTCCCCAAAGTGGACGTAAAGGGGAACGACCACGATGCCCCAACGGGCGACCCATTCGGGAGGAAGGTCGGCCGTGCTATCGGTGATGACCCAAACGCGGCGGACCCCGGGCACGCTAATCCTCCTCATACACCGCCACGGCCATCCCGCCGGGGCCGATCAGGCTCCCCAGGAAGGGGCCGTAGCGGGTGGTGATGACCTTGCGTCGGGGATAGATCAGGTCGATCCGTTCCAGGAGGCCTTCCACATCCTCCGGGGTGGTGCTGTAGAGCACGGACACCGCCCGCATCTGGGGAAAGTCCTCGACGAAACTATAGAGCCCGTCTAGGGCGCGCAGGCGGGTATGCGGCCGTTCGTAGACGAGGAAGGTGCCCTCGTTCAATACCAGGAGCGGTTTGGTGCGGGCCAGTTGCTGCACCTGGGCCAGCGGGAGCAGGCCGGAGTGTTTGAGGTAGGACAGGTCATCGCAGAAGAGGAGCAGATGGCTGTGGCGAATCATCCAGTGCGCCCGGTCAATGGCCTCTTCCACCCCGAAGCCGGCCCGGACGGTGCGGGCCGTCTCGATGGCAATAAATCCCAGGGCCATGGAGACGGAGAAGGTGTCTATGGCCTCTACGCGGCAGGTGGAGGGCGGCAGGGAGACGCGGGCCTGGGAAGCCGCCAGGTAGGTATCGCTCAGGAGGCTAGAGACGTGAAGGGAAATGATGGCATCGTATTGCCCGCTCAGCCGGCGGTACAGTTTTTCAAAGATCTCCGGGCTGGGTGGGGCGATTCGGGGCCAATCGCCCTGTTGGAGGCGGGCGTAGAACTGGCCCGCATCCATATCGATGCCGTCTCGGTAGCGTTCCGGACCGAAGTAGATGTTCTGGGGCACCACCACGATGCCCAGTTGGCGGCGAATACGGGCCGGGATATCGGCGGCACTATCGGTGACGATGCAGATTCTGGCCATGGTTTTCTTGCCCTGTCGTCTTCACCCCCGCTATTCGGCAGAGAGGATGTAGCGGTAGTACGGCTGGCCGCCGTAGACCAGTTCCACCTCCTGATTGGGGCAAATCCGGCGAATCCGTTCGGCCATCCGGCCGGCCTCTCCCTCGCTCACCTCCTCGCCGTAGTAGATGGTGACCAGTTCCAATTCCTGGGCCCCCATGCGGCGCACCAGTTCCTCGATCACCTGACCCTCGTCGTCGCCGGCCACCTCCAGCACCCCGTTGAGCAGGCCGATCACCTGGCCCTCCCGGACCTGGATGCCGTTCAGCACGGCGTCCCGGATGGCCCAGGTGACCTCGGCCGTCTGGACGGCGGCGGCGGCCTGCTCCATGGCGGCGACGTTGCGCTCCAGGTCGGCCTCGTAGTTAAAGGCCATCAGGGCGGCGATGCCCTGCGGAACCGTCTCCGTCGGCACAACCCGCACCTCCTTCCCCGAAAGGGCGGCGGCCTGCCGGGCCGTCAGGACCACGTTGGCGTTGTTGGGGAGGACGATGACCTGGTTACAGGGAAGGGCCTGGATGGCCTGGAACAGTTGCTCGGTGCTCGGGTTCATCGTCTGGCCGCCGGGGACGATGGCGGCGGCCCCCACGCTGCGCAGGACCCGGCTCAGCCCTTCGCCGGGGGAGACGGCGATGACCATGATGGGATGGGGCGGCACTTCCGGAAGCGGCGGGATTTCCCGGGCCGGCTTGGGCCGGGGCTTGAGGCCGGCCCGTTGCTCATCCATGTTGGTGATCTCGATCTGGTGCAACGAACCGAGGCGCACCGCATAGTCCAGGATGGTGCCGGGATATTCGGTGTGCACATGGACTTTGACGAGGTGTTCGTCGCCGGCCACCACGGCCGAGCGGCCCAGGCGGGAGATATGCTCACGGATTTCTTCGACCGCAAGGTTTTCCCCCCGCAAAACAAAGTTCGTGCAGTAGCCGAACTCTTCCTCCCCATGTACATCCACAAAGGCCACTTCCTCGGGGAAGGGGACGTGCACCCCGCGGGTGCGTTCCTCCAGTTCCCCGCTGAAGTAGTAGTACAGGCCTTCCAGGAAAAGGGCCAGCCCCTGGCCGCCGGCATCCACCACCCCGGCCTCGCGGAGGATAGGGAGCAGGCTCGGGGTCCGCCGGACCGATTCCCAGGCCTCGGCAACGACTTCTTTCAGCACGTACAAGAGGCTGGGATCCCGTCGGGCGGCCCGCAGGGCGGCTTCGGCACAGTCCCGAATCACGGTCAGAATCGTCCCTTCCACCGGCTTGCTCACCGCCCGATAGGCCGTCTGCGTGGCCGCCTGGAGGGCCTCGGCCAGCACGCTCCCGTCGAAAGCCTCCCGACCCTCCAACACCCGGGCCATTCCCCGGATGATCTGGGAAAGGATGACCCCGGAGTTGCCCCGCGCGCCCATCAGCGCACCATGGGAGAAGGCGGCGGCAACCTCCCCGGCTCCGTGCAGGGGTTTGCCTTCGGCCTCCTTCAGGGCCGATTCCATGGTCAGCACCATGTTGGTGCCGGTATCGCCGTCCGGCACCGGAAAGACGTTCAGGGCATCCACCTCGGCGGCATGCAAGGAAAGCCACCGGGAGGCCCCCTGAAAGGCGGCCTGCAGTTCCGGCCCATCGCATAGCCCGGTCCGTATGGGCGTCATTCCCGGCTTGGCTTGCTCGGTCAGGTCCGACTTTTCCAAAGCCTTCCTCCAGAGTTCCCTAGGACTGCGGGTTGCTTAGGTGAATTCCCTGCACGTTGACGTTGACCTGGCCGACGGGAATGCCCAGCGTCTGTTCGACGGCAAATTTGACCGTGGACATCACGTTGCGGGCCACCTCGCAGATGCGCGTTCCGTACTCGATGATCACATAGAGGTCCAGGACCACCTGCTCCCCCTCCAGGCGTACCACCACGCCGCCCCGGCTTCCTGCCTCGGGGAGTTGGGTCCAGACGCCGCTCTGGCGACGGGAGGCCAGCCCGACGATGCCATAGCACTGCAGGACGGCCTCCTCGGCGATGGCCGCGACGACCTGCGGTGAGACCTCGATGCGCCCCTGCGGGGCCTTGTGCATTTCCATGGGTTTCTTGCTCCTTCAGGCCCTCTTTGGACCGGGCTCGAACCCCGGCGGAGGATTCCTGCCGTTTGCGATTGTACCATCCGTTTTCGATTTGTCAAGACCCTCCCCGGCGTCGCAGTTTACAACCCGGCTGCCGGATGATATAATGGCTTCGAGGACAACCCAATGTAGCCGCCTGACCGGGTGTATAGCGGGCGCTTGGGCCGTTGAGGACGCCCTCTTGTAGTTGGTGCCCTCAATCCAACGGCCGGTGGCGGTCAACGAGGTCAACCGTGATCGTGTGGCGCTGGAACTGGCAACGGATCGCCATCGCTGCGGGTATCCTGATCCTCGTTCTGGGCGTGCTGGCCATCCTGCTTCTGGTCCTGCAGGTCGAACCTTCCCCAATTGTGCGCGGCATCAAGATCGTCATCGCCATCGCCCTGATCGTCAACTGGGGGCTGATGAACATGCCCACCCCCCGGCCCCCTTCCGGGGACTTTATCCTGGGGGTAGCCACGATGGGCTGGGAGCGTTTTCCCGGGGAAGCGCCGGCCGGCCGCCTGCGCCCTCCCCCTTTCCGCCCGCCCTGGGCGCGTTCTCGCCTGCCGCTGGAGACGCCGCTCGGCGAGGACGGCCAGCCGCTTCCCCTCCTGCCTCCACCCGTTGGGGCCGAGGAAGTGAGCGAGGTCGTGTACCATCAACTGGAGGTCAACCTGGCCGATAAGGGGTGCACCGGAGCCGCCGTCTGGCGGATGCCCTTTGTGGCCGGCATGGAAGAAGCCCGCGAAGCGGCCGAGCGCCAGCGTCTGAACGCCGTCCTCTGGGGATGGGTGCCGGCCGGCTCCCCCTCCTCCTTGCAGCCCTGTTTTGTCCTCCTGAAGGCCCTGGAGCCGCCGGCCCTCCCCGGACACGGCCGGCTGATGGGCATCCCCTCCTTCCGCCTGAGCCCGGAGCGCGTCGCCCGCCTGCCCCGCGCGGCCGTCGGTGCCACCCTTCTGGCCGCCTTCACCGCCGGCCTGGCCCACTACGCCGGCCGCCGCTACGAGGCGGCGATCAACGAATTCAAAGCGGCCCTGATCCGCGCCCTGATGGAGGCCAACGAGCATGCCCAGGACGCCTCCGCCCTCGGCGTGATCCATTTCTTCCTGGGCAACGCCTATTTCCTGCAGGAGGAGTGGGAAGAGGCCCGGAAGGCCTTCCAGGAGGCCTGCCGGCTGCTTCCCCAGTCGGCCGCCTGCCACCATAACCTGGGCCTGCTGCACTGGCGGCAGGGAGACCTGGACCAGGCCCTGGAGGAACTTCGCCTGGCCCTGCGCCTGGAGCCGGAGAACGCTCTGATCCATTACAACCTGGGACTGGTCTACCGGGAGCAGGGCCACCTTCCCGAGGCCATCGCCGAGTTCCAGGCGGCCGGCCGGCTGGACCCCCAGATGGCCGAAGCCCATCGCCTGCTCGGCCTGATCTACCGCCAGCAGAAGCAACTGGACGAGGCCTTTGCCGAACTCCGCCAGGCCCTGGCCATCCGCCCGCACTACCCCGACGTCCACCGCGACCTGGCCGAACTGTACCAGGATCGCGGCATGCCGGAACTGGCCCTGAAGGAACTTCAGCAGGCCGTCGCTCAGGACCCGGAAAATCCCGAGACCTACCTGCGGCTGGGCCGGCTCTACCGGCAGATGGGAGACCTGGACCACGCCATCGATGCCTACCAGGAAGCCGTCCGCCTCCGTCCCACCTTCCCCGAAGCCCACTACGAACTGGGACTGATCTACAAACGCCAGGGGCGGGCCGACCTGGCCCTCACCGAGTTTCAGGAAGCCACCTCCATCCCCGCCGATACGGCCGAGACCCACATCAACCTGGGCCTGGCCTACCGCAGCCAGAATCGCCTGGCCGACGCCGAGGCCGAGTTCACCCGGGCGCTGGAACTGGAGCCGGACAACGCCGAGGCCCACTATTGCCTGGGCCTGGTCTACCGGGACCGCGGGCAGCCCAACATGGCCATCATCGAACTGGAGGAGGCCATCCGCCTGGACCCCGACCTCCGGCCGGCCTATGATACCCTCAGCCGCCTCTACCAGGAAAAAGGGGAACCGGAGAACGCCGTGGAGACGCTGCGCCGCAACCTCCGTGCCCACCCCGACGACGCCGAGGCGGCCTACCGGCTGGCCAATATGGTCGTGGCCCAGGCCCGGGCCCGCCGCATGCCCCAGGGCTTGCTCGCCGCCATCGAACTGTACCAGCGGGTCATCGAACTCCAGCCCGACCACGCCGAGGCCCACTTCAACCTGGGCCTGGCCTACCTGGCCCAAAACGACCCGGAACGCGCCTTGCCCTCCCTCGCCCAGGCCGCCCGGTTGCGCCCCGATGATGCCCAATTCCAATATGTGCTGGGGGAGACCTGCCACAACCTGCAGCGCCACTCCGAGGCCGCCGCCGCCCTGAAACAGGCGGTGGAACGGAACCCTGAAAACCACCGGGCCCGTTTTCTCCTGGGGCTGAGCCTTCGCCACCTCGGGCAACTCCGGGAGGCCCGCGAGGCCTTTACCGAATACCTCCGCTTCCGCCCCGGCGATGTCGAGGCCTTTTACCAACTGGGCCTGACCTGCGCGGCGATGAAAGCGTACGACCAGGCCGTCACCTACCTACAGGAGGTCCTCAAGCAGAACCCTGCACACGCGGCGGCCGCCTACAACCTGGGTGTGGCCCTGGCCGCCAAAGGCGACCTGCCGGCCGCCGTCGCCGCCTTCCAGGAAGCCATCCGTCTGAATCCCCAGGATGTCGAGGCCTACAACGGCCTGGGCGTCGCCCTCCGGGAGATGGGCCGGCTCCAGGAAGCCATCGCCACCTTCCGCCAGGCCCTCCAGTTGCAGCCGCGCTACGCCCGCACCTACTACCTCCTGGGTCGGGCTTACCAGTCCATCGGGGATACCGTTCGCGCCGCCCAGGCCTTTCACCGCTACGAAGAACTGGCCCGCGGCGAATCCTGATCCCTGCGCCGCCGGGGGATACAATCGTCCTTCGGGATTGGCCCTGGGAACGCCAACTTGGGGCGGCTGCGGCCGATTCGGTGGAAGGAGCGGATAAAGTGCCGCTACTTCTTCCCCTCGAACGCGGGGGGCGGGCAGCCCTCTCCCGGTCGTTGGCCCAAGGCCGAACCCGCAAGACGGGAGTTACCGTGGAGCGGGCATCGGGGTGACGACGAAGATGGCCCGATATTCCAGGGTCTGGGCCAAGGGAACCTCCCCCTGCATCCCGCCGACGACGAAGAGTTCCGTCCCGATCCCGGCCAGGGCGGCTCCGGGATAGGGCGGGGAGGGGGCAGGTTCGGTGACCTGCCAGCCTTTGCTGCGGAGATGGTACTGCCAGAGCGTTGCCGGAGCGGACGGGTCCGAACCGGCCAGGACGTAGAGGTAGTCGCCGTACAGGAGGGTGGCGTTGACCCGCCCCAGGGAGATGCCGGGCAGAGGCTGCGTGTTCACCGCCGCGAGGGTCGGGAGGTACTCCGTCAGCACATCGAGCGGGCCCTCGTCGTTGACCCCCCCGACCAGGTAGATGCGGTCGTCGCCGACCACCGCCCCGGAATAGCCCAGCGGGAAGGGGAGGCGGCCGGCCTCTTCCCAGCGGTCGGCCTCGGGATCGTAGCGCAGGATTTCCTCCCGATAGCCTTCCCCATCCCAACCGCCAAAGAGGTACAGTTTGCCTTCGAAGGCGGCCAGGGCGTAGGCGCAGAGCGGGCGGGGCAGGGCGGCGGCCGTGCCCCATTGGTTGCGTTCGACCAGGTAGACCTCGGTGATGCTCAAGGGCCGGCCGTTTCCCCCGCGGCCGCCGGGGACGTAGATGTGGCCGCCCAGCACGGCAGCCTGGGCCTCGGCCACGGCCGTCGGTTTGGCGGCCAGGGATATCCAGGTGTCCTCCTGGGGATCGAAACGTTCCACGGCAGAGGTGGCCCCCTCCGGGCCGTACCCTCCCAGGGCATAGAGCGCCCCCCGAAAGGCCACCAGGGCCAGGTAGCCACGCGGGGTGGGCATCCCGGCCCGCGGGTTCCAGCGACGAAAAGACGGGGCCGGAGAAGGGGCCGGCGAGGGCCGGGGCGTCAGACGGTCCAGCAGGCCGCTCAGGTTGAGGAGGACGGCCAGGACCAGGACGGAGGCCAGGAGCAAGAAGGCCCACAGGGGGCGCAGCACGGCCGGCCGGGCCCGGGGACGAGGAAGCACTTCCTCCACCCCGGTCCCGGAAGCCGCTTCGCCGGCCGGGGACGAGGCCAGGTCGGCGGCCGACGGTGCCTCCAGGACCACCCAACCCTGGCGGACGGCATACAAGGAGGCTTCCGTGCGCGAGGCCACGCCCAGTTTGGCGAAGATGTTGCGCAGGTGCACCTTGACCGTGTTGGTGCTGATGACCAGTTCGCGGGCGATCTGCTCGTTGGTCAGCCCACGGGCCACCAGACGCAGCACCTCCATCTCGCGTTCGCTGAGCGGTTCGGGGACGGACATCGGGTTCTCACACCGTTATGGGCAGCCGGGAGCGTACAGGCCGGCCCGGTCAGCACCTCGCTCCGGGGAACGGTGCCTCCTCGGCCATCCGGGGCGGATAGACTTCAGCCGGCCAGGCCTTTCCACCGGCAGGTCGAGAAGCCCCCCTTGGGTCGGGTCGGGTACGGGCAGGAGATAAGGTAGCGGCTTCGTCGGTCGAGCAGCGAGCGACCGGAGGGAGCCGCGTATCGAGACCCGAAGCCGCTACCTGGAGATGGACAACCGGGATGCGCCCATCCGGGCCGATCCAAACCGGGAAGACCATCGGCTTTCAGGAATCCTCACGGACGATCCGGGCGCCCAGGGCCTGGAGACGCTCCTCCAGGCGCTCGTAGCCCCGGTCGATCTGGCGGATGTTGTGGATGATGCTGGTGCCCTCGGCGCAGAGGGCGGCGATGACCAGGGCCATGCCGGCCCGGATGTCCGGGCTCTGCATCTCCTCGCCGTGCAGACGGGCCGGCCCGGTGACGACCACCCGATGGGGGTCGCAGGCGATGATGCGGGCGCCCATGGCGATGAGTTTATCCACAAAGTACAGGCGGCTTTCGTACATCTTCTCGTGGATGAGTACCGTGCCCCGGGCCTGGGTGGCCAGGACGACGGCGATGCTCACCAGGTCGGCCGGGAAGGCCGGCCAGGGGCCGTCGTCGATCTTGGGGATGTTGCCGTCCGAATCGTCCTGTACCCGCAGTTCCTGGCCGGCCGGCACATAGATGTCCTCCCCCTGCACTTCCCACGATACCCCCAGCCGGCCAAAGGCCAGCCGGGTCATCCGCTGATGGGCAGGGGCGGCCTGGCGAATCCACAGTTCACCGCCGGTGGCGGCGGCCAGGCCGATGAAACTGCCCACCTCGATGTTGTCCGGGCCGATGGTGTATTCGCCCCCGTGCAGCCGCTCGACGCCCTCGATCCGGAGTTGATTGCTGCCGATTCCGGAGATGCGGGCCCCCAGGGCGTTGAGAAAGTGGCAGAGGTCCTGGACGTGGGGCTCGGAGGCGGCGTTGGAAAGGAAGGTGAGGCCCGGGGTGGTCACGGCGGCCATGATGGCATTCTCCGTGGCGGTGACGCTGGCTTCGTCCAGGAAGATGTCCGCGCCGCGGAGGCCTCCGGGAGCGGCCAGGGTGTAACGGCGATGGTTGGCCTCTACCGAAGCCCCCAGAGCGCCCAGGGCCAGGAAGTGGGTGTCCAGGCGGCGCCGGCCGATCACATCTCCTCCAGGCGGAGGAAGTTCCACCTGACCGCAGCGGGCCAGAAGCGGGCCGGCCAGGAGGATCGAGGCCCGAATCTGCCGGCAGACCTCCGGAGACAGGGCGACCTTGCGCACCTCCCGGGCCCGCAGGGCCCAATCATGCGGCCCCAGTTGCTCGATCTCCACCCCCAGATCGTCCAGGAGGTACAGCATGGCCCGTACATCCTCGATCTGGGGGATGTTGTGCAGAACGACGCGTTCATCGGTGAGCAACGTCGCCGCCAGGATCGGCAGGGCGGCGTTCTTGTTCCCGGCGGGGCGGATTTCCCCCCGCAGGGGATGTCCTCCTTCGATCACAAAGTGCTGCATCGGTGCTTTCATCCGATTCATCGCCAACCTCCCGGAAGCGCCTTCTTCCGATCAGGGAAACCGAGCGTTTCTCTTCCCAGTATCGCTGCTCCAGGGAGGTGAAGGAGGACGGAAAAAAGACCATCGGCCCACGCCTGGGGCACTCCCGACCGATGGGTTCGCCCCCATCGCCTTTCCCTCGGCCCTGTCCTCTTCGGCTCGTTCCGGGTGGACATCCGTATCTCCTCAGGACGAAGCCATCCCCCGCAGGCCATCGGGGTCGAGTACGAGGATGTGCCCCCGTTCGACGCGGACCCATCCCCGCTGGCGAAAGTCGTTGAGCACCTTGGTGACCGTCTCGCGGTAGGTGCCGATCATCTCGGCCAGTTGCTGGTGGGTATAGCGCACGGGAATGGACATCGGCCCCTCCGAGGAACCGGGACTTTCCTGGGCCAGTTGCAGGAGGAGGGCGGCCAGACGTTGTGGAACGCTCTTGAAGGCCATCTCCGCCAGCCGACGTTCGGTATCGGTCAGCCGGCGGCCGACGAGGTCGAGCAGGCGGCGGGCCACGCGGGGGTCGGTCCGCAGGAGGTCCTGGAGGTCGCGCCGGTTGAGCACGTAGAGTTCGCAATCCTCCAAGGCCTCGGCGAAACTATCTTCCACCCCCGGACCGAGGAGGGCCATCTCGCCGAAAAGGGAAACGGGTTCGATGACGGCGATGGTCAGGGCTTTGCCTTCGGGGGACAGGCGGTAGAGGCGCACCCGGCCTCTGGTCAGCAGGAAAAGGGTTTCGCGCCGCTCTTCGGGCGAATAGATCAGGCGGCCGGCCTCGACCAGGCGACGAGACATCCGCTTTTCCAGAGCGGCCAGGGCGGTCTCGCTCAGGTCCTGGAAGAGGTCGGTAGCACGCAGGTTCAGGCCACCTTCCGGACGCGCCATCCGCAACTCGTCAGCCGGAGATGATCTTTCCACAATGCGGGCAGTAACTTGCCCCGGCTGGCACCGGCCGGCCGCAGTTGGGACAGGGGGTGGTGGGCAGTTCCGGCGGGGAGGAAGCGACGGCCGGCGGAGGGCCCGATGGGACGGCCGGTACCCCTTCCGGCACGGCCAGCCGGCTGATATAGTTCGCCAGCCGCACCAGCAGAATCACCACGACGGCCAGGGCAATGGCCACGACGATGACCAGAAAGGCCCAGGGCAGCCACTGCTGGACCAGCGTGAACAGCCGGGCCTCCTTCAAAGCCGTCTCGGCTCCCCCACCCAGGTCACGAAGATAACTGTAGCCAAAGGTCACCAGGAAGATGCCGTTCAGCAGCCCCACCAGACCGCCGGTCAGGTGTTGCCACCAGGGCAACTTCTTCGGCCGGTGGAGGAAGACGGCGCTGCCGTAGCCGATGAGAAAGACCATAAAGAGCAGGCTGCCCAGCCGGATGAGGCCCTGGATGTCCCGGCTCTGTCCTTGCCCCCACGAATTGACCCAGAAATCTCCCAGAAACACGCCCGGCACGATGCCGGCCAGGAAAACCAGCACTTCGCGCACCAGCCCCCGCCAGACCCCCAGCGCGGCCAGCGCCACCACGATGACCACGGCCAGAATATCGAGCCACATCGTGCACCTCCATCGCTCTTTGACAGTGCCCGCTTCCGGTGTTACAATGCTTGGGTCGCCCCCTCACAACTGGAAAAGCCCTTGAGGAGCGGCGATCTTCTGCCGGTAGTTGACCACATAGGTCAGCAACTTGCGTTGTAACTTGTGCCAGTCCGGATGGTTGAGGAGACGCTCCAGCGCTTCCCGATTTTCGGCCACCCCACCGATGATGACCTGGGGGCCCTCGCCGGCGATGGTGTACCAGGCGTCGGTGATGGTCAGGCCCAACTGGTTCAGGCCGGGGCCCAGTTCGCGCACCACAAATTCCATGTAGGAGGCCTCTTTGCCTTCGCGGATATCCCAACTCATCAGCAATTTGATCATCGTTCCTCGGCCCTGGCCCTCCGAACGGTAAAGGTTTTGGCTTCCTGTAGTGTACCAGAAAAGGGGTATTTCGTCAACCATACGGCTCTGACAGGGTGTGTCCCAAAGGTGTCGAATCGTAGGGGGGCGGTCCGGCTGACCCTCACCTCTCACCCCCAAACCCCCTCTCCCCTCTCCCAATGGGAGAGGGGAGAGGGGGCTAGGGGGAGTGGGGTGAGGGAAAAGGCCGCTTCCCGACAAACCTGGGACCCGTTCGGTTTGGCTACGGTTCCAAGCCCACCGGGTTACGCACGGATGTTCAGTGGAGGAAACGATGAAAATCGCCATTACCGGAAAGGGCGGGGTGGGCAAGACCACGCTGGCCGGCACGCTGGCCCGGCTCTATGCTGCGTCCGGCCGGCCGGTGCTGGCCATCGACGCCGACCCCGATGCTAACCTGGCCACCGCCGTGGGCGTTCCGGCCGAACGGATGGCCGGAATCACCCCCATTGCCGCCATGGATGACCTCATCGAAGAGCGCACCGGCGCCCGGCCGGGCAGCCAGGCCCCGTTCTTCAAGTTGAACCCCCGCGTGGACGACCTTCCCGAAACGCTTTCGGTCCAGCACGCCGGGGTGCGCGTGATGGTGATGGGCACGGTGCAAAAGGGCGGGAGCGGCTGCGTGTGCCCGGAGAACGTCCTCCTGCGTTCCCTGGTGCGCCACCTCCTCCTGGAACGGGATGAGGTGGTCATCCTGGATATGGTGGCCGGGATCGAACACCTGGGCCGGGCCACCGCCGACGCCGTGGACGCCTTCATCGTCGTGGTCGAGCCGGGGCAGCGCAGCATCCAGACCGCCCGTACCATCCGTCGCCTGGCCGCCGACATCGGCATCCGCCGCATCTTTGCCGTGGGCAACAAGGCCCGCACGCCGGAGGAACGGGCCTTTATCGAGCAGAACATGCCCGATTTCCGCCTCCTGGGCATCATCGGTTACTACCCCGAGGTCATCGAGGCCGACCGACGCGGCCTGGCCCTCTACGACGTTGGGGGGCCGGCCGTGGAGGAGATCGCCGCCATCCGTCGGGCCCTGGATGAGGCCCTGCCGGGCTAGTTCTCCTGCAGGTCCGGGCGGGGGAAGGGGGCGGCCCGGTAGGGGCGGGCCAGGACGATGACGCGGTGGTCGTAGATGTGCACCGGCCAGCAGGTGATCAGGGTGAGGCGTTCTTCGTCGGTGGGCGCCATGTAGCGGGCGTTTTGGATCCGCTCCTCCATCGGCAGGCCCACCTCCTTCAGCACCAGCACCTCCTCCACCACGTAGAGGTACTGACCGGCGGCCGTGTGCAGGACCACCTCATCCCCCGGCTGCACCTCCACCAGCCGGCGGAAGACGCCGCCATAGCCCCCGGAATGGCCGGCCAGGACGATGTTCGTCCCTTCCCCCGGGTTGCCCGAACCCTGGTGATGGCCCACGGCGTAGCGGGCGACGTCCCATACCGTCATCGTCTGCCCCCCGACTTCCTCCACGTGCCATCCCACGGCGACGACCGGGCTGTCCACCCCGATGGAGGGGATGACGATGCGCAGGACCTCGGAATGCCACAGCGGTCGGGAAGTCGGGAGAGGGGAAACCTCCGGCCGGCTCCAGTTCAGCATGGGCAGGGCCGGCGACGGGGTAGGGGTGGGCACCGGAGTGGCCGCCGGGGATGGCGATGGGGTAGGGTCCGGGGTCACGGCCAGGGCCGGCGCCTGGCGTACCGGAGGTGGGGAAGGTTGGAGCGCGGCCCGGCCGAGGGGAAAGAGGTACAGCCCGCCCACATACAGGAGGAGGAAGAGGCCGGCCAGGATGAGCAGGTTGGACAGCCCCCAGAGGATGGGCCTTTGCGGACGCGGAGAACGTTCTTCGGGGGTCGTCGCCTTCATGACACGGCCTCGTCAGAAATGCGGGTCAATTTCCACCTCTCGACCGCCCGGCCGTCGGCGGTGAAGAGGGGCTGGCCGATCAACTCGACCTTCAACCCGAAGCGTTTCCTCAGGCCGGCGAAGATCAGGGCGGTGGAGATATGCGCCGGCACGCCGCCCTCGGCGACCAGGCGCTCCGCGCCCGAGAGGATGGCCGGGCCGATCATCTCGTACTCCAGTTCGTCGGCCGCCACCGGGCGCACCACGGCCCCGGCCAGGTAGCCCACCTTCACCAGGTAGCGGGCCATCTCCTGCACGGCTTCTACGGGCGAGGCCGTCTCCAATTTCAAATCGCCCTCGATTTCGTCGAAAAGGATTTCCCCGGCCCGCCAGACCACCTTCCAGGCCTCTTGCCCCCAGTTCTCTCCGACGGCCCGATAGACGGCGTAGAGTTCCCGGTCGAAGAAGCGGGCGTCCATGGCCCGGGAGGCGGGGGGCGGGAGCGGGCGCTCGGCCGGCCCGCCGTAGCGTTCGGCGGCCGGCGAAATCGGGCGCAGAGGAGGGTAATGCGTTTGCTCGTCGTACACGTGGGCGATCAAGCCCACCAGTCGGGACAGGGCGAAGAAGCCGTTGCCCACCTCCGGCGGCAGGTCCAGTTCGCACAGCAGGGCGGCGATGGCCCCATCCACGTTCATGGGCAATTCCCGGCCCAGCGCCTCCCGGAGGGCCTGCTGGACGGCCCGGGCCATCTCGACATACTCGCCGGCCAGCCCTTCCTCCTCGGCCAGGGCCAGGAGACGCTCGGTGCGAGGGTCCGCCGTGTGGAGGCGGTGTCCGTAGCCGGGGAGGCGTTTCCCCAGAGCGCGGTAATCGGCCACCATCTCACGGGCTATATCCAGGGCCCTCTGCCCCCGCTGCCGCCGCCGAGCCACCGCTTCCCGCAGGAGGCGCATCCCATCCTCGATGGCCCCTCCATGGTGGCGGTGGATAGCCAGGAGGCCGGCAGCAACGGCCGCGGTCAGGGAGGCGCCGCCGGAGGCCACCGTCCGCGCCGCCAGGGTGGAAGGAGGGCTTCCGCCGTGGTCCACGCAGGAGACCAGGATGGCATCCAACACCCTCCCCTGGGCCGGGGTGGGGAGTTCCCCCTTGAGCACCAGGTACACGACGTGGCCGAAAGGCACCCCTCCCATCAGTTCCTCGATCCGGTAGCCACGGACGAGCACGCGGTTCGGCTCGGCACAGGAAATCGGCTGCGACCACGTTTCGGCCATCGTTTTCCCTCCAGACCAACCCTTCCCATTCTACCTCAGACGGCGTCCCCTGGCAAATCGGATGCGTTGACAGCCCGCTTGCTCTGAGGTACAATTTTTTCCAGAAGTTGCTCGAACAGCAGAGGGGTTTTCACGAATGAGCCCGATCCTGGAGCACCTTCTCGTCTCCTGGAGGCCGGGATGCTCTACGACCAGGCGCGCATCTTTGTCCAATCCGGCAAGGGTGGCGACGGCTGCATCTCCTTTCGCCGGGAAAAGCACGTGCCCTACGGCGGGCCGGATGGCGGCGACGGCGGAAGGGGAGGACATGTGTACCTGGTGGTGGAGCCCCGCCTGAACACGCTGATCTCCTTCCAGCGTCGCCAGCACTTTCGGGCCCCCGACGGCCGGCCGGGGCGGTCGGCCCGCCGCCACGGGGCCGACGGGGCCGACCTGGAGATTCCTGTGCCCCCGGGGACGGTGGTGCGCGGGGTGGGGGAAGAGGCCGGCCTGGCGGTGGACCTCCTGACCCCCGGCCAGCGGCTCCTGGTCGCCCGGGGCGGTCGCGGCGGGCGGGGCAACGCCGCCTTCGCCACCCCTACCCATCAGGCCCCCCGCCTGGCGGAAAAGGGGGAACCGGGGGAGGGACGCTGGCTGCAACTGGAACTGAAGTTGATCGCCGACGTCGGGCTGGTGGGCTACCCAAACGCCGGCAAGTCCACCCTGCTGGCCGCCGTCAGCGCCGCCCGGCCCAAGATCGCCCCCTATCCCTTCACCACCCTCTCCCCCAATTTAGGCGTGGTCACGGTGGGCGACTTTTCCTTCATCTTGGCCGACATCCCCGGCCTGATCGAGGGGGCCAGCCAGGGGGCCGGGCTGGGGCTGGACTTTCTCCGCCACATCGAGCGCACCCGCCTGCTCATCCACATCCTCGATGGGGCCGGGGTGGACGGGCGCGACCCTCTGGCCGACTATCAGGCGACGAACCGGGAACTGGCCCGGTACAGCCCGGAACTGGCCGCCCGGCGGCAACTCGTGGCCGTGAACAAGATGGACCTGCCGGCCGGCCGCGCCCGCTACGAGACGTTGCGCCTGGAACTTCCCATCCCCCCAGAGGACATCTTCCCCATCTCCGCCGCGACGGGGGAAGGCGTATCGGCCCTGATGAAGCGTGCCGCCGCTCTCCTCCAGGAGTTACCGCCGGCCTACGACCTGACCCCCCGCCAGGAGACGCTCCTCTTCGCCCCGCCGCCGGCCGACGAACGCGCCTTTACCGTGGAGCGCGAGGGGGAGGGCTTCCGTATTCGAGGCATCCAGGTCGAGCGCCTGGCGGCCATGACCGACTTTGAGAACGAGGAAGCCTCCGACCGTTTCCAGCGCTTCCTGCGGGCCAGCGGAATCGAAGAAGCCCTCCGCCAGGCCGGCATCCAGGAAGGCGATACGGTGCGCATCGGTTCACTGGAACTCTACTGGCACGAAAGCCCCTTCCTGGAGGACACGTAACACGCAGCACGCAACACGCAACACGAAACACGCATCAGGAGGCCCTATGCAACCCTCTCCCCGCTTCCCCATGCTTCTCTTTCTGGCCCTCCTCCTTTCCTGCACCTCGCTTTCTTCAGAGCATACAGTCCGCCCCACACCATCATCGGTGCCTGCGTCCCCCGCTCCTTCCCCTTCACCCACCCCTACGGCCACCCCCACGCCGGCTCCTACCTCCACGCCCACGCCCTCTCCTACACCGGATCCGGTGATCGCCCGGCAGGCCGTGCGGGCCAACGAATTGGGCTGGGTCCTGGTCCTGGAGTACCACCTGATCGAGGAGCCGGAGGGCCGCTGGAGCCGCACGCCGGCCAACTTCCGCGCCGACATCGAACGGCTGATCGCGTTGGGATACTATCCCATCAACCTGATCGACCTGGCCCGGGGCTATATCGACGTGCCGGCCGGGAAAACGCCCATCGTCCTGACCTTTGACGACTCCTCCTCCGGCCAGTTCCGCTATCTGGAAGACGGCAGCGTGGACCCCGATTGTGCCGTGGGCATCCTGCTGGAGGAAGCCCGCCGGCATCCCCAGGACTGGCGCCTCCGGGCCACCTTCTTCGTCCTGCTGGACGTGGACCTGCCCGACCGCGTCCTCTTCGGCCAGCCGGAGACGGCAGAGAAAAAGTTGCGCTCCCTGGTCGAGTGGGGCATGGAGGTCGGCTCGCACACCATTTCCCACTTTATCCTCTCCCAGGGGACGCCGGAAGAAGTCCGCTGGCAACTGGCCGTCTCGGAGGAGACCATCGAGTCCCTGGTGCCCGGCTACGAGGTGGGCTCCCTTTCCGTCCCGCTGGGCCTGTACCCGGAAGACCTCTCCCTCCTCCGCTCCGGCGAATGGCAGGGCCGGCACTATGACTTTGAGGCGGCGGTCGAGGTGGCCGGGGGGCCGTCGCCCAGCCCCTTCTCGGTCAACTTCGACCCCTATCACATCCGGCGCACCCAGGGGATTCAGGAGGAATTGGACACCTGGCTCTCCTTTTTCCAGGACCACCCCGAACTGCGCTACATCTCCGACGGCGACCCCAACGTGGTCTCCATCCCCGACCCGCTGCCGGAGAAATTGCAGGGAATCCTCCGTCCGGACCTCCCGGCCGGCCTCCAGGTGCTGGTCTACCCGGCCGGGCCGTAGTTTTTCGCCGACAAGGAGGTAGAAGAGGGCCGGCGTGGTGACCCGACCCTGGGTGGATTGCAGTTGCGGCGCGAAAATCACCGTTTCGTCGCCGCCGTTCCCCCAAGGTGAAACTATAGACGGTCGTTGCCCCGGGCAGGGCAAAGCGCCCCGCCCGCCATCGTCTGCGCGCCAGCGATGCCATCCATGCGGCCGTGGCCCGGCGTGTCGCCGCTACCCTGGTGACCCTGGACGCGGAGCAGCAGGAGCGCGCCGCCGCGGTGGTATCGGTCCGCCGGCCGGAAGAAGCCGGATGAGGAACGCTCCCCCGGAAATGGGGACCCGAGGTCTCCGGCAGAAGGCTTGTCGGGATGAGCAGAGCCGAAGACGAGGCTACAGATCTCGACAGACCGGACAATCCATCCGGCGGCGGACAAGGCCGGTACGGTCCGGAGATATCCCCAAAAGATCCGCCTCGCGCCAGTTGAATACTTCACTTCCTTCCGGCCAGCCCATTAGGGACCGATGCGCAAAGAACAGGGCAAAGGCAGAGGCCAGGAAACAAGCGGAGATGATGGCCGCAGCACAAGGGGCAGAGCCCTCCGGATCCAGGTTGGGCAAGGCACACCAGAGACAGGCATCCTCGGGGGACGGCCCCTGGAGGAAACACTGCAGGCGCATCCCATCTCTGGAAAGCATGGTAAAAATGGCCGGAATGCGGCGTCTCCGGGCTTCCTGGACACCTCGCAGGCGGCAGGCGTTGTTGTCCACGCCGAAGATGAATAGGTCGGCCGGCAAAGTAAACTTCTCCAAAGCCTGCTCGAAAGGCAGGGCAATGCCGCACAGGTGAGCGCCGGCGGTAGCATGATCGGCCAGGTGGCGCACCAAACGGAGCGCCTTGGGTTGCCCTAGATCCTCCCGGAAGTAGAGCTGGCGTGGCAGATTGGTCCGGTCCACCAGGTCGGGATCCACGATGGTAAGCGCCCTGGCCCCGCTGCGCACCAATCCCAGAGCCGTCCAACTGTTGAGGCCGCCGGCACCCACCAGGACGATCCGCGCCGCCGTCAAGGCCTCCTGACGATGGCCGGGGATGCCCTCGTGCCGGGCAAAGGTGTCGGCTTCGGCCGGGTGTGGGGGAGGCAGGGGCTCTGCCGCTGCTTCCTCGACCATCGGAGGGGAAAGCAGGACCTCCGGAAAGGAGGGGGAGGCTTCATCGGGCCAGTCGGTAGAGGAAACCATCTTTGTCCTCCTGGAGGAGTCCTGAACCTACAACCCGCAGGTGGATCTGGCCATTCTCAAGGGCCTGACCCCAGAAGCGCACCCAGCCATCAGCGACGGCGATGGCCCCGATCAAATCGGGCGAATAGTCTCGCAACCAGTCCTGATGCTGGTGTCGGTCCACCGTGCTGGGCTGGGCGGCCTCCGGTCCATTCCCCGGATGCGAATGCATCCAAGCGGCCAGGTGGGTTCCGGAGAGGTCCATAGCGATCAGCGCCTTGGCCAAGAGCGTCGGGTCGGCCCGGACGTGCCCGCCACTATGGTTCCCGGTGACGTCAAAGGCGGCATCCAGGACGATCGTTTTCCCCTGTCGCCGGCCGGCGATGACCAGCAGACGTTCAGGAGGGAAAAGGGTATGGAAGGCCTGATAGAGGATGGCACTAGAGACGATCACATTTCCGGCCCTCTCCACTTCTTCTAGACATCTGGCGATCTGGAGATCGGCCTGGTTCACCTGCCCCAACATCTGGACGAGGTTTTCACGGACGATATGATGCTCCCAGGACAAGCCCTGTAACCCGATCAGGATTTCATTGGCCAGCCGATGCAGATGGTCCCTCACCAGGCGGAGATCGGGGCTATCCTGGAGAGCCCGAACCAGACTTACCCGAACCTCGGCGATTTGAGGGAGGAAAGCGGCCAAAGCCTCAACCTGGGTCGGGGATTCCCCGCACTGCCGGAGGCCGGCGACGCCCTGGGCATACGCCCGGTTTAGCATCCGGAGCAGCCTCTTCAGAGTTCGATAAATCGCTTGGGGACGATTTCCCATGGCCATTTCGTCCTCTCCACCGGCGTTCAGATGGCCCTCCCGTTCAGCGCCTCCGCCAGGACTTGTTCGATATAAAGGATAGCCTCGTCTGCATTTCTGGCCGGACGATGCCAGTGAACCCGAAACCAGGGAGCCTGGGTGAGCATAAAACACGGCCCCTTGGGGTGAGTCCTGAGTTCAGCCGGCGGGTCGGCGATGTAGGGACAGACTTCGCCGGACCGCATGATGATCTGCCCTGGAAAGCGCCGCTGCCGGCCGTAACGATCCCAAACCCGATAGTATCCCTCGTAGACCCAGGTCCCGTCCTTCCGGCGGCGGGTCCAGCCCTGCTCCTCCCAGGCGTCCCGCGGCCGGGGGCCGATGGCCAGGGGCCGGCTTGGCTCGATGACCAACGGCGGGCCGCGCCGCGTGCTCTCTCCCCGGCAACGGTTTTCCTGGATGGCCCGAGTGTCTCCAGGGTGGAAAGTCCCGGGGCCCACCACGATAGGCTCGGTCGGCCCAATCGTGAGGAAGGTTGGATTCTGCCGGCCGGCCGTGCTCATCCCCGGGTGTGGCTCAGGGCCGGCTGAGGGGTCCGAGGTCGGGCGGGCCCTGAGCCACACCAGGAACAGGCCGAAACAGAGGATGAGGCCGATGATGCTCCAGGCCAAGATTCTGGCTTCCACCGTTGCCTCCGCCGGGACATCTTTAGCCCGCCTCGACGTCCGCCTTGGTGGCATAGATCTTCTGCCCTTCGGCAACAGCCTGGTAGAGGTCGTCCGCGAAACCGAAGGCTCCGCCATCGGGCCGGGAAAGTTGGAAGCCGTGGAGGCCCAGTTTGGCCAGGACGTCGCGGGGTTGGGTGCCCGGCAGGATCTGGACATCCCGGTACTCTCGTTTGCCATCCGTTCCGGCTACGGCGATGGTGATCCTTTTCATTTCGCACCTCCCGGTTAGCACTTTCTAACCACCTCTGGAACCGAGCAGGATGACTCGCGAGGTATCTACCTCACGGCCGGCCTCGGGGACTGGTTCCCCAGGGCGCCGGCCGGCCATCCCCGTTTCCCTGCGCGGCCGGGGCCCCGCCTGGTTGCCTCCCGGCGTGATCAAAGTCTGGGGCGTACTGCCGTTCTGGCCTACCGCTGCGGCCCACTCCAGCACCAGCGCCCTCCAGGTCTCGTCTTCCTCTGTGCCTCGTTCCCGGATCCCCTCCAGAAGCGGCTGCAACCGGAACCAGGAGAGGTCCATCGGCCTGAGGGCCAGGACGGTTACGCCTTCGTGGCGGTCCACCCCAATGCCCAGCCCCTGAACGCGCCGGGCCAGTTCCGCGCTCAGCGCTTGCTTGAGTTGGTTCCGGCCGGTCGAAGTAAGGAGGTTCCGAAAGGGGAAACTGCCCACCACCTCGCCAGCCACCTCCCGAAGGATGTTTCCGATGATTTCTTCCCACCTGGTCTCAGGGATGTAAAGGAATTGAAGGCGAAAGCCTGCATCGGCGAGGCGAGGATCGAGTTGATAAAACCCGAGCAGTTCGAGGACGATGGGTATCCGGTCTCCGGTCAGGAGATCAGAAATCTTCACCGTCATCTGGTGTGGCAGGTGGCCGATAGGTGTTCGGACCCGGTCCAAAAGCGGGATGATCCAGGTCCATTCCTCCGGCCCCAGCAGACGATGGAGACGACCGAAGCGGTAGACGACCCCGATGTGGTTATCGGGGGGCCGGTATAGGCAGGAGAGACAGGCCACGGCCAGCGCGACCGTTGCCAGGGAGAGGGTAACGGGACCGGGCGCGAAAACGGCCAGGACCAGAAGAGCCACCGCCAGTAACCACAAGAGTACTCTGACCATCGTTTCTTCCTCCCTGAGGAAACCTCTTTTCGTCTCTCTGTCTCCACCTTACCATAGTTCCGGTAGCGGCGGTAGGCAATTGCCTGGCAGGAGGCGAAAAGAAGGGCAAGAAAAGAATAAACCGGGCCGAATTCGCCCGGTTCGAAAACGACGGAAAGTAGCAAATCGGCTGAGAAAAAGGTAACGGTTTCCTCAGAATTCCAGTTTGTAGCCGGCCCCTCGGACCGTATGGAGGTATCGTTTGCAGCCTGAGGGCGGTTCGATCTTTTCGCGCAGCCGGCTCATGAGCGAGGTCAGGCGATCCCTTTCCTGGAGGCTGTCCTCGTAATGTTCTCCCAATGCTTCCTCCACAATGGCCCGTTTCCGACAGAGTTTCCCGGGACGATGGTACATATAGCGCAAAACCTTGAACTCCTGTTCCGTCAGAGGAACTCGCCGGCCTTCCACCCAGACCTCCCGGTTCTCCTCGTCCAGCCAGAAATCCTCCCCGGCTGCCTCCGGAAGCGATGAGAGGGCATCTCCAATGAGGGCGGCGGAAAGGAGGGCATGTACATAGGGGGCGATCTCTCGAGGGGTATGTCGCACTCGTGGTTCGTAGCGGGCAATCCGTTCCAATGCCTCGTAGAGGAGGCCGAGCAAATAGAGGTTGCTCGTGTCTCCCGAGGTTTGGGTCGCCTGGTATCGGATTCGCCCGATGGCCCGGGCGGCTTTTTGCAGAGACGGGGGAAGGTCCTCCGCCGAGATGGGCTCCCCCAGCGATTTTGCCCCAAGGAGACGCTGCTCCAGTTCCAGCCACTCCGGTGGGCTGGCCGCCTCCACAAGGTCGAACTTGATGCTGTTCTCCAGCACGGCGAAATCGCGCAAGAGCGGCCCGTTGCCGGCCCGGGAAAGGTCCAGAAGCCAGGTCCGGCCCTGGGGATCGACCAAAATCCGGGAGGCATCCGGCCGGCCGTGGATGGGGCCGCAGAGCACGGGCCGAACGGCGGACGCTTGCTTCTCCTCAAGGTAGATGAGCGGGTTGAACGTTTGAACGGAGCGGTCGGCGAAGGAAAAGGTCAGCCGGTTCGGGGTGTACTCGATGCGCCCCAACCCGGCGGTCAGGCTTTCCCGACAGAGCCCCTCCAATCGGCCGGCCATTTCCGCCGGGGAGAGGTGTTCTCCCGGTTCCCGCAGCCCTTCCCTCCAGAGGGTAAGGAGGGGTTTTTCACCCAGGAAGCGCCCCTCCTCGTGCCACGAAGCCAGGGGCTTCTCCAGGAGGTGATCCAGAACGGAGAGGACTTCCTCGGCTGAACGTTGCCGGTAGAAGGCCTCAAAGGAGAGGGTCCTTTCCAGATCCCCTTCCGGCAGGGAGCCGGCCGTGGCGGCATAGTGCCGGGTTTCCGCCTTGAGTTCTCGCCGGGGGAGAAAGGAGACGACGCTCTGGGGAATCCCTCGGAAGCGCTTCTCTTCGAGGTGGATGGGCCCAGGCCAGCCGCAGTGGACGATGAACTCCCTGGGAGGTGCTGCTCCGGCAGTCCCCTGGGGGTATGCGAAGGCTTCCAGGAAGAGCGATTCCCCCGGGAGACCAAGCAGAGTCCGGCCCAGGACGACCTGCTCAAAATCGTAGAAGAGTTTGCGCAGGAGGTCTTCCACTTCTTCGACCCGGTCGGGAAGGCGCTCGGCCGGCAGTTCCGGCTCCGTGAGAGACACCAGGGCGGCAGGAGGCTTCTCCCCCCACCGAATCTCGAGGTCCCAGTGGATGCGCACATGCTGGGCAAAGACCCGCTCCAGGGCCTGGAGGAGTACTTCCGGGCCTTCCTGCTTGGCGATAAAGTCCACGGCCGGCGGCAGGCCGCCCAGGGCCGGGCCCAGCGCCTCGCGCACCGCCTGGTAAGTGGGGAAGGCGGTCAAGATGATCTTAGGGATGGGGCGGAAGATAGGGTCTTTGGCCAGAATCAGGCCGGAGATGTCCTTTTCATCGTCGTCATCTTCCATGCGGATATCCAGGATGGCCAGGTGCACGTGGGCCTCGGTCAGCACTTCCCGGGCTTGTTCCAGGGTATAGGCCTTCCGCACCCGGTAGCCGGCCTGTTCCAGGAACTCGGCGCGGGTATCCAGGAAGTCGGGATCATTATCGGCGAAGAGGATGGTCGCTTTCGGCATGATTGCGCCTCCTACAGGGTTTCATCTTCGCGAGATAAGGACACTCCCAGGATCTCTAGGATGGCGTTCAACAGTTTCTGGCTGTCCCATGACCTGCGGATATAATCCACGGCACCGGCCTGGAAGGCATCGCGGGCCCGTTGCCAGGTAGGCGAGGCCGTGGCCACAACGATGCGGCTTTCAGGGCACTGACGTCGCAAGCGTGAGACCAATGCGGGCACATCTTCAACTATCGCCGCGTCAACGATAACGATGGCATCGCACCGATACTGGACGATCCGCTCGGCGGCATCCTTCTCTGAAACGGTTTCCACCCTGCCCAAAGGGGCCAGAGCCTGGCTCAGGGTCCGGGGCCAGCCTGTATCCTCCGGGCGGCTGATGAGCAGGAATCTAACCGGCATGGGTGATCTCCTCCGGTCTTTCTTGAGCAACCAACGGCAGCCAGATGACCATGGTTGTGCCTGTGGGGCCGGTGGAGGCCACCCGCACTTCGCCACCATAGGTTTGTACGATGGTCTGGGCCATCAATAGCCCCATGCCCAGGCCTTTGGCTTCCTCCGGCTTCTCAATAGGCTCCAGGCCGATCTTGGCCCGGATCTCTTCCGGTATCCCAGGCCCCGTATCCGAAACCCAGATCTCGGCGCCTCCGCTTGCGGCCCGGGTGCCGATGGTGATCTCCCGCACCTCACGCTCGGCCACGGCCTCCACGGCGTTGTCCACCAGGATGTCAAAGGCCCGGCGCAGCCATTCCGGGCTGACCCGTACGGTGGCCGGGCCGGGAAGTTGCAGGTCCAGCCGCAACTGAGCCTTCTTGTAAGGATCCTTCTCCCACAACTGCCTGGCCCGCTCGCCCACCAAGTCATTGAGGCCCACCGGTTCTACGCCCTCCTCTCCGGAAAGGGGCGGGACGATGGGCTTTTCCAGGATCTGATTGGCCAAGCGCTCAATCGTGGAAAGCCTCTCATCTACTTTTACTTTCGTATGATGCTCGTGCCATGATGCCTGTCCCAAATCTTTGCGCAAGAGTTGTATTTGTTCCCGGATGGTCAGGGCATGCTTGTCAATCGCATGTCGCCAAACACTGCTGGTCATGCCCATCCAGGCCAGGGCGGTGCGGGTACCGATGAGCCCCTGGGCACGCCGCAGTTCCTCATACTGCCGGGCATTCCGAATGGCAAGGGAGGCCTGGGCGGCCAGCAATTCCAGGTCGCGCTTGTCATCCTCGTCGAAGGCACTGCAATCGGGATGCTCTACATTGATGACGCCGATGACCTCTTCCCCGAGTTTGATCGGCACGGCCAGTTCAGAGCAAGTTTCCGAGTCGTAGGCGATATAGTCTGGGTCCTGTCTCACATCCTTGACCAATCGGGCCTCTCCGGTCTTCACCGCCCGGCCGGTCACGCCGATCCGTCCATCCCCCTCCAGGTCTATATCCCCCACCCCTCCTTGCAGCCCGGGCAAACACTCTGGGGGATACGCGGCTTGGAACCTCAGCCATTTTCCTTCCCTCAGCGCCAGATGGCTGAAACGGGCCTGTTTGCCGTAGCGGCTGGTAAGTCGCCAGGCCTGTTCCACGATGTGTTTTAGGATATCGTCCAAGGTCAGCGTGCCGGATAACGCTTTCCCCGCCTCATAGAGGGCCTCCAAACTGATGGACTTTCGAGTTATCTGCTCAAACTGCTGAGCATTGTGGATGGCCAATGCCGCCTGAGTAGCAAAGAGCCGGAGGGCTTCCTGCTCCTGGGCGGGAAAAGGGTGGAAGGTGCGGTAGTTGACGAACACAATGCCGATCACCCGGTCGCCGAACTTCAAGGGGATGCCGGCTGAGGATCGGACTCCCTCGCGGGCCACAAATCCACCTGCGCTCATGATAGGGTCGTTGGGAGCATCGGGGGCGAAACGGGGCTCCCCGGAAGCCAGGAGTTTGCCCACCACCGAGTCCTTGCTGACATATCCCAGTTCGTCCAGGCTTTTCTGGTTGCGCAACTCGCCGGCCACATACGCCGGGAAGCCGATCTCCCCGCGGTCCTGGTCATAGGGGTAAAGGGTCACCACGTCGCAGGCCAGCACCTCCCGCATGATGTCGACAACGTTCCGCAAAACGGCCTTCGGCTCCTGCAGGGCCATGATCTCCCGGCCGGCCTGGAGCAAACCCTGGCGCAGACGGGCGTCGCGTACAATCTCGTCATACTGCCGGGCATTGCGGATGGCTACCGCCGCCTGGTCGGCGAACAGTTGGATGGTGGCGATTTCGTCCGAAGTGAAGCGGTGCGGGGAGCGAAAATCCACAAACATTACCCCCACCTTGCGTTCGCCCATCCGCAACTGAATGCCCAGAGCGGCCTGGATCTTTTCGGCCTGGACGAAACGCCCGCCGAGCAGGGCATGCTCGCCGGCGCGATCTTCCGCCAGACAATAATAGGTAGGCCCGGCCAGGTTCAGGATGCTCCAGACCACCGAGTCCGGCAGCAGTTTCTCCGGCGGGCGGGCCGAATCCGGCCGACGAGGGTCGCGGATTTCCGTTGCCCATTCGCCAAATCGCCCTGTCGCCTCATCGTAGGAATAGATGGTGACCACATCGCTGCGCAAAACCTGTTGTGCGTGTCGGGCGATGGTCTTCAGGGTCCGGTCCAGTTTCTCCTGCAGCGTGACCCCGGCGATGACCCCGGCCGCTTCCCTGGTGCGCTGCATCTGGGCCAGCAGGCGGGCGTTCTTCAGGGCCAAAGCGGCGTGGCTAGCAAAGGTGCGCAGTTTTCTCCCGTCTTCCTCACTGAAAGACCGGGCTTGGTGGTAGTTGGCGTAAAGCACCCCCAGCCGCTCGTCGCCTACCCGCAGGGCGATGCCCTGGAAAGAGCGCACGCCGATGCGGTTGAGCAGGTCTCGGGTAGGCTGTCCCAGGAAACCGTACTCGGGCTCCGTAACATCGCTTACGGCTATGTACCCTCGATGCATCACCGTATCCGCTGTGCGGCCGGGTTTGGGCTCCTCTTTCCGGAACTTCTCCAATTCTTCATCCGGAATTCCCACAGCCGCCAACTCTTCCGGGATGAAGGTACCCCGCACTTCATCATAGGACCAGATAGCCGCAGAGTTGGCCTCCAGGACCTGGGCGGCGCTCTTCACAATCTGCTGCAGGGCTTGGCGGGGCTCAAAGATATGGGACATGGCTTCGGCCGCCTGGCGCATCTGTTCCAATTCCTGTACCTGGCGCCGAATGGTCTCCAGGTTGGCTTGCGCTTCTCCAAACAGTTGAGCGTTCCGAACGGCGACGGCCACCTGGCCGGCCAAGGCCCGAAAGACATCCTGTTCCACCTCGTTCCAGGCCCGGGGTTGCTCACTCTGAATGGAGATGACCCCAATCACCTTCTCCCCAACCTTGAGCGGGAGGATGAGGCAGGTAACGCACTCCTTTCCGATCTGTACGGCCCGAACGCCCAGCGCGGCAAGTTTCGTTTCCCGTTCCTCCCGGGTCAGGCAAATAAACGGTTCTCCGGTCTTGACCACATAGCCGGAAAGTCCCCAATCTTCCCGACGTGTTAGAGGCCGTTCCTTCATCGAAAGCGGCTTCCCATCTTCGTAAGCCGTCTCAAAACGCAGCATGTCCCTCTCCTCGTCGTACAGGGCGACCAGGAACATGGAAGCGTGCAATTCTTCCCGGACGAATTTTTCTACCAGCCGGAGTTGTTTCCCCAGATCCATCGTGCCGGAAAGGGCCTGGCTGGTTTGGGCCAGGGCCGCCAGCAGGTTGGCCTGCTGCCTTCGCTCTTCGTACGCCTCCGCGTTCTTGATGACGATGGCCGCCTGAGCGGCCATCGTCTCCAGCAGTTCCTGGTGATCCTCGGTAAAAAAGCCTCTCCGGGAGTGGGTCAAGGTCAAAGTCCCCACCGCCTCTTCACCACAGAGCAGGGGTACGCCCAGCGCCGAGCCCTCCACGCTTCGCCCCGGCAGGACGATCCAGCGTTCGTCCCTTTCCAGGTCCGGGAGAATGTCCGCCCGTCGCTCCCGGATGACCCACCCGGCAAAGCCTTCGGCGATGATCTTCTTCACCTCCTCCTCACTCAGGTCCGGTTTGAGCCCGGTATTTCGCCAAGCGCGGACCTCCCCTTTTACGTTTACCACAAAGAGCGTACCCTCCTCAGCCTGGACACTTTTCACGGCAAGGTCAGTAATCCGCTTCAGGATGTCTCCCAACCCGGCATCGCTGTCCAGCCGGCACGAACCGAACTCACGGGCCATTTCATAGAGCGTCTGCAGTTTCTGCTTTTCAGCCTGGGTCTCTTCCAGAAGGCGGGCTACCCGCAGTGCCACGCCGACTTGCTCGGCCAGCAGGTCCAGGGTCCGACCGGTGGCCGGGCCAAGGGCTCCGGGACGAGTGCTATAGGCATAGAGCACGCCCGGCCGTTCCGGTTGCCCGGGGATGGGAACCCCGATGAACGATCGAACCCCGGCCTTTTTCAGGTTCTCATCTACCTCCGGATGGGTTTCCACATCCTCGATATAGTAGAAGCGAACATCCCCCCGAATCAGTTCGCCCGTCAATTCCCGATCCCGGAGATGACGTTTCCACCGAATCCCCGAATCCCCCAGAAGGCGAACCAGTTTAGATAGAATCTTCCCCTTACCCGTCTGGTACGCTACCGAACAGCCCTCGACCCCAAGGAGAGGAGGAACGGCATCGGCGATCACGTCCAGGATATTCTCTACTCGGAGTTCTTCCACCATGGCCCGAGAAATCTTCAGCAAGGCCTCCAGGAGGTCCCGTTCGCGCCGTATCCGCCCGTACTCGGCCGCTGCCCGCACGGTATATCCCAGTTCGTGCGGGTTGAAGGGCTTGGGAAGGTAGCGATAGGCTCCGGCCCGCAGTGCTTCCAGCGCCCGTTCGGTCATTCCCCAGCCGGTGAAGAGGATGGCCTGGCTTTCGGGGAACTTCTGGTGGATTTCCTGCATCAGTTCGATGCCCATATATTCCGGCTCTTCGTCGGGGCGAGGCTCCAAAAGGTCGTCGATCAGGAGCACTTCGTACGGCTCCGTTGCTTCCCGGACCCGCTGAAGCGCCTCTTCTCCGCAGGCCGCCGTATCCACCGCGAAGCCCCGCTCTTGCAGATATTCGGCCAGGGGATCGCGAAGGCTGCGCTCGTCATCTACCAGCAGCACACGAATCCGTTCTTCGGCCATCGTTTTCCTCCCGCCGCGACAAGCCGGGCAGTTCCACCAGGAAGGTCGTCCCCAGGGGAACAACGCTCTGCTCGACCAGAATCCTCCCGCCCATCGCTTCGATCAGGGCGCGGGCGATGAACAGCCCCAGGCCGGTTCCGCCGGGCCGGGTGGAAAAGCCCGGGGTGAAGATGCGCTCCCAGAGGCGTTTGTGAATCCCCGGGCCGGTGTCGCTAAAGCGTACCTGGATGGTCATACCCTTTTCCTCTTTCAACCGGGTAGAAATTCCCAGGAGGCCCGGCCCGTAGGCTTTCAGGGACATTTGTTGCACCGCGTTGAGCATGACGTTCAGGAAAGCCTGTTCCAGGGCCACGCTTTTCCCCCGTACCAGGGGCAGGCCGGGAACCAGGTCGGCCTGTATCCGCACCCGATACCTCTGAACCAGGGGCCGCAGGGCTCCCTGGGCCCGACGCAGGACCTGGTTCACATCGAAAACGGCCTCCTGATCCAGGCGAGAAAGGTGCTGAAACAGTTCCACCGTCTCCTTCATCCCGATGGCCGCCCCCAAGACTTCCCCCAACCTTTGCTCTAGCTCCGGAACGGAACGCCCATCCCCTTCTTCCGCGCGGCTCCGTCCCAATTTCTCGCAATCGCTTTGCAGGTTGCGCAGGGAGAGTTCCAGTCCGGAGAGGCGGTTATAAATCTCGTGGCCGATGCCGGCCGCCAGGTGGCCGATCAGGAGGATCTGGCCCAAAGCGCGAGCCTGTTGGGCCAGCGCCTCTCTTTCCAGGGCCACGGCCAGAAGCGCCGCCGCGGCTAGGGCATCGCGCAACCGGTACACGTTGAAGGCTTCGGCCTCCCGGTGGAAGAGGAATAGGGCATGACGTGTTTCGCCCTCGGCCCGAACGGGGACACCGATGCATGACTCGAAGGGGAGTAGAGCGCGCAGTTTCTCAAAACGGGCCGTGGGTTCCGCCGAAACCCGGGCTGCCAGAACATATTCCTCTTCCTCCCGAATCACATCTTTCACCGGGCTGTCCGAAAGAAAGTACAGGGCCGAACCGTTCAGCGGGATTTCCCCGGCCTGGGCGACGACGGAGACCTTCTTCGAGTCCGGATCCAGATGAAAGACCACCGCCTTTTCCGCCCGGGTAATCCTCAGAACCCATTCCAGACCGGCCCGGAGTTGCTGACTCGGGGAAACGCTGCTTAGGGTCTCGCTCAACTGTTGAAAGGAGAAAACCTCCCCGGGGAGATCGCTTGTGGATAGATGGGCCGGCCCGGGAAACTCCCCCCGTCCGATTCTGGAAAGGAAGCGGTAAAGTTCCTCCAGGTCCAGGGGCTTGGTCAGAATCTCCGCAACGCCCAGGGAAACCATTTCCTGGAATTGTTCCTCGATCCACTCGGTCATGCTCATCACGGCGACGGAGGGCCGGTGCTCCTGGCCCTGCAGCCAGCGAAGGAGGTCCAGGCCATCGGCGTCGGGCAGAACGATGTCCAGCAGGAGGAGCGAAAAGGTCTGGTGCTGGAGTTTTTCCTTGGCCTCCGAGGCGCTTCCGGCCCCATCGGCCCGGCAACCCATCCTTCGCAGCCATTCCACCAGGGAGAGACGCAGTTCCTCGTGATCGTCCACCACCAGGATCGAGCCAATGGCCGCCGCCACCTCCGGAGGCCAGGGAGACATCGTCAGTGGATCCACCTCCTGTTTCCTGGCGAGGGCAGCACCTTCCTCGGGTGTTTCCAACACGGCCGGCCGGATTCCGGCCTCCTGCTCCTGCCGGCGCATTCGCTCCCGGATGCTCAGCCGCAGCCGGCGGTTCTTGCCGTCCAGGCGCGTGATCACGGCCTCCACATCGTCTCCCACCCAAAGGACCTCTTCGGGACGTCTGACCTCCCAAGGGGCTATTTCCTCCAGGGAGACAAACCCATCCACGCCGGGGGCCACCCGCACAAACGCTCCCTCCGGCACCAGGTCTCTGACCGCCCCGCGAATGATCTTCCCTTCGGCCCATTGCCGGGCAAATTCGGGCCAGGGATCGGGATGGGTTCGACGAACGCTGAGTTCGGGGAGCCGGCCCTCTCCCTCAGGCAGGTCCATGACGACGGCCTGCAACTCCTGGCCGGGCCGGAAGCGCTGTCCCGGTTCGATGTCTCCCTCCAGGGTCAATTCCCGCTTGCGGATATAGGCACGATGGCCATCCGGCAGGCAAACGAAAACGCCAAAGGGTAAAACTTTTTCTACCCTGACCGTAACCCGCTGACCTATCCTGTACCCCAGGACCTGAACCGACATCGGAAGATGACCGCCTTTTTTGTTTTCATTATATACACCCCTTCGACCGAGTTCAATCCCTTCGGGTGGCGATTCCGCACCAAGAGGGTCGCAATTGTCTGACAATTTCCTGACAAAAGGGGGAATGAATTCTTTCTGCGGTTACTGTGTAGGGATCGGTGAGGTTGCTTCGGTCCGTTGTCGCTCAGGACGGTGGGATGAGCCTGCCAGTCGCGTTCCTACCGGCTGTCCTCCGTGCCCTCGAAGCCGTCGTAGAAGGCCACGCCGCTCGTCATGGCGAAGGGGGCCGTGCGGTCATCCGGGTCGGTCGTGGGGGAACGCACGGCCTGCATCACCCAGATCTCGTTACCGCTCACGGCCTGGGCCAGCGCGCTCTGCAGGGAGCAGGCGTTGGCCCAGGAAAAGCCCTCGCCACTGCCCTGCGCCATCGGCGCGGCGTAGGGGATGCCGGGGCTGGCACGCACGATGGGGGCGCGCTCAGGCGGGCCGCGTTGGTCAGGGAGAGCACCATCAGCAGAGGCGTCCCCCTCGACGGCTCAGCACACCGCTTTGTGAGACGTCGCCCGGTACGAGTTGAGATTCGACCTCGGCTTCCCGGCTATGGCCCATGTCGAAGCAGGAGCGGCAGGTAGATGGTCCCGCCGAGCACGCGGGTCTCCACCGGCTCTCCGTAGGCCAAGAAGCCTTCAGCACATCTGGCCCAATAGGCCGCGTTACGGACATACGGTCCCCGGTGGACCAGGACGCGGAAGGAAAAGGCCTCCGTACCGGCCGCGGCAATCTCCGGCCATTCCCAACGCACCGTGTCGCCTACCAGTGCCCCGCCTCGGGTGGCGCTGCCCGGAACGTAGGTGGTATGGGCCGGCAGGGTATCGCTGATGACCAGGCCCGTAGCCCTCTGCCCCAGATTGCGCAGGTAGAGAGTGTAAAGCAATTCGCTCCCCAAGGCTACCGGGTCCGGTGTGGCCCGCTTGCTCAGGCGTAGGACCGGTTCATCGGTTACATAGGCCACGGCCGTCACCGTCACCGGCTGAGAAAGGCTTGGGTGGGTGATCACTGCCGTATTGGTGAGCACACCTTTATACCAAGGATCCACCAGAACGCTCAGGGTCAAGGCCTCAGCGCTGTGAGGCGCCATATCGGTGAACCATTCCAGATGGACGATGTCGCTTACCACACTGCCGGCCGAGGCCACGGCGTCGCGGTTATAGGTGCTCTGTACCCAGGGGAAGTAATCGGTCACCCGGACGTCCTCCAGGTACAACCCGGTCGGGTTGAGTAGATGCAGGGTATAGGTCAGGACGACGGCCGGAGCAGGGTAGGCCAACGCTGGGAAGACCTCCTTGTACGAGTCCCCGAGGTCATGAACCTGAACGGTGGTCGTTACCGGCTGGAAGACAGTGCCGGTCAGGATGCAGTTGGGGCAGGTAGCCAAGACGTCGCGGTTGATGATGAGCGTCCCGCTGGGCCAATTGCCTACCTGGACGGTCAGGGTGCGGTAGAGGTCGGCTCCTGTGCCGATAGGCGGAAGCGTCCAGGAGACCGTCCGGGTCGCGCTCAGATACTTGCCACCATGGCTGGCGGTGATGAAGGATACCTCGATGGGAAGGACATCGGTCAGGATGACTGTGGGAGAGGTGGCAAAGGCGCTGTTGACCACATGGAGGGTGTAGGTCATCGTCTCGTTAGGGCCGATGTAGGCCGGGGCATCTTTGTAGACGTTCAGGCGGGCATCGAAGGTGATCAGGTAGCGCGTGGTCGCCGAGACCGGGCCGGTCAGGTCATCGCTGATGACGGCGGTATTGGTCACGACCGGGACGCCGGCGTAACTGGAACTGGCGTAGATGGTGAAGGTGATCTGGGAATCGTGGGGGATATTGCCGCTCCACTGTAGTAAATTGCAGTGGGCTCCACATCCGGTGAGGGTGTAGACCCCGGTTGGGGGATCAATGATGACCTGGTTGATGCTGCCCAGGTAGTAGAGGTAATCGGTCAGGTGGGCATCGAAGGCGTTGCCGGCACCGGTATTGCGGATGCCGATGGTGTAGGTCAGGGGGGCGGTTCCGCCGCCCGGTTTTTTGGCGATGGGGTCCACGGCCTTGAACGATTTGTCCAGGATCGGCCCCTGGACAGTACTGGTGAAGGGCCGGCCGGCGGCACAGACCCCTTCGGCGCAACAGACCCCGTAGGCGTCGTTGAGGATAGGGGTGCCTCCGGGCAGGTTGCCCACGTAGGCAGTGAAGGTGAAAGTCGCCTTTTCTCCAGGGGCCAGATAGGGCAGTGTCCAGGAAACGGTGCGGGTGGCGCTCAGGTAGGTTCCCCCGGAGAGATAGGTCACGTTGGTCGGCACGATGTCGGTAACGACGAGGGAGGTAGCCAGGGAACCCTGGTTGTACAGGGTCAAGGTATAGGCGAGAGCGCGGTTGGAGCCCGGGGGCTCGGGATCGGTTTCCTTGATCAGGAGAAAACTCGGTGGGACCACGGTGAGCGTGTAGGGAGTTCCTCCGGCCCCCACGCCCGGCAGGGCGCTGGTTACGGCATAGCCTGCGTTCAGGAGAGGGGTTCCGTTGGGCACATCCGGGTCTACCAGCACGCTGAAGGTGAAGGGGTGCCTTTCGCCCAGCGCCAGGGTGATCGGGACGGTCCAGGTGATATGGCCCCAGGTATCGGTGATGGCCCCCGACCCAGCGGAGAGGAGCGTGGTATGGCCGGGCACGCGATCGGTGACGGTGATCGGCAGGGCCAGAGCAGGCCGACCGATGTTCCCAACCCACAAGGTGTAGGTCAGCGGTTTCCCGGCCCCGGGGAGGGCAGGAGTGCCTTCCTTGGCGATCGTGAGGATGGGGACATCGGTAACGGTGCAGATAGCCGTCAGGGTAAGCGAGGCAGGGATATCCGGCTGGGTAAGGGAAGCAGTGTTGGTGAGCCGGCCGGTATAGGTAGGGCCGACGGTGACGCTGAAGGTGATCCAGACGGAGGAATCGAACCCCACTTCGCCAGTCCAGGTGATGCCGGCCGGTCCTGCGATGAGGGTACCGCCGGAAGAACGGGCGTCACCATTGTAGGTGGTGCCGGCCGGGAAGGGATCGTAGAGGAGGGTGTCGGGGGCCGAGGTCGCACCGGTGTTACGCAGGACGATGGTATAGGTGACCTGGCCGGAAGTGGCGACGATGGCCGGGTAGGCTTCCTTGATGGATAGGGAGAGTTTGGGCCGGGGTTCGGGCAGAGCCAGGGAAAGGTCGGCGCTGAACCCGGGTGAGGTATTCGCCAGGATCAGGCTGGCAACCAGGAAGAGCAAAGCACTCAACAGCAGACATTTGGAAAAACGAAAGGAGAACATCGGTCCCTTCTTGGGGCATAAAGTGCCTCGCCATGCCGGTTCCGAAAGCCGCGTAGTTACGCCGCCATACATATTTTACCGCATTTCCTATTTCGTTGCAAAGGCTTTCTGGAAAGCGGTAGGGCTTTTCTCTAACAGAAAAGCCGCTCGCCGGCCGAGCGATGCCCTGAGCGGTGCGTTGAGCCGCTGGGCGGTGGGTCTCGATACGCCCCTTGGTTCCGATACGACCTTTGATCTCGACAGGGTTTCGATACGCTACGCTACTCAAGATTTCGACAGGCTCAATCCATCGCCCGGCGGCTCGACCCAAGGGGCCTACTCAACCCTTGGGTTGGGTAGCCGCAGGCGTATCGAAACCCAAGTCAGGGCTACTTGACCTCTCGAAGGGTAGGCCCTGCAAGTTATTTTCAGACTAGGAAAGCCCTGGCCGTAGCCTATGCACGTTGACGCTTTCGCCTACTTCCGCTATACTAAAAATATAGTCCTAACCTTGCGCTGGACGAACAGCGGTTTAGGGCCGGAAGCGTGCCATGCCGACCAACCTGCCTCCGGACTATTTTGCCGCCCAGGAACGTTACCGCGCCGCCAAGACGACGGCGGAAAAGATCGCCTGTCTGCAGGAGATGCTGGCGATCATCCCCAAGCACAAGGGCACGGAGCATCTCATCGGCGACCTGCGGCGCAGGCTTTCCAAACTCCGGGCCCAGTCTCAGGCCCCCCGGAAGGTGGCCCGGCGGGAGACGGCCTTCCAGATCGAGCGGGCCGGGGCCGGCCAGGTGGCGGTGGTCGGGCCGGCCAATGTGGGCAAATCGGCCCTGGTGGCCGCCCTGACCGGGGTGGAACTGGAGGTGGCCGATTACCCCTTTACCACCCGGGAGCCGGCCGCCGCGATGATGACCTTTGAAAACATCCAGATCCAACTGATCGATACCCCGCCCCTGAGCCGCGACTTTATGGAGCCGGAACTGCCTCAACTGATTCGGCGGGCCGACCTGGTCCTCCTGGTCGTGGACGTGGAGACCGACCCGCTGGGGCATCTGGAGGAGGCGGTGGCGCTGCTGGAGCAACACCGCATCGTCCCCCTCCACCGCAAGGAGCGTTACGGCGAAGGACGGGGGCTGGCCTTCCGGCCCTTCCTGGTGGTGGCCAATAAATGCGACGACGAACACGGGGAGGAACTCTTCGAGATCTTTCGGGGCCTCCTGGAGGAGGACTGGCCGCTCGTGCCGGCCTCGGCGCTGGCCGGCCACAGCCTGGAAGGCCTGAAGCGGGAAATCTTCGAGCGGCTGGAGATCATCCGGGTCTATACCAAGGTGCCGGGCAAGGAGCCGGACCGGGAAAAGCCCTTTATCCTCCCCAAGGGCAGCACGGTGGAGGACCTGGCCGGCCGCATCCACCACGACTTCCTGGAGAAACTGACCATGGCCCGTATCTGGGGCCGGGGCGTCTTCGACGGGCAGGCCGTGGGGCGGGAGCACGTCCTTCAGGATGAGGACGTGGTGGAACTGCATATGTAGAAGTGGGGCCTCGGGAAAACCTCAGTCCAAGGCCTGCTCCAGGTCGGCGATGATCTCCTCCACGTCCTCGATGCCCACGGAAAGGCGCAGGAGGCCCTCGCCGATGCCCCAGGCGGCGCGCTGTTCGGGGGTCAGGGCGCGGTGGGAGGAGCGCGCCGGGTAGAGCACCAGGCTGTGGATGCAGCCCAGGGTCGTCCCCGGCAGGACGAGGCGCAGGCGCTCCATAAAGGCCAGGGCCGCCTCCGATGTGCCCTCGGCCAGTTCGAAGGAGACCATCCCACCGAAAGCCCCCGCTCGGAAGAGCCGGACCGCGACGGCATGCTGGGGGTGGTCCGGCCGGCCGGGGTAGTAGACCCGGCGCACCCGGGGGTGCTCCGCCAGCCAGGAGGCCACCCGGGCGGCGTTTTCGCAATGGGCACGCATCCGCAGCGCCAGCGTCTTCAGCCCCCGGTGGGCCAGCCAGGCCTCGTTCGGGCCCAGCACCGCCCCCACCACCTGGGCCTGCCGGCGGAGGGCCGCGCCCCATTCCGCCCGCGTGACTACGATGCCGCCCAGGACATCGTCGTGGCCGGCCAGGTATTTCGTCAGGCTATGGACGATATAGTCGGCCCCATGCTCTAGGGGGCGCAGGAGGTAGGGTGTGGCGAAGGTGTTGTCCACCAGGACCTGGGCCCCCACGCGGTGCGCCGCCTCCACCAGGAGGGGCAGGTCCGGCACCACCAGAAGCGGGTTGGACATCGTCTCCAGGAGGAGGAGGCGGGGACGTTCCTCCTCCAGGGCGGCGATCACCTCCTCGTTCCGGGCGATCGGCACGAAGCGGGTGCGTATCCCCAGGGGGGCCAGCGTCTCGGTCAGCAGGGCGTAGGTGACCCCGTAGAGGTCGCGGGCGGCGACGACCGTATCGCCGCTGCGCAGCCCCGTGGCCAGGAGCGCCGCATGGAGGGCGGCCATCCCCGAGGCAAAGGCGACGGCGCATTCCCCGCCCTCCAGGACGGCTACGGCCTCTTCCAGGGCGGCCGTGGTGGGGTTGCCGTAGCGGGAGTAGACGTAGCCGGCCCTCTCTCCGGCTAAAATCCGGTGCAGCGTATCCACCTCATCGTAGAGATAGACCACGCTGTTGTAGATGGGGGTGGCCACGGGCGTATAGTCCGGCCGGGGGGCACGTTCCCCGGCGTGGACCGCCTGGGTAAAGATACTGCGGTAAAGCATCGGACCTCCTTGCCGGGACCGTTTCCCCGGCCGTTCCAATCCGGTGTCTCCGGGCGTGAGGCTATTATACCACCCTCCACCGAAACATCCCTGCGTTTGCCTTCTGGGCCCGCTTCTGATATACTGAAAACAGGCGAACGGATGTTCCGAGGTCTGGAGATGGATTCCCTGGAGAAGTTGCGGCTGCTCGGTCCGGAAACCGACCTGGAGCCGGCCGAGGAAATCCTGCCCAACGGCCGGCGGGCCGGCCCGGCCGCCGACCCGGTCCTGCCCGGTTGCCTGCACCATGCCCACACGCCCCACGGCCCCATCGTCCTCCTGAAGGGGCTGCTTTCCAATGCCTGCGAACGCAACTGCCTGTACTGCCCCTTCCGCGCCGGCCGCGACTTTCGCCGGGCCACCTTTGCCCCGGAGGAACTGGCGGCGACCTTTTACCGGCTCTACCAGGCCGGCCTGGCCCAGGGCCTCTTCCTGAGTTCCGGCCTGGTCGGCGGCGGGGTGCGCACCCAGGACCAGATCATCGCCACCGCCGAAATCCTGCGCCGGAAGTACCGCTTCACCGGCTACCTCCACCTGAAGATCATGCCGGGGGCCGAGCCGGAACAGATTCGCCAGACCATGCGCCTGGCCGATCGGGTCAGCATCAACCTGGAGGCCCCCACGCCGGAGCACCTGGCCCTCCTGGCCCCGCGAAAGGCGTTCCTGGAGGAACTCTTCCGGCCGCTGCGCCAGGTGGAGGAGATGCGTCGGGAGGTGGGCGGCCGGCCGGGCCCCTGGAAGAGCCTCCGCCGCAGCGGCCCTTCCCTCAGCACCCAGTTCGTCGTCGGCCCGGCCGGCGAAAGCGATGAGGAACTCTTGCGTACCACCGCCTACCTCTTCCGCCACCTGCACCTGGCCCGGGCCTATTTCTCCGCCTTCCGCCCGATTCCCGATACGCCGCTGGAGGAGCGGCCGGCCGAATCTCCCCAGCGCGAACGCCGGCTCTATCAGGCCAGTTACCTCCTGCGCGATTACGGCTTCTCCGTGGAGGAACTGCCCCTGGACGAAAACGGCCGCCTCCCCCTGGAGGTGGACCCCAAACTGGCCTGGGCTCGTCGCCACCTCCGGGAATCCCCGGTCGAGATCAACACCGCTTCCCGCCAGGAACTCCTGCGCATCCCCGGCATCGGCCCACGCCTGGCCGACCGGTTGCTAGAGGCTCGTCGCCTGGGCCGCCTCCGCGACCTCCAGGACTTGGGTAAACTGGGCGTTCCCACGGCCCGGGCCGCCCCCTTCATCCTGCTGGACGGCCGCCGGCCGGCCTACCAACCGCCGCTGTGGTGAATTGCTTGCCTCCCCGTTTTGCGCCGGCCGGCCGCCTGTGGTATACTGCCCGGAAACGGCCTCGAGGTGGGCGATGGTCTCGCCGGAACTCTTCGAAATTGTCCGCTGCCCGCTCTGCCGAGATGAGGGTCTCCTCAAGCCGGAGGGCGAGGCCCTGCGCTGCCTCCGCTGCGGAGGTGCCTATGCGTGCCGGCCGGGTTACCTGGACCTCCTGCCGCCGGCCGGGACTCTGGCCCATACCTCCCGCTACATAGTGGAGCAGGAGGAGATGGCCGCCGCCCTGGATTACCGCCGGGTGGGGCCGCCGCTCCTGGCGGCCGGAGTACGGCAACGGATGCTTCAAAAGATGTTGCGCCCCCAGAAAAACGAGCGCGTCCTGGATTGTGGCTGCGGCAACGGCCGGTTTGCCCTGTGGAATCGCGCCTCCGCCGGGCTGGTGGTCGGTCTGGACCCGGCCACCCTCTTTGCCGATGCCGCCCTGGAGCAGGTGGACCTGGTGCGGGGGGATGCCCGCCGATTGCCCTTTGCCTCCGGGTCCTTCGACAAGGCGTTCTCCATCGACGTCCTGGAACACCTGACGCGTCCGGACATCGAGGCCGTGCTGGATGAACTCTGGCGCATCCTGCGGCCCGGCGGCCGGCTGCTCATCTACTCCAACACCCGGGAGCCCTCCTCCCTTCAGCCGATCATCTCCCTCTGGCGGCGCCTGGGCCGGCTCCTTCGCCGGTGGAAGAGGATGCCCGACCCGGACGCCCACCGCAAGGCCGATCACGTCAAGGCCGTCGCCACCTTTGACGAACTGCGCGCCATCGTGGAGGAGGCCGGCTTCCGCCCGCTGCAGGTCCGGTTCTGGAACAGCGTGTTCACCTCGTTCGTGGAGCACGTGCTGCTGCCGGCGTTCCTTCCCTCCTCCGCCGGCCCCGGTGGAGGAGGTCGCCCGGACCGGGAGCGCTGGCGGGAGCGGGCCGGCCGGCGGGGGTGGTTCTACCGCGCCGCCCGGGCCCTGACCGGGCTGATGGGGCTGGACCTCGCCCTCTTCGGCCGGCTGCGCGCCGGCTCCTATTTCCTCCTCCTGGAGCGGTGTTAGGAGCGCCGTCTTGAGGGTGGTTTTCGTTTACCCGGATGTGCTGGAGGGGGCGGCCTGGCAGGGCTACTACTATTCGGGCCTGGCCATCCTTTCGGCCGTGCTGAAGGGGGCCGGCCATGAGGCCGCCCTGCTCCATGTGACCCAGCCGCCTGCGCGGGAAGAGTTCCTGCGGCGGCTGGAAGCCCTCCTGCCTCCGGCCGGCCCGCTCCTCATCGGTTTCTCCATCACCTCGAATATGGTGCCCTTCCTGCGGGAATGGGGCCGGTGGATCAAGGAAAAGTGGCCGCAGGCCCTCCTCATCGCCGGAGGCGTCCATCCCACCCTGGTTCCCGAGGAGACGCTGGCCCTGCCGCCCGTGGACCTGGTGTGTGTGGGCGAGGGCGAGGGAGCCATCCTCGACCTGGCCGAGGCGCTGGAACAGGGCCGCCCCCCTTCGGGCATCCGCAACCTCTGGTGGAAGCGGCCCGACGGCTCGGTGGAGCGCAACCCGCTGCGCCCCCTGGTGGACCTCGATGCCCTGCCTTTTCCCGACCGGGCTCTCTACGATTACCCCCGCCTGCACCATGAACGCCAGGGCGAGGCCACCATGATGGTCTCCCGGGGCTGCCCCTACCGCTGCACTTACTGCTGCAACGAGGCCCTGCGGGAGGTTTACCGGGGCCTGGGGAAGGCGGTGCGTTTTCGCAGCGTCCCCCTGGTCATCGCCGAACTCCAGAAGGTGCTCGCCGACTACCCCTTTATCCGGCGCTTTGTCTTCGACGACGACATCCTGCCGCTGCGCCGGGACTGGTTTCGGGAGTTCGCCCGGGCCTATGCCCGCGAGGTCGGCCGGCCCTTTGCCTGCAACCTGCGGCCCAACCTGGCCGACGAGGAGGTGGTGGCCCTCCTCCGGGAGGCCGGCTGCGATGAGGTGCGTTTTGGCCTGGAGAGCGGCAACGACGAACTGCGCAACGGCCTGCTCAACCGGCAGATCTCCCGGGAGCAGATCGTCCGGGCCTTTGAACTGGGTCATCGGGCCGGATTAAAGACCTTTGCCTTCAACATCGTCGGCTTCCCCGATGAAACGGTGGCCCAGATGCTGGATACGGTTCGGCTGAACGCCCTCGTGCACGCCGACATAACCCGCGTCTCCATCTTCTACCCGTATCCCCGGACCCGGCTGTACGACCTCTGCCGGGAAAAGGGGCTGCTGACCGAACGGGTCGTCACCGACTATGCCACCGATACCATCCTGAAGATGGACAAGGTTCAGCGCAATCGGGTGATCTTTATCCGGCGTTACTTTCCCATCCTGGCCCGGCTCTACCGCCTGGCCCGGCGGTTGCCCCCCTGGGTCGAACAGGCGCTGGATGCCTTCCTTTCGGCCCGCTGGGCCACGGTGACGTTCTTTTACGCGGCCAACAAACTCTACGACCTGGTGCGGAACAATGCCACCCTGGACCGCTGGGCCATGGCCTTTCGGCGGAAGTTTTTCGGCTGAGTTTGGGGCAGGACCGGCCGGCCATGCGCATCCTCTACATCGCTTCCGGCATCCCGCTTCCCGGCAGCCTGGGGGGATCCGTCCACACCCTGGAGGTGGCCCGGGGGCTGGTCGCCCGGGGGCATACGGTGCAGGTGGTGGCCGCCCGAGGGGGACGACATTTCCCGCTTCGGGCGAAAAAGGCCTCGGTCGAAGGCTTCCCCGTGGTCTACCTGGACTGGCCCAAACCGTTCTCCTTCCTGGGGCTCTTCCAGGTGGGCCGGCTGGTGCGCGCCTTCCGGCCGGATGTGGTGATGGAGCGTTACTATAACTTTGCCGGCTGCGGCATCTACTGGGCGCACCGCCTGGGCCTCCCCTCCCTCCTGGAGGTCAACGCCCTCATCGTGGACCCGCCGGAGGTCTTCAAGCGGCGTCTGGACGACCGCCTGGGCGGCCCGATGCGGCGCTGGGCCCTCCGGCAGTGCCTCTGGGCAACGCGCATCGTCACGCCCCTGCACACCACCGTGCCGCCGGAGGTGCCCCGGGAGCGCGTGGTCGAGATTCCCTGGGGGGCGAACACGGCACACTTCCGGCCGGAGGTCAAGGGAGAGCGGGCCGGGGAGGTCGCCGCCCTGCGGGCCCGCCTGGGGCTACCGCCGGAGGCCCGCGTGGTCGTCTTCCTGGGCACCTTTCGGCCCTGGCATGGAGCGATGGAATTCATCCAGGCCGGGCGGCAACTGGCGGCCCGGCGGCCGGAGGCCTATTTCCTGCTGGTAGGGGAGGGGCAGGGGCGGCCGGCCGCCGAGGCCCTCTGCCGGGCAAGCGGCCTGGAGGCGCGCTTCCGCTTCACCGGCGGGGTCCCCTATGAAGAGGTGCCCCTCTACCTGGCCCTGGCCGAGGTGGGGGTGGCTCCTTTCCAGCCCCGCTACCACCCGGCGCTGCGGGCGGCCGGCTTCTTCTGGTCGCCGCTCAAGGTCTTTGAATATATGGCCATGGGGCTGCCGGTGGTGACCACGGCCATCCCGCCGCTGGATCGGATCGTCCGACCCGGCGAGGAGGGGCTGCTCGTGGCGGAGGGGGATGTGGCCGGCCTGGCCTTGGCCATCGCCGCCCTGCTGGATGCGCCGGAACAGGCCCGGGCGATGGGGCAGAACGCCCGTCGGCGGGTGGTGGCCGAGTACAGTTGGGAACGACACTGCGAGAGGCTGGAGCAGGTGTTGAAAGAGATCGGCGTCAGCGGTATTCCGTAGGAGCGCGATGTACCGTGCCTCTACCAGACACAGGGGGAAGGCCCAACCTCTAGAGTGTTCCGTCCAGTCTCTCCGGGTTTCCCAGTAACCAGGTCCGGTAGGCCTGGGCCAGGTGTTCCACATCCCCCAGTTGCGTAGCGCAGATGTCATACAACTCCTCTGGGGTCACCTCGTGATAGAAATGCACCAGCCGGTTACGATAGCCGGCCAGCCGCACCAGCAACCCGGCTTCGGCCGGCCCGAGCACACCTTTCTCCTGGAGCCGGGTGGCGATTTCCTTGTACTCGCTCACGCCCAGGGCAAAGCCTTTGGCCAGAATGTGCCGTCCTAGGTCAAAGAGGGCCTCCAGTGCTCGGCGCAGGCAGGACTCGGCAGCCCATATGTTGCGCCGATCGGCCAGAAAGGCGGCCCGGTCCCCCAGGGGAAGGGAACGAATCTCGGCTACCATCTGCTCAACCCAGGACAGCCGGTCGGCCACGACACGCACAGAGATCGTTTCTGCCATCATGGCTTTTTCCCCAGAATCAGGGCAATCCGCTCTCGCTCCAGGGGAGCCAGGTCGCCGGCCCGGCGCAGGATGTAGAGGTCATACTCGTCGGCCCGGTAAGGATCGAGGGCGTAGAGGCGCTCCCCACGGATCACGTTGGCCGCCAGGAACGGGTCGGCCTCGGCCAGACTGATCAGGTCCACCCGGTTGACCCCGAACAGGTCCTCCAGCGCCTGGGCCAGGCGGACCTTCTCGTGCACCGGGAACGGCCTCCCCGCCGGCATCTTGACCCCAACGTCCACATCGGCCGGACCGGGCTCCAGCCTCGGACGAATGCCGGCCAGCCACTCCCGCACCTCCCCGGCCCGGCTGCCGAAGACGTACAGAATCTCCACCCCAAACTCACCACACAGCCGCGCCAGCCTCTCCGCCCGCTCACCCATAGATCACCCTACGCAACACGCAACACGGAACACGCAACACGCCCCCTACCAATACTTTTCCTTGTACTTCCGATAAAACTCCACCGTCCTCCTCAGCCCTTCCTCCAACTCCACCTGCGGCTCCCACCCCAGCGTCTCCTGAATCCGCCGGTAGGAACTGTAGACATCGCCGATGTCGATGCGCTGCCGTTCCGGCGGCCAGGGCAGGAGGCGGTAGCGTCCGCTTCCGGCGATGGCGATGAGGGTTTCCACCAGTTCCAGGTGGCTGATCGGCCGGCGGCCGCCCAGGTTATAGACCTGGCCGTCGGTCTGGTCGCTGGCGGCAGCACGCAGGAAGGCGTCCACCACATCGTCCACGTAGGTATAGTCGCGCAACTGCCGGCCGTCTCCCCAGATGGGAATCTCCTGATCGTCCAGCGCCAGACGGATGAACCAGCCCAGCGCCGTCTGGCGGTTGTGGCGGACCAGCATGCGCGGGCCGTAGGTGTTGGTCAGGCGCAGGGAGCAGGTACGCAGCCCGTAGGCGCGGTGATAGACGATGTGATACCACTCCCCGGCCATCTTGTTCACCCCGTTGATGTCGGTGGGGTGCATGGGGTGGTTTTCGTCCACCGGGAGGTAGTGCGGCCGGCCGTACTGCTGGCGCGTGCCGGCGTAGAGAATCTTGACCTCGGGGTTATGCCGACGGCAGGCCTCCAGGATGGAGAGTTGGGAACGGCAGTTGATCTCCAGGTCGGTGTAGGGGTCCTGCATGCTGTCGATGTGGCTGACCTGGCCGGCCAGGTTGAAGATCAAGTCGTGGCCGCGCACCAGGTAGTCCATGCTGTGCTCGTCGCGCACGTCGGCGATGTTCACCTGCACCCGGTCCTCGATCCCGTGGATGTTGAAGAGGTTGCCCCCGTAGGAGGGGATGAGGGAATCCACCAGGAGGACCCGGGCCCCCAGTTCCACCAGCCGGCGGGCCAGGTTCGAGCCGATAAAGCCCAACCCTCCGGTGATCAGCACCTTCTTTTCGGCAAAGGCCTCCAGATATGAAGCGCCCATCTTCTTCCCTGCTTTCGATCGTTGAACCTCGGGGGAGTCGGGTACGGGAGAACGCTAGGGTCCCGGCGTCTGGCGCGGCGTCGGCATGGGCGTCACCGGCGGTGTGGGGGAAGGGGTAGGCGTCTCCTTCCCGGGGCCGAAACCCAGCATATCCAGATAGGTCGTGTCCTGGAGCCTGGTATAGCCCGCATAGACCAGGGCACCGACCAGGGCGACGGCCAGGACCAACGCCACCATCCCCACCAGAAAGCCCTTCCAGAGGGCCGTCCGGCCCACCCGACCGATGCCCCGGGTAAAGGCGAAAAGTCCCCAGAAGAGGGCCAGGCCGCCGCAGACCAGCCAGGGGAGCGGGGGCAGTTGGCCCAGCGAGGGCAGGGAAACGGGCTGTTGCAGGATGGGGCGGACGGTCTCGGGCAGGCTGTTCACCACGGCCGGTACGCTCAACACGATCGGCGGGATGAGCAGGAAAAAGGGCATGAGCAAACGGGCCGCGCAGACCATGTATCCGCCCACCCTGCCCCCGGCCCGGAAGATACGACTGAAGAGGCGGGCGAGCAGCCCGGCGAGGATCCAGAAGAACACGACGACGAGGGCGATCACCCCGCTCTGCTTGGCGACGGCCACGATGCGTTCCGAGGGCAGGCCTGGAGCCAGGGCGGCCGGGGGGAGCCGGCCCAGGGCCACCGCCACCCCGAACACCAGTCCGACCAGGATGACGTAAATCAGGACCTCCACACCCCCGGTTTCCTCTTCCGGAATCGGCTTTTCCTCCATCCGGCGCTCGAATTCGGCCAGGAGAGTCTGGCCGGCCGGCCGGGCCGGTGCCTCCTTCTTCCGGGCCTGGGCTTCGGCCTTCCGGCGCTCTTTGAGCAGGCGACGCCGCTCGCGGGGGGGGAGGAGCGAGTCCAGGTCCTTCTGGATGTCCGGGTAGTCCGGCTGGCGGAGGCGAACCTCCTCCCAGTGCCGGCGGGCCTCCTCGCGGAGCCCCAGGCGGGCGCAGGCCAGGCCCAGGTTGTAACGGGCCTCGATATGGTTGGGGTCCAGGGCCAAGGCCTCTTCAAAGGCCACTTTGGCCTCCTGATACCTTTTCTTCTCCATCCATTCCAGGCCCTGGCGGTACGATTCCTCCACCTGGGCCTCCCGCTCGCGCACGGCCGGCATCTTCCTGGGGAGCGGGAGTTCTTGGCCGCAGCGCGGGCAAAAGCCGGTCTCGGTGGGCACCAGTTCGTTGCAGGCGGGGCAGACGATGGCAAAGGGGAAACCGCACCGGACGCACTCGGTGGCAAAGTCGAAATTCAGGGCTCCGCAGGCCGGGCAGGGCACACGGTTGGCGGCCGGCCTTTCCTCTTCCTCCCGAGGGGGACGGGGGATGGGAGGGGCGGCGACTTGCTCCCCGACGGGGGGAGGGGCCGGTATGGGCGGAGGAGGG
>JBMFNL010000024.1:0-44187 GCA_049970175.1 Chloroflexia bacterium
CTCTCCGGCACAGTAGAGCGCCTCCGCGGCCGTGCGCTGGAAGATATCGTCTAAGGAGAAGACATAGGGGCGGTAAATATAACGCACCTTGCCGGTGTCCACATATTCCCGGACGATTCGGGGGAACGTCTCCCGGACGTGCTTCTGGCAGGCCCCTCAGGTAAAGTTGCCCCACTCATAGAGGGTCACCGGGGCATCGCTTCGTCCCAGGAAGTAATCGCCCTCGTCGGACAGGCCGCCGGCCCGCACCCGGGGGCCGAGCGCACCGATGGCGATGAGAACGCCGCCGACCAGGGCGATCGCCGCCAGCAGGAGCCAGTACCACAGGGGCACCCGTAGCGCCTGGCGGAGTTGCCTTTTGCGTAAGGAACGGGCCTTGCCCACCTTGTCCTCCTAGGCTTCAGCGCTCGCCCATTTTACGCCATATCGCCCGCCCCGTCAAATCGGGTGGGGAGGGGGGAAGGCCGGTCACGACGCAGGATGCCGGTGAGGCAGCCCATGCCGCCGGCCGCCCGGCGCAGGTGGCCGATTTCGAGTTCGTAGCAGGTCAGGCCGGCCGCCTCGTAAAAGGCGCGGGTACGGGGGCAACCCGCCGGCATGAGCACCCGGTATGGCCCCAGCGTGACAAAGTTCAGGGCCATGCCCTCCACCGCCTCCTCTTCATCAGGGATAAAGAGCACGCGGAAGCCCCGGGCCCGCAACGCCTCCACCGCCCGGTGCGGCACCCGCCCCGACCAGGCAAACGCCAGGTCCGGGCCGGCCAGGTTCAGCACCCCCAAAAGGTGCATGCTCCCATACGGCAGGTCCACCCGCACCACCTCCACCCCCATCTCCCGCAGGAGGCCCGCCACCTGGGCCGCCCCCGTTTCGTTCGTGCGCAACCCCGTGGTCAGGAGCACCGTCCCCTCATCCACCCATAGGGCATCCGCGCCTTCGAAGGTACCCCGCCCGTGCACGCTCAGCAGAATCGGCACGCCCAGCGCGGCCAGCCGGGCCTGGATCACGCGCTCCTCGCCGGCCCGGGCCGTCCCGGCCGGCCTGGCCAGGACGGCTCCCTCCGGGGTCATGAAGAAGAGGTCCCGGCAGAACATCAGGTTGGGCGGCACCCGCCCTTCCGGCTCCACCAGGTACACCTCCACCCCGACCTCCCGGTAGAAATCCGCCAGGGCGCGATGTTCCTCCCGCATCCGCTCCGGCTCCAGCCGCCCGAGCATCAGGGCCGCGTCGGCATCTTCGAGACCCTCCACCTCCTGCCCCGGACGGTGGAGCAGCACCGCCCGGAGCGTTCCCCACTCCCAGGCCACGCCCCAACCTCCCCAGAGGCTCCCCATCTCCTCCCGCAGGGAGGTGGAACGCGGCCTCCAACCCGGCCCGCCGTAGGCGGCCGGAACTTCTGCCGGGGTCATTTCTCCCCCTCCATAATCTTGTTCACCCGCCGGGCGTGGCGTCCCCCGTCGAAGGGGGTCTCCAGCCAGACCCGCACGACCTCCCGGGCCAGCCCGGGGCCGACGATTCGCCCTCCCAGACAGAGGACGTTGGCATCGTTGTGCTGGCGGCTCAGGCGGGCCGAATAGGGCTCGTGGCAGACCACCGCCCGAATGCCGCGCACCTTGTTCGCCGTAAGCATCATCCCCAGCCCGCTGCCGCAGCACAGGATTCCGCGTTCGCACTCGCCGGCGGCTACGGCCCGGGCCGCCGGCCGGCCGAAGTCGGGGTAATCGTCGGCCGGGTCCTCTCGATAGGCCCCAAAGTCCACCACGGAGTGGCCCATCTCCTCCAGGCAGGCCTTGAGGGCCTCCTTGAGGGCAAAACCGGCATGGTCCGCCGCCACCGCAATGCGCATCTTTTCCTCCTCCTGATGTGTTGGGATTATTGTACCACAAAAGGGCCGTTTTGCCTCATAAAAAATCTTACCGAATGACGTTCAACGATCAACGCCCGTTCTGGCTTGGCAGGAGACTCTCCCTTCCCAAGGCGGAGGGGGCAGCGGGATAGAGGCCCACCTCCCCGCGTGTGGGCAGGATCGTCTCCCAAAAGAAACTGGTGGCCCAGGCCGAAGCCTGGGCCACCTATTGTCTGAACGGGCGGGCCGGTTTAGTACATGTCCCCGTAGCCGCCGGGCGGCGTGGAGGGCTTTTCCTTCTCCGGGATGTCGGTTACCAGCGCCTCGGTGGTCAGGATCATGGCGGCGATGGAGACGGCGTTCTCCACGGCCGAGCGGGTCACCTTGGCCGGGTCGATGATGCCCTTTTCAAACATATCGCCGTAATCCTCGGCCAGGACATCGAAGCCGATGCGGGGGTTGTTCTTCTCCTCTTGCAGCCGCCGCACCGTGCTGACCACCACCGAGCCGTCGTAGCCGGCGTTGGCCGCGATCTGGCGCATCGGCTCCTCCAGGGCCCGGCGCAGGATGGAGACGCCGGTGGCGGCATCGCCTTCCAGTTTGATGTTATCCAGAGCCGGGATGGCGTTGATCAGGGCCACGCCACCGCCGGGGACGATGCCTTCCTCGACGGCGGCACGGGTGGCGGAGAGGGCATCCTCCACGCGGTGCTTCTTCTCCTTCAGTTCGACCTCGGTGGCCGCCCCCACCTTGATCACGGCCACGCCGCCGACGAGTTTGGCCAGCCGCTCCTGGAGTTTCTCTTTGTCAAAGTCGGAGGTGGTTACCTCGATCTGGGCCTTGATCTGCTCGATGCGCTTCTTGATCTCCTCCTCGGAGCCGCGGCCCTCGACGATGGTGGTCTCGTCCTTATTGGAGATGACCTTCCGGGCGCGGCCCAGGTCGCTCACGGTGGCCGTATCCAACCGGCGGCCCAGTTCCTCGGAGATCAGGTTGGCCCCGGTGAGGATGGCGATGTCCTGGAGCATGGCCTTGCGCCGATCGCCGAAGCCGGGGGCCTTGACCGCCAGGCAGTTGAGGGTGCCGCGCAGTTTGTTGACCACGAGGGTCGCCAGCGCCTCGCCCTCGACATCCTCGGCGATGATCACCAGGTTCTTGGTCACCTGCAGCGTCTTCTCCAGAAGCGGCAGGATGTCGTTGATGGAGGAGATCTTCTTATCGGTCACCAGGATATAGGCATCCTCGACGACCGCCTCCATGCGCTCCGGGTTGGTGATAAAGTACGGGGAAATATAGCCGCGGTCGATCTGCATCCCCTCGGTGTACTCGGTCTCGAAGCCGAGGCCCTTGCCTTCCTCCACGGTGATGACGCCGTCCTTGCCGACCCTCTCCATCACCTCGGCGATCAGGTCGCCGATCTCCTTATCGGCGGCGGAGATGGCGGCGACGTTGGCGATCTCGGCCCGGCCTTCGACCGCCTTGCTCTGCTGGCGGATGCTCTCCACGATGGCCCGGGCGCCGGCCTCCAGACCGCGCTTGATGAGCATGGGGTTGGCCCCGGCGGCGACGTTGCGCAGGCCCTCATTGATGATCGCCTGGGCCAGGACGGTGGCCGTGGTGGTGCCGTCGCCGGCCACATCGTTGGTGCGGGTGGCCGCCTCTTTCAAAAGTTGCGCCCCCATGTTCTCAAAGTGATCTTCCAGTTCGATCTCCTTGGCCACGGTGACGCCGTCATGGGTAATGGTGGGGGCGCCGAACTTCTTGTCCAGGGCGACGTTGCGGCCCTTCGGCCCCAGGGTCGTCTTCACCGCCTCGGCCAGCGTGTCCATGCCCCGCTTGAAGGCCCGCCGGGCATCCTCTCCGAAAACCAGTTGCTTGGCCATTCTTCCAACCTCCTACCTCGATGTCATCTTCACGACTCGACCACTGCCATAATGTCCTTCTCGCTGATGATGATGAACTCTTCTTCGTCTTCGGTCTTGAACTCGGTGCCGGCGTACTTGGCAAAGACCACCCGGTCACCCACCTTGACGTCCACGGCCACGCGCTGTCCGTTGTCCAGCAACCGGCCGGGACCGACGGCGATGACCGTGCCCTCCTGCGGCTTCTCCTTGGTGGCCGTGTCGGGCAGATAGAGGCCACTCTTGGTCCGTTCCTCCCGCGCCATCGGCTTGATCACGACGCGGTCGGCCAGCGGTCGCAGTTTGACCATGATCGTTCACCTCCTTCGTATCCTCGCCCCACCCCCGGGGTGCGGGCGTAATTTTAGCACTCTTCACGCGAGAGTGCTAACACGTCCCTATGATACCTGATAGGGCGCAAAAGTGCAAATGGGAAAAGAATGACTGGGGTGGGGTAGACAAGATTGAGGAAGATTTGAAAAAAGTTATATTTCATATTTTGCATTTTTTCTTGCAATTTCTTTGAATTTTATCCATTTCCATCCCTTGACATAGAAGAAAAATTGTGTTATTATTACAACAACGCCCTGACAGCCGTTTTCCTTGGGGGATATGGAGGCTGGCAGGAGCGGGATGGTGTGGTGGGCATGTCGGCGGGCTCCCCACCTGCCCATCCGGATTGGACAAATTGGCATAAATGTGGTATACTATAAGAAAGCCCGGCTTTGACCGGGCCTTACCGTGCGTTTTCGAGGTTGAAGGATGATCCAATCGTTGATCGAGCGTGCCAAAGCCCAGGGCGGGATCACCCTGGATGAGATTCTGGAGGCTTTTCCCGACCTGGAGTACCACCTGGACGAGGTGGACGAACTCTACAGCACCCTCCAGGAACTCGGCGTCCCGGTGCTGGACGAGGCCGAGGAGGAAGCGCCTGCTCCGGAGGCCGCTCCCGAACAGGTCCCCGAGGAATTCGAGATGGACCTGGAGGGCATGAGCATTGATGACCCGGTGCGGATGTACCTGCACGAGATCGGCCGCGTCCCTCTCCTCACGCCGGAAGAGGAGATCGAACTGGCCATCCGGCTGCGGGAGGGCGAACTGGCCTCCCAGCGGCTGGCCGGCCGGGGCAACCGCCTCTCCCCTCAGGAGGTGGCTCAACTGGAGGAGAAGCGGCTGGCCGGCGAACTCGCCCGCCAGCACCTCATCCAGGCCAACCTGCGCCTGGTGGTCAGCATCGCCAAAAAGTACATCGGCCGGGGCATGTCCTTCCTGGACCTCATCCAGGAGGGCAACATCGGCCTCATGCGGGCCACGGAAAAGTTCGACCACACCCGGGGCTACAAGTTCTCCACCTACGCCACCTGGTGGATCCGCCAGGCCATCACCCGCTCCATCTCCGATCAGAGCCGTACCATCCGGCTGCCGGTCCACGTGGGCGAGACGATCAACCGGGTCAAGCGGGTCTCCCACCGCCTCCAGCAGCAGATGGAACGCGAGCCGACCACCGAGGAGATCGCCGAAGCCATGGGCGTCGGCGCCGAAAAGGTCCGGCGGGTGATCGAGGTCTCCCGCAGCCCGGTCTCCCTGGAGATGCCGGTCGGCAAAGAGGGGGATAGCCGCATGGGCGATTTTATCGAGGATGACCGGGTGGCTCCACCCCTGGATGCGGCCGCTTACCAGTTGCTGCGGGAACAGATCCACGAGGTGCTCCAGAAGTTGCCCGAACGGGAGCGCCGCATCATCCAGTTGCGCTTTGGCCTCAACGACGGCCGCTATCGCACCCTGGAGGAGGTGGGCCGGGAATTCGGCATCACCCGCGAGCGCATCCGCCAGATCGAGGCCAAAGTGCTCCGCAAATTGCGCCATCCACATTATGGCAAAAAACTGCGCGGTTTCCTGGAGTAATTCGATCGCCCGGCGGACGGCCCGTCTTCTCCTGCGGAGCGGCGTGGTTCTGTTGCGCCCCGCCGCTCCTTTTCGTTTCGCCTCCGGGTTGCTCTCCCCGATCTACTGTGACAACCGCCTGCTCATCTCTTTTCCCCGTCAGCGCCGGCAGATCACGCTTCTCCTGGCCCGGCGACTGCGGGAAGAGGCCATCCCGGCGGAGGTCATCGCCGGGACGGCCACGGCGGGCATCCCCCACGCCGCCTGGTTGGCGGCGGAACTGGCCCTGCCGATGGTCTATGTCCGCCCTCGGCCCAAGGAGCACGGCCAGGAGCAGCAGGTCGAGGGCATGCCGCCGGCCGGCCAGCACGTCGTCCTGGTCGAGGACCTGGTCACCACCGGCGGTTCGGCCCTGGAAAGCGTCCAGGCCCTGCGCCAGGCCGGGGCCTGGGTCGAACATGTGCTCACCATCTTCAGTTACGATTTCCCCACCACGGCCCAGGCCTTTGCCCAGGCCGGGGTGCACTTGCACCCCCTGACCACGCTGCCTACCCTCCTGGAGGTGGCCGTGGCCCGAGGCCACCTCACGCCGGCCGAACGCGCCGCCGTCGAGGAATGGGCCCGCGACCCCCTCGGCTGGAGCCGGGCCCGCGAGGCCGGCCCGGCCTCCGGGGAAAGCCGGAGCGAGGGATAGGATGGACGAGACCCAGTTGCGCTTCCTCACCACCCAGGCCCTCTACGGCAAAGACCTCCAGGAGCGCCGCTCCGCCGTCCGCCAACTCCTTCAGGCCGATCTGAGCCCTGCCGATATCGCCGCCATCGCCCTCCGTCTGGAAGTCGCCATCGCCTGCCAGGACGAATATGTGCGCAGCGCCGCCGCCATGCTCCTGGCCGGCCTGGCCCCCATCCTGCCCCTTTCCTCCACCCTGGCCGCCGGATTGCTCTCCCTCAGCCGCAGCCCGGAGCCGTTCGCCCGGGAGGCCGCCCTGCGGGCCATCCTGCGCATCCACGAGCAGGGCCGCTGCCTCTCCCCGGCCGATGCCCGCTCCCTGGCCGAGCGGCTGGAGGAAGCCCGTCGCACCGAGAGCGAAACGTTTGCCCTGAGCCTCTTTGACGAACGATGAGCCGACGTATCCGTCTTGGCGATGCCGAGTTCGAACTGGATTTCGACCCCGGCGAGGTCCTGCCCCCCGGTGTGGAACGGGTGGAGGAAGGGGAGTGGCCGGCCGATGTCCCGGAGGAACTTTTGGCCTATGCCCGGGAACTGGCCATCTCCGACGAGCACGTGGCCCACTGGGTGTCGTTTTTCCGGGAACATCCCCAGGGCCGGCAGATCTGGGAAGAGGTTCGCCGCCTCTGGAAACCCGGCCGGCCAGGCCGAAGGCCTGCCCGGGGCACCCGGCGTTGAGGGGACACCCCGACCGTAGCCGCTCGACAGTCTGTAACCTGGGTGTGTCCCAAGTTTGTCGGGAAGCGGCCTTTTCCCTCACCCCACTCCCCCTAGCCCCCTCTCCCCTCTCCCATTGGGAGAGGGGAGAGGGGGTTTGGGGGTGAGAGGTGAGGGTCAGCCGGACCGCCCCCCTACGATTCGACACCTTTGGGACACACCCCGACAGTCCATCCATTTGCATCTCCTCCATCTGTGTAGTAGAATACCTTTGTAGCGTGGAGAAAGGGGTCATGCGATGGCGGAAAGACCCAAACTGGTGCTCATTGACGGCCATGCCCTCCTCTACCGGGCCTACCACGCCCTGCCGGCCACGATGGTGACTTCCAGGGGGGAGCCGACCAACGCCCTCTACGGCTTTCTCTCCACCGTCCTCAAGGTGCTGTCCGAGGAGCAGCCCGATTATGTGATCGTCTGCATGGACCGGGGGCGGACCTTCCGCCACGACCTCTACAAGGAGTACAAGGCCCACCGCGCCAAAATGCCCGATGACCTGCGGCCGCAGGTGGAACGCGCCGAGGAGGTCCTGCGCGCCCTGGGCATCCCTTCCTGCGGCCTGGATGGGTACGAGGCCGACGACCTCATCGGCACGCTGGCCCGTCAGGCCGATGAGGCCGGCCTGGATACCCTCATCATCACCGGCGATAGCGACGCCCTGCAACTGGTCCGCGAGCACGTCCACGTGCTCGTCCCCGGCCGCAAGTATAGCGATACCGTCCGCTACGACCCGGCCCGGGTGCGCGAGCGCTACGGCTTCGAGGCCGAGCGCCTGAGCGAGTTCAAGGCCCTCAAGGGCGACCCCTCGGACAACATCCCCGGCGTGCCCGGCATCGGGGAGAAGACGGCCGAGGAACTGGTGCGCGATTTCGGCACCTTGGAGGCCATCTACGACAAGTTGGAGCAGGTTCCTCCCCGCTACCGCAAGGCCCTGGAGGAAAACCGGGAACTGGCCTTTCTCAGCCGCGACCTGGCCCGCATCCGCACCGATGTCCCGATCCGGCTGGACCTGGAGAGCAGCCGCTTCGGCACCTATGACCGCGAGGCCGTGGTGCGCCTCTTCCGCGAACTCGAGTTCCGCAGCCTCCTGGAGCGGCTTCCAGGCCGGCGGGCCGAGGTGGAGCCGGCCCAGATCTCCCGCCAGTTGCCCCTCTTTGCCGAAAGTGCCCCTGCCCCACCGGAAACGGCGGAGCAGCCGGCCTACCGCATCGTCCAGAACGAGGCCGCCCTGAAGGAGATGCTCGCCGCCCTGGGAAGCGGCCCCCTGGCCCTGGATACCGAGACCACCTCCATCCAGCCGATGGATACCGAACTGGTGGGGATTTCCCTGGCCCGGGGCGACGGTCGGGCCTGGTACATCCCGGTCGGCCACCGCACGCCCGACGGCCGGCGACTTCCGGGACAACTGCCCTGGGAACAGGTCCGCCGGCACCTTTCCCCCCTCCTGGGAGACGCCCGCATCCCCAAGATCGCCCACCACGCCAAGTTCGATACCCTGGTGCTCTCCGAGCAGGGGCTGGAGGTGCGCGGCATCGCCTTCGATACCCTGATCGCCGCCTACCTGGTGGGCGGACGCTCGGGCCTGGCCGAGGGCGAAGGCGAGGCCGAGAGCGGCTCCGCCGCCCTGCGGAAGGACCGTTCCATCGGGCTGAAGAACCTGGCCTTTCGTTACCTGGGCGTGGAGATGCGGGACATCGCCGAAATCCTGGGCAAGGGCAAGGCCCAGCGCACCATGGACCAGGTGCCGATCGAGGTGGTCGGCCCCTATGCCTGCGCCGACGCCGATATGACCTTTCGCCTGAAGGAAGTATTGGAAAAACAACTGGTGGAAAACGACCTGCGCGCGCTCTTTGAAGAAGTGGAGATGCCGCTGGTCGAAGTGCTCCGGGAGATGGAGCGCACCGGTGTCCTCCTGGATATCCCCTTCCTCCTCCAGATGTCCCGGGAACTGCAACACGAACTGGAGAAACTGGAGGAGGAGATCTACGGCTACGCCGGCCACCCCTTCAACGTCAACTCTACCCAGCAACTGGGCGAGGTCCTCTTCCGCGAACTGGGCCTGCCGCTTTCGGCGACCAGCAAGTTGAAATCCGGGGCCTATTCCACGGCCAGCGATGTCCTGGAAAAGTTGCGCCATGCCCATCCCATCGTCGAAGCGGTGCTGCGGCTGCGCGAACTGGCCAAACTGAAATCCACCTACGTGGACGCACTTCCCCTGCTGGTCAACCGGCGCACCGGCCGGGTGCACACCTCCTTCAACCAGACGGCCACGGCCACCGGCCGGCTCTCCTCCTCCGACCCCAACCTCCAGAACATCCCCATCCGCACCGAGATCGGCCGCAGGGTGCGCCAGGCCTTTATCGCCTCCCCCGGCTGGGCGTTGCTTTCGGCCGACTACTCCCAGGTAGAACTGCGCATCCTGGCCCACCTTTCGCAGGACCCCGGCCTCCTGGAGGACTTTCGCCGGGGCGAAGACGTCCACGCCAGCACGGCGGCGACCCTCTTCGGCATCCCCGTCTCCCAGGTCACCCCGGAGCAGCGCCGGATGGCCAAGACGGTCAATTTCGGGCTGATGTACGGGATGAGCGACTACGGCCTGGCCCAGCGCCTGGGAATTGACCAGAAGGAGGCGGCCCAGTTCATCGCCACCTATTTCCGCCGCTACGCCGGCGTGCGCCGCTACCTGGAGGAGACGATTCGCCGGGGGCGAGAACTGGGGTACGTCTCCACCGTGCTGGGGCGGCGCCGCTACATCCCGGAACTGCGTTCCTCGAACCGCAACGTGCGGATGGCCGCCGAACGCGAAGCGGTCAACACGCCGATTCAGGGCACGGCCGCCGACATCATCAAGATCGCCATGGTGCGCCTGCACCGGGCGCTCCAGGAACGCCACCTCCGCAGCCGGATGATCCTCCAGGTCCACGACGAACTGGTGCTGGAAGTGCCGGCGGAAGAGGTCGAGGCCGTCGTTCCGCTGGTCAAAGAGGTGATGGAAGGCGCTTACCGGCTGGACGCCCCTTTGCAGGTTGAGATTCATGTCGGCCCGAACTGGGGGGCCTTGAAATAGCGGTTTATGGACGGAGACGAACTGCCCATCGCCGAAGACCTGGTCCGGTCGGTGGGAACCGGGGGAAAATCCGTTCGGGAACGGCCCTTTCCTTTCCGGTTCCGCTCCCTCCTGGATCGAAACGGCCGGCCGGCCGAAGTCCTCCCCTGGCAGCCGGCCCGGGCCCTCCTTCCCGTCCGGGCCCTGCTCATCCTCCTGATCCCCTTCCTCTTCCTCCTCTTCCGTCTCCCGTCCGGCCGTCCGGCCCTCCTCTGGGTCACGCTGGGCCTGGCCCTGGCCTCCCTGCCCCTGGCCTACATCCTGAAGCGGCGCGGCCTCCTGGAGCACCGCCGGGTGCGCTGGGCCCTGCCGGCCGTGGACCTCGCCCTGACCACACTCCTCCTCCTGGGCAGTTGCACGTCCCGTAGCCCCTTTTTCCCCGCCTTTTACCTGCCGATCGCTTACGCCGGCCTCCTTTCCGGTTACGGCGGGGGGCTGGGTTTCGGGCTGGCCGCCTCGGGCCTCTACGGCCTCCTCTACGCCCTGGACCCTCACCCCGCCGAGCCGGCCCTGGCACTGAGCACGGCCCTTCTCTTCCCCCTCGCCGGGGGCGTAAGCGGCTACCTGGGACGCACCCTCGCCCTCCTGGGCCGGCGAAGCCAGGAGGTGCTCGAACAGGCCCGCCGGCTCCATCGGGAAGCGGAGGAGCGCCGCGCCCTCTATGAGCGCTGGTATCGCGCCGTGGACCGGCTCAAGGCCGACTTTGTCTACTCCGCCGCCCACGAACTGCGCACGCCGCTGACGCCGGTCAAGGGCTACCTCCAACTCCTGCGCCATCCCGATTTCCCGATCTCGGAAGAAAAGCGGCAGGAGTACATGCAGATTATGGCCGGCAACGTGGACCTGCTGGCCCAACTGGTGGACGACATCCTCTACCTCCAGCGGGTGACCCGCATTCCCATCGACCTGGAGGAGGTCTCCCTCTCGGAGGTGGCCCGGCAGGCGGTGGAGGAGGTCTCCGGCGAAGCCGAGGAAAACGAGGTCCACATCCATCTGGACGACTGGGCCGGCCTGCCGCCCATCCTGGGGAGCGGCGACAGTTTGAAATTGGTCCTCTCCAACCTTCTGGAGGCGGCCGTGCGCGACAGCCCCGATGGGAGTGTGGTGCTCCTCTCCCTGCGGCCGGCCGACGCCGGCATCGAGGTGCGCATCGCCGGGGCCGGCAAGGGCATCCCGGCCGAGCAGCAGGAGCGCCTCTTCGACCTCTTCTTCCATGCCGACAGTTCGCCCACCTACGTCCTGGGGCGCGAGGGGTTGAGCCTGGCCGTGGCCCGCTACATCGTGGAGATGCACGGCGGCCGCATCGCCGTGGAGAACCAACCCCGTGGGGGCATGGCCTTTGTCGTGTATCTCCCCGGCCGGCCGGGACAGGAGGCAAGCCCTTGGAACGCACCCTGATGGCCCTCTTCGCCCATCCCGATGACGAAAGTTTCGCCACCGGCGGGACGCTGGCCCGCTATGCCGCCGCGGGGGTGCAGGTGGTGCTGGTCTGTGCCACGCGGGGCGAGGCCGGCATCGTCCACGACGAGGGGATGGAAGTGCCGCCGGAGGAGATGGGGCGGGTGCGGGAGGAGGAGTTGCGTTGCGCCTGCCGGGCGCTGGGGATACAGGAACTGCACTTCCTGGGCTATCGCGATTCCGGCATGGCCGGCAGCCCCGAGAACCGCCATCCCCTGGCCTTTTGCCGGGCCGAGCCGGCCGAGGTGGTCGAACGCATCCTGGCGCTCTTCCGCCGCTTCCGTCCCCAGGTCGTGCTCACCTTCGGGCCGGATGGGGGCTACGGCCATCCCGACCACATCGCCATCCACCGCCACGTCACCGCCGCCTGGAAGGAGGCCGGGAGCCTCCCTCAGCCGCCGCGCAAACTCTACTATACCGCCGTCTCCGCCGCCACCTTCCGCCGCATCCGGGAGGCGATGTGGCAGCACGGGCTGATTCCCGAGCCTCCCTCGGAGGAGGAAGTGGCCCGGCGGGGCATCCCGGAGGAGCGCATCACCACGGCCGTGGACGTCCGCGACTTCCTGGGGAAGAAGGTGGCTGCCCTGCGCTGCCACCGCACCCAACTTCCTCCCAACCACCCCTGGCTGAACCTGCCCGAGGACTTTCGGCGGACGTATATGGGCTACGAGACCTTTGTCCTGGCCGACGCCCGGGGCGTGGAGGCCGCACCGAAGGAGGAGGACCTGTTTGCCGGACTCTGACCGGCGCCGGAGATACGGGGCCATGCGTACCGTCCGGAAGGCAACAGGAGGTCTATCCCGGCCTTGAACGGCGAAGCGTATCGCAATCCCTTGCCTGACCCGTCCCTTCCGCTGGAAATTGACGGCGAGCATCTGACCCTGGACGACGTCGTGGCCGTGGCCCGGGCCGGCCGGCCGGTGCGCCTCAGCCCCCGGTCCCGCCGTCGGGTGGCCCGCTGCCGGGCCTGGGTGGACCGGGTGGCCCGGCAGGGCAACCTGGTCGTCTACGGCCTCAATACCGGCTTCGGCTCCCTGGCCGGCGTCTCCATCCCCATCGAGCAGAGCGCCCGCCTGGCCCATAACCTCATCGTCAGCCACGCCTGCGGGGTGGGCGAACCGCTGGCCGAGGAGGTCGTGCGGGCCGCCATGCTCATCCGGGCCAACACCCTGGCCCGGGGATACTCCGGCGTCCGCCCGGAGACGCTGGAAACGCTCCTGGAGATGCTCAATCGGGGCGTGCACCCGGTCGTCCCCTCGCGCGGCTCCCTGGGGGCCAGCGGCGACCTAGCCCCCCTTTCCCACATCGTCCTGGTCCTGGCCCGCGACCCCGATGGGGGCGACGAACCCAGCGGGGAGGCCTTTTACCGGGGGGAGAGGCTCTCCGGCGCCGAAGCCATGCGCCGGGCCGGCCTGTCCCGGCCGGTCCTGCAGGCCAAGGAGGGGCTGGCGCTGAACAACGGCACGGCCGTCTCCACCGCCCTCCTGGCCCTGGCCCTGGCCGATGCCGAACTCCTGGTCCGCCAGGCCGAGGTGGCCGTGGCCCTGAGCATGGAGGCGCTGCGCGGCGTCCCCAATGCCCTGGACGAACGCCTCCACCGCCTGCGCAACCACCCCGGCCAGGTCGCCTCGGCCGCGGCGATGCGCCGCTTCCTGCAGGGCAGCACCTTGATCGGCTCGGCCGCGCGGGTGCAGGATGCCTACTCCCTGCGCTGCGCCCCTCAGGTGCTGGGCGCGGCCCGCGATACCCTGGCCTTTGTCCGGCAGGTCGTGGAACGCGAACTGAACGCCGTCACCGATAACCCGCTCATCTTCCCCGACCTGGAGCGTCCCAACAAGGCCCTCTCCGGGGGGAACTTTCACGGCGAGCCGATCGCCCTGGCCGCCGATTTCCTGGCCATCGCCGTCGCCGAGGTCGGCAACATCGCCGAGCGGCGCATCTTCCGCCTCCTCACCCGCCAGTTGAACGACGGCCTCCCGCCGATGCTGGTCCAGGAGAGCGGCCTGAACGCCGGCTGGATGATTCCCCAGTACGTCGCCGCCGCCCTGGCCTCTGAGAACAAGACGCTGGCTCACCCCGACAGCGTGGATTCGATTCCCACCTGCGAGGAGCAGGAGGACCACGTGAGCAACAGCGCCAACGCCGCCCTGCACGCCCGGCAGGTGGTCTGGAACGTGGAGCAGATCGTGGCCATCGAACTGCTCTGCGCGGCCCAGGCGGTGGACCTGCGCCTGGGCCTGGAGCCGGATGCCCGGCTGGGGCAGGGCACGGCCGCTGTGCGCCGCCGGATTCGGGAAAGCGTGTCCTTCCTGAGCGGGGACCGCTTCCTCCAGCCGGATATCGAGGCGGTGGCTGGGATGGTCCATCGGGGCGACATCCTGCGGGCGGCCGAGGAGGCCTGCACCGACCCGCCGCCCCGGTGATCCCGTTCGGGAGCAGGCGATGAGGGCGAACCCGGGGCCCGGCAAATTCATCGTCCTCGAGGGGCTGGACGGGGCCGGCACGACCACCCAGGTCCGCCGGCTGGAGGAACGGCTGCTGGGCCGCGCTCCGGTCTGGACGACCCGGGAGCCCTCGGATGGGCCGGCCGGCCGGTTGATCCGGCGCATCCTGGCCGGAGAGGAGACGTTCGACCCCCGTGCCCTGGCCCTGCTCTTTGCCGCCGATCGCCTGGACCACCTCTACGGTCCCGGAGGCGTCCTGGAACACCTGCGCCGGGGCATCCACGTCCTCTGCGACCGCTACTACCTTTCCTCCCTGGCCTACCAGACGCTGGATGCCCCCTTTTCCTGGGTCTATGCCATCAACCGCCGGGCCCTGCGCCCCGACCTGACCGTCTTCCTGGAGGTGCCGGTGGCCGAGTGTCTGGTCCGCATCGGCGGCCGGCAGGGGGAACGCCAGGAACTCTTTGAGCGGCAGGAAGCCCTGGAGCAGGTACGGGCCCGCTACTACCGGGCCATCGAGTACCTGCGCCGTCGGGAAACGATCGTGGTGGTGGACGGCCGGCCGGGGGTCGAGGAGGTGGCCGGGGCCGTCTGGGAGGCCGTGCAGGCGCTCCTGCAGCCGGCCGGGAGGGAATGATGCCGGAGGAAAGCGAACTGGGACGTTTTCCTCCTTTTGCCGGCCTGGACGGGCGGGCCCTGGCCCGGGTGGCCGCCGTGGCCCGTCGCCGGCGTTTCGAGCGCGGAGCCTTTCTCCTCCTGGAGGGAGAGCCCTGCCAGACGGTCTATTTCCTCCTCCGCGGCCGGGTGCGGGTGAGCAAGGTCTCGGTGGAGGGGCGGGAGCAAGTGCTGGCGCTCCTGGGGCCCGGGGACGGGCTCAACCTGGTCCCGGCCTTCGACGGCGGCCCCAATCCGGCCAGCGCCCAGGCCCTCACCGAAGTCGAAGCCTACGCCTTTTCCTGTTCCGATTTCCGGAAACTGATAGGGGAGTTCCCCCGGATTGCCGGCAATATCCTGGCCGATTTTGCCGCCAAATTGCGCCTGCTGGTAGGGCTGGTGGAGGACCTCTCCTTCCGTACGGTGGAGGCGCGTCTGGCCCGTTTCCTCCTGAGCCGGGATGTGGCCGTGCCCGGCCGGCGCTGGACCCAGGAGGAGATGGCCGCCCACCTGGGCACGGTGCGCGAGGTGGTCGGCCGAGTGCTTCGGGCCTGGCGTGAGGAGGGTCTGATTCGCCAGGAACGCGGCCGCATCGTCATCCTGGACCGGGCCGCGCTGGAGAAGAAGGCTCAAATCTGACATCATTCGTGCCAGGACGAGTTATGCAAAGATGTCAGGAAAAAGGACTTTTTGACAAAGAGAGGGGAATATGCTACATTGTCAGCCCCGGAGGGCCGGCCCGCATGGACCAACCGCATCCGGGTGACCCGAAAGGCAGAAACGTTCGGGCAGGCTGATGATGGACACGTTCCGCGCCATCCGTCGGGTCCTCTGGATCACGATGGGGCTCAACCTTCTGGCTATGGCGGCCAAACTGGGCGTGGGCTACCTCACCGGCTCCCTCAGCCTGGTCGCCGACGGCTTCGATTCGGCCTTTGACGGTGCCTCCAACGTGGTGGGGCTGGTGGGGATTTATCTGGCCGCCCGACCGGCCGACGAAGGCCACCCCTACGGCCACCGCAAGGCCGAAACCCTCACCGCCCTGGGCGTCTCCGCCCTCCTCTTCCTGACGACCTGGGAACTGGTGAAGAGCGCGGTCGAGCGCCTGCGCGACCCGACTCGGATACAGGCCGAGGTCACGGTCTGGAGTTTCGGGGCCCTCGTCCTCAGCATCCTGGTGCACGCGACCGTGGTCTGGTACGAGATGCGGGAGGGCCGGCGGTTGAGGAGCGATTTCCTGGTGGCCGATGCCCAGCACACCCGGGCCGACATCCTGGTCTCGCTGGGCGTCATCGGGGGACTGGTGGCCGTACGCCTGGGCGCTCCCATCGCCGATCCCATCCTGGCCTTGGTGGTGGCCCTCTTCATCGCCAAGATCGGCATCGACATCATCCGGGAGACCTCGCCGACGCTGATGGACGGGGCGATGCTCTCGCCGGTCCAGGTGGAGCGTATCGCCCTGGAGGTACCGGGGGTGCGCTCCTGCCATCAGGTACGCAGCCGCGGGCACGACCGAGCCGTCTACGCCGACCTGCACCTCCGGGTGGATCCGGAGATGAGCGTAGAGCAAGCCCACGCCATCGCCCATGAGGTTCAGAACCGTCTGCGGGCTTACCGCCCCGGCCTGGAGGATGTGACGATCCACCTGGAGCCGGCCGGCTCCCTCCCCTCAGAGCCGGGCCGCGAGCGGTTCGCCCTCCAGTTGCGCCGGCTGGCCACCGGGTTGGGACTGGAAGTCCACGATGTCTGGGCCCACGAAATCGAGGGGCGCTACTACGTGGATGCCCACCTGGAGGCCGATGGGAACCTCACCCTGGGGCAGGCCCACGACCTGGCTTCCCGACTGGAAGAACAGGCCCATGCGGAGATTCCCGAATTGGCCGGCATCACCACTCACCTTGAGCCCCGGGGCCGGCAGACCGGGGTGCTTTCCCCGACCGGGAAAGAAGGGGATTTGCTCGAGGCGGTACGTCGGGTTCTCTTGGCCTCCGAAATGCCCCTGCATTGTCACGATGTGCAGGTCCGTCGGGGGAAGGACGGCTGGACGCTTTCCCTGCACTGCTGTCTGCCGGAGGAAATGACCCTATCCGAGGCTCACCGGATGGGCACGATCCTGGAGGAGCGTTTGCGCGGGGAAATCCCGGATCTGGAACGGGTGGTGGTGCATACGGAGCCGTGTGAGGAGAAGGGATAAGGCGTGGATGGAGGGCGGAATGTGCGGCGATCGGTGGCTGGAGGAACCTCTGGAAACGCTTCCCCGGAACTATCGGGAAGCCTACCGCCGGGCCTGCCGGCAGATGGCCGGCCGCGACCCGCGGATCGATGCCGAAACGGCCGGCGTGACCTACGTGGAACTAGGAGAAGGGAGAGGGCGCTTTGAGATTCCCCTCCTGAACCAAACCTATGAAATCTCCTGGCCGGGCCTGGAGACGCGGGAAGTGGGAAGCGGCGCAGAGCCTTCCCTGGTGGTGCAAATCCTGCTCCTCCACTACCTCCTGACCTCCGACGGCATCTCCCTGCGTGGGCAGTGGGTCTCGTTCCGCGACCTGCCCGACGGGCGGGTGTACTACCCGGCCTTCCGGGCGGGAAGCGAGGAGCGTCTGCGGGCACGCTTCGGGCACGATGTGGCGGCCCTGCGGGCGGCGGCGGAGCGTCTGGGGGGACGGCCGGCGGCGATGGCCGATCACGCCTTTGTCTTCCAGGTGTTGCCCCGCCTGCCGATGGCGCTGCTCCTCTGGGAAGGGGACGAGGAGTTTCCCCCGGAGGTGCGCCTGCTCTTCGACAGCACGGCCGCCAACTACCTGCCCACCGAGGACCTGGCTGTGATCGCCCGTTACCTCTGCGCCCGTCTCCTGCAGGCGGCGGGGTAAGGACGGCCCGATCGGGGCCTGCTCACTTCTTGGCAAAAAACTGATCCCACAGGATCGGCACGGCCGGCCCCAGGATGACCACGAACATCGAGGGGAAGATCAGAAAGACCAGGGGGAAGAGCATTTTGATCGGGGCCTGGTGGGCCAGTTCCTCGGCCCGCTGCCTCCGGCGAATGCGCAACTGATCCGCCTGCACCCGTAGGATTTTGGCGATGCTCACACCCAATTGATCGGCCTGGATGATGGCCGCGACGAAAGTGGAGAGGTCGGGCACGCCGGTGCGGGCCACCAGGTCGCGCAACGCCTCGCGGCGGTTCTTGCCCAGGCGAATGTCGGCCAGTACCCGATCGAATTCGCGGCTGAGTTCGTTGTTCCACTTTTCCACGACCCGCTGCATGGCCAGGTCAAAGCCCAGGCCGGCCTCTACGCTGATCGTCAGGAGGTCAATGGCGTCGGGCAGAGCCTTCAGAATAGCCTTCTGGCGGGAACGGACACGATTGTTGAGCCATACGTTGGGCAGGACGTAGCCCATCACGGTCATCAAGAGGGTGAGGAGGAGGCGGCGGTCCATGGTCTGGGTGGAGAAGAGAAAGAAACCCCCGATTCCCAGGATCACCGTCAGGGCCAGTTGCAGGATGAAGAAGGTGCCGGCCTGAATCGGGTTGCCGGCCATCTGCAGACGGGTACGCAGGCGTTCCACCGTCTGCCTGGGCATGCGGCGGGCGATAAAGGCCGAGAGGTTGTTCATCAGGGGGACGAGCACCCGCTCCCGGAAGGGCTTCTGCAGTTCGATCTCCTCCAGCGTTAGCGGACGCTCGGCATACTGGGCCAGACGTTCGGCGATGTCGCTTTCCTTGGTCCCTCCGCGCAGCCCTACCAGAGCCAGGAGGACGACCAGCAGCAACACAACCCCCAGGATGATGACCATAGGCGACATCGTGGTGCCTCCTCCAGCGGATCAGACCTCGATGTTCACGATGCGCTGGATGACCAGAAAGCCGGCCAGCATCAAAATCAGGGAACAGATCGGCATACAGATCCAGCTATTGCCTCCCAGAAAGGGGGGCAACCCGATCGGGTTGAAGAGTTTGTCCATATAGGTGGGGGCGATGAAGACGAGGATTAGGGCCAGGAAGATGGGCAGGGCGGCGACCACATAGCCGGAAATGCGCTGCTGGGCCACCAGCACCCGAATCTCGCCCTTGATACGCACCCGCTCGCGGATGGTGTGGCCGATGGTATCCAGAATCTGGGCCAGGTTACCGCCGACCTCGTGCTGGATGTTGATGGCGGTGATCATCAGGTCCAGGTCATCGCTGGGCACCCGGCGGTAGAGGTTGGCCAGGGCATCCTGGACGGAGAGGCCCAGACCCACCTCTTGGACGACGCGATGGAACTCCTCCGAGACCGGCGGGGTGGACTCGCGGGCCACCATCTCCATGGACTGGAGGAGGCTGTAGCCGGAGCGCAGGGAATTGGCCAGGAGGGTGATGGTGTCGCCCAACTGGTTATTGAAGGCCCGGAGGCGACGTCCCTTGGCCCTTCGCACCATCAGGGACGGGGCAAAGAACCCCAGAATCGCGCCGATGAGGCTGGTGAGGATAGGGCTGAGCCCCTCGCGCAGGACGGCGACGAGGTAGCCGATGCCCAGCCCGGCGATGACGCTGATCATCCGCAGGGCCAGGAATTCGGCCACGGTCAGTTTCATATTCGCCTGGGCCAGGTCGCGGGAGATGCGGGCGGCAAAGCCCCGGCCGGCGATCGCCCGGTCCAGTTGGGCCGCCAGGACGGACGAGCCCCGGCCCCGTGCCCTGGGCCTGGCCTCGGCGGCGGCTTCGTTCCCCCGCGCGGCAAAGCGGTCCAGGCGCTCGGCCACATCTCCCCGCGAACGAGAGCCCAGAACGACCACCGCCAGGAGCACGATCGCCAGCAGGGCACCGCCGCCCAGGAGCAAAAGGCCCGGATTCATCCTCGTACCTCTCCCTCATGGCCGTGACCGGGGGATATATTCCCCATTCGCACGTCCAGACACCGCCTCATTCCCACGGTCCTAGAATTTGGACCACCGACTAACGGAAACGTTCAGGTGTATACCCAAAGATCTGCGGGGGCAGGTAGATGCCCATCGCCTCAAACTTTTCGATAAACTTGGGCCGCACGCCGGTGGCCTTGAACTCGCCGATCACCTTGCCGTCGCGGATGCCGGTTTTCTCAAAGACGAAGATATCCTGCAGGACGATGACATCGCCCTCCATCCCCTGTACCTCGGTGATCGAAACGATCTTGCGCGTACCGTCCCGCAGACGCTCCTGATGGACGATCAAATCCACGGCCGAGGCGATCTGCTCCCGGATGGCCCGCACCGGCAGTTCCATCCCGGCCATCAGCACCATCGTCTCCAGGCGGGAGAGCGTATCGCGGGGGCTGTTGGAGTGCAGCGTGGTCAGGGAGCCGTCGTGGCCGGTGTTCATGGCCTGGAGCATGTCCAGCGCCTCCCCGCCACGGCACTCGCCGACGATGATGCGCTCCGGCCGCATGCGCAGGGCGTTGATCACCAGGTCGCGGATGGTGATTTCCCCCTTGCCCTCGATGTTCGGCGGACGGGACTCCAGCGTGACCACATGCTCCTGGTGCAGTTGCAACTCGGCCGCGTTCTCGATGGTGATGATGCGCTCGTCCTCCGGAATAAAGGAGGAGAGCACGTTCAACGTCGTGGTCTTGCCCGAGCCGGTGCCGCCGGAGACGATGATGTTCAGCCGGGCCTTGACGCAGGCCTCCAGGAACTTGGCAATCTCCGGCGTCATGGTGCCGAAACGAATCAGGTCGTCCACGGTGAAGGGATCCCGGGAGAACTTGCGGATGGTGATGACCGGGCCGATGAGCGAGATGGGCGGGATGATGATGTTCACGCGGGAGCCGTCGGGCAGGCGGGCGTCCACGTAGGGGGTGCTTTCGTCCACCCGCCGGCCGATGGGGGATACGATGCGGTCAATGATGCGCATCACATGGTCGTCGTTTTCAAAGGTGACATCGGTCTTGTAGAGTTTCCCGCCCCGCTCGATATAGACCTGTTTGGGGCCGTTCACCATAATTTCGGTGATCGTATCATCCCGCAGGAGCGGCTCGATCGGCCCATAGCCCAGGATTTCGGCGGCAATGGATTCGAAAAGCCGCAGGCGCTCGGCCCGGCTCAGGACGATCTTTTCGGCCTCCAGGATGGCGTTAAAGACCTCCTGGACCTGCTGACGCACCTCGGCCGTGCGGCTGAGGTCGAGCCGGGGGTCGAGTTCGGAAAGGAGGCGCTCCTGCACGCGCTTTTTGATCGTTTCAAAGGCGTCCCGTTCCTGGGGGAGGGGTGCCATCCGCACCCGGCTCTCCTCGGCCGGCACCCCCGGCGCGGCCGGCCGGGTCGGTTCCTTCTGCTCAGGCCCACCGATGCGACGCAGAAGCGACATCGCTCACCTCCGGATCCATCGTTCTTACGAAACCCTGCGCAGGCGGCCCAGGAGACCCTTTTTCTCCTGGACCACCTCCTCTTCGCTCACACCCAATCCCAACAGGAGTTGCTTCAGGAAGGCCCGGATGTCCCGCGAGACCGGGTTGCCCGGCTCGGCCAGCACCAGGGGAACCCCCCGGTTGATCGAAGTGGTCACCGCCTGGCCGTCATTTCCAATGACGGCACTGACCTCGAAGCGCAGGTTGCGGGCCACCTCCTGGACCGGGATACCGGAGCGGGCATCGGCCCGGTTGGCCACCAGGATGATCTTGCCGGCCGGGTACTGGAGCAGTTCCGCCACTTCCAGGAAGAGTTTGATGTTTTTGATCGCCGACATCTCCAACGTGGTCACCAGGATGATGCGGTCGGAAAGGTCCAACATGGTCAGGATGCGCTCCTGGAAGGAGGACCAGGTGTCCACGAAAACATAGTCGAAATTCTTGCGGAGCAGTTCCAGAATGGCCTTGATGTGCTCCGGGGTGATGAGTTCGGCCTGCTGGGGCGCCTGGGGAGCCTGCAGGACTTTGACCCCGGAGGAATGGGTCACCATCACGTCGGAGAGGAGGTCGGCATCGAGTTGTTCGAAACGGACGACCAGGTCGTTGATCGTCTTGTCCGAACGCAGGTCCAGCATCACCCCGACGTCGCCAAAGAGCAGGCTGCCGTCCATCAGGGCGACGCGCAGGTTGGGGCGCTCCAGTTTCAGCGCCACGGCCAGGTTCACCGCCAGGGTGGTACGCCCCACGCCGCCCTTGGGGCTGAAGATGGAAATGAGCCGGCCGGGCGCCCGCTCCTTCTCCTCCGCCGGCCGTTCCACCGGAGCCGCCACGGCCCGTGGCCGACGCTGGTAGACGTGGCGGATGCTCTGCACCAGTTCGTCGCCGCTGAAGGGCTTGACCAGAAAGTCGCTGGCCCCGGCCAGCATGGCCCGCCGCAAATAGTCCTGCTCTCCCTGAACGCTCATGATGATGACCTGGGTGCCCGGCACCTGGCTAAGGATTTTTTCGGTAGCCGTGATGCCGTCCATGTCCGGCATGTTGATGTCCACCAGGGCGATGTCCGGCTGCAGTTCCTTGGCCTTGGCCAGGCCCTGCTGGCCGGAGCCTGCCGTCCCCACCACAACGATGTCGCGTTCAAAGTGGAGCAGTTTGCTCAGGTAATCGCATGTCTCCGGAATGTCATCCACGATCAGAACTTTGATCTGGCCGCCTTCCGGCATGGCTACCCTCCTACCGCGCGGTGTCCATACCAGATGCCGAGCGGGTCAGGCACAACTTCATTATAGCACAAAACGGCCGCCGTGCAAGAGGCGCCGCGTTGCCTAGCGCCCATACCCGCCGGGACGAAAGCAGATATAGGGCTTTTCCAGGAGGACGACCCCGCCGGCATGAATCTCCAGGGTCACGCAGACCTCCTGGGTGGAAGAGACGTAGCCGGTCGCATAGCCCTCGCTATCCGTCGGCGGCGGGTTTTCCACGGTGACCGGCTGGCTGGCCGGCAGGACGACGATTTCGGCCTGCACCCCGGCGGCCGGCAACCCGTAGATGTCGATCAGCCGGATGGTGACGCGATAGCGGACTTGCCCCTGCACCGGGTCCACAAAGACGCGGGAGTTCGTGCTCGAGATCGGGCCCGGGGTACGGGTGGGCGTGGGTGTAGGCGTGGAGGTGGGCGTAGGGGTGTCGGTCGGCGTGGGAGTAGGGGTCGCCGAGGGTGTAGGCGAAGGCGTGGGTGAAGGTGTGGGTGAAGGCGAGGGCGAGGGGGTAACGGTCGGGGTGATGGTGGGCGTGATGGTGGGGACGAGGGTGGGCGTGGCGGTTGGGGTGATGGTGGGCGTCAGGGTGGGGGTCCGGGTGACCGTCGCCGTCGGAGAGATGGAAGGCGTGCGCCGTAGCGTTGGCGGCGTAACCGGGCGAATGCCGGTGGGAGAGGGAGTGGGAGAAACGACAGGCGACGGCGGCGGCGAGGGCGTGGAGGTGGGCCGGGGAGTCGAGGTCGGCAGCGGTGGGGGTGGCACGGTAGGCTGTGGGGTAGGCGTGGCAGATGGAACCAGGACCAGGAACACGATATTGAGGCCCACGATCAGGATAAGGAGAGCAAAGAGCAGACCGTAGAGCAGCCCGCGCTGCCGGAATACGCTTTCATTTCGCCTCATCCGATTCTCCTTTTGTATTCAACCGGGCCAAGCGCTTTCGCCGGTCGGTAGATCAGACCGAGCGGCCTGTTTCCCAAAGACGCACGATCGGTTCCAGGGCCCGCCAGAGCGGTCCATCCTGAAACTGGCCAGCCGTTCCGAGTTCGCTTCCGCACAGGACGACGCCTTCGCCGCAACGGTTACAGAGGCCGCGGAGGGTCTGGGCCAGGGCCGCCTGGCGGGAGGCATAGTCGGCAGCGTCATCCCAGGGCCGGCCCAGGGGCCAGTGCCGCGAGAGGACGTAGGGGTTGGTCAGCGGCTGCTGGGGCGGCGTCCACCAGTCCATCGAGGAGACATCGAGCCAGAATTGCCGGCGCACCCGCCGGCCGGCCAGGAGGTAGGTATGGGCCGGGGCCAGCAGAACGGCAGGGATTTCCGGCGCCTGCACCAGGTACTGGGCGGTGACCAGGCCGCGACGCAGCATCTCCAGGTAGCGCCGGCCGGCCATATCCTCGTCCTCGCCGGGGTAGAGGATGGGGAAGACCTCCCGGAAGCGGCGGGCCGATTCCAGGAGTTCGGCGCAGGCCGTGGCGACGGCCGGGTCCCGGGCGGCTCCGGCCAGGAAGGTGCTCAGGAGATAGGCCAGGAGGTGTTCCCAGGGGAGCGTGCGGGTCGCATGATCCATCCGGCCGGCCTCCTGCCAGCGCTGCCAGAAGGCTCGGTAGCGTTCGATGGGGGAGGCGGCCGGCGAGACTCCGCTCAGGTGCAGACGGGCCACGGCGGGGAGGCCTTCCGGGTCGCGCAGGGCCGGCCCGGTCGGGTCATAGACCCACTCGGTCAGCCGGGCGGCACGCACCGGATCGCATCCGTCCAGCACCTGGCCCAGGGCCTCGGCCACGTCGTAGGGCGCCGGCGGGAGTTGCCATTCGGGGCGGAGGAGGGCGGCCAGGGTGAGGAGGGCTCGAACGACCGGCTCCTCGACCGGCCGGCGGTAACGCCGCAGGACGTGGAGGGGCACCCCCAGGCGGGCACATTCCTGGGTCAGGGCGAAGCGCAGCACGCCGTCCAGATAGGGAGGCAGGACGGCGATCTCGGCCGGGGGAATGCCCTCCTCGCCCACCATCCGGGCCAGCGTCCGGGCTACCTCCCGAATCATCTCGCTGCGGTAGCGCGTCTGGATGACCCCGAGGATCGGCCGGACCGCATCCTCCGGAGAGGGGGTGGGCCCCGCTTCGGGCTGCCCCAGGCGGGCGGAGAGGACGGCGGCCAGACGCACGGGAGGGCCGGCCGGGCCTTCCCAGCGGCGGTGGAGGGTGCAGGTCCTCCGTAACCTCCACGCCCCTTCGGCATCGGCACCCAGCAGCCGGCGGTAGCCTCCCCCTTCGTCGTAGACGAGCAGGGCGGAGGCGCAGTGGGGAAGCAGACGGGCGATAAAGTCGTGGGCAATGGGAACGTTTTCCTCCAGGTTGTCCACCAGCAGGTGGCGATAGCGTTCGCTGAAGTAGCCCCAGAAGGGAGGTTGCTCCAGGAGTTGGCGCTGGAAGGTCTCCAGGGTGAGGGAGAGGTCCAGGAGTCCTCGTTGCAGGCAGTCGTGGCGGAAACGGGCGATGCACTCCTGGGCCTGCTGGAAGAAGAGGCGCTGCTCCGGCGGGCCGTTCCAGGCGCCGGTCAGACGCAGGGCCACCTCGCCGATGGGGTAGCCGTTCAGGGCGGCCTTGTTGAGGTTATCCAGGAGTTGGGAGACCAGGCGCTGCGGGTGGAGGTGGAGGCCCTCGAAGTAGCCCTGCTCCAGGAGGGGGGAGATGAGGCGGAACAGGTGGTGCTGGGCCAGTTCATAGGTCAGAAAGACCGGCGGGCGCTCCGGGTGGGCGAAACCGGCCGGCCGGGCCACCAGCGGCCAGAAGAGGGCCACCATCCGCTGGGCCAGGCTGTAGTAGGTGTGGAGGGAGAGTTCGCCGTAGGGCCCCAGAGGCACCCCCTGGAGGGCCTGGCGCAGCCGCCGGCGGGCCGCCCGGTCGGGGAGGAGGACCAGGATGGCATAGGCCGGGACGCCCTGCCGCAGGAGGGCGATCAAGCGGGCGGCCAGCAGGGTGCTCTTGCCCGCGCCGGCCGGCCCGCTGAGGAAGCCGACCAGTTCGTCCAGCGGGGCCCGCACCAGTTCTTCTTGTTCCGGGGAAAGACGGTCCAGCAACGCCGGCGCTCCTTATGGGTCTTGCAAGGATAGTATAGCACGGGGTGGACGGGCAGGCAAGTGGATTTGACGAAACCGGGAATCTATGGTATACTAATGATACCAATGGCGCTTCCGGCAGCACCCCTGGTGCATAAGCGATTGGCCCGAGGGCAGCCCTTTCCGGAGAAAGGTTGGGGGCTGGGTCCGGAGCCTGCCCGAGGGAATGCATAGGGCGAGGTCAGGCCTCGCCTGGGCCCAAAGGATGTCCTTGGAGCCTCACGCCGTTGTCTTTCCCAAGCCAAGGCCGGATACTTCCCGGTAGGAAAACGACCGGGCGGACGAGCGTTCGCCCCCCCTAGGATGAAGCGAGCAGGCTGCCGGACCGGGGCTTTCGGCGGCTCCGTTCGCCGGGCATCTGCTCATGGAGGTTACAACCGTGATGAACATTGCCGATCTGGACAACATGACGCTGGCCGATCTGCAGGAACTGGCCCGGGAAATGGGCATTTCCGGCTACAGCCGGCTGAAGAAGCAGGAACTGATCTTTCGCCTCCTGGAGGCCCAGACGGAGCAGGCCGGCCAGATCTTTCGGGCCGGCGTGCTCGAGGTCGTCAGCGAGGGGTTCGGCTTCATTCGGGGGCCTCGCCTCCTCCCCGGCCCGGACGATGTCTACGTTTCCCAATCGCAGGTCCGGCGCTTCGGCCTGCGCACCGGCGACCTGATTTCGGGTCGGGTGCGTCCGCCGAAGGAGGGCGAACGCTATTACAGCCTGCTCAAGGTGGAGGCCGTCAACGGGCTGGACCCCGAGGTGGCCCGACACCGGCCCTTCTTCGACGACCTCACCCCCATCTTCCCCAACCAGCAACTGAAACTGGAAACCGACCCTCGGATCCTCTCCACCCGCCTCATTGACCTCATCGCCCCCATCGGTCGGGGACAGCGCGGCCTCATCGTCTCGCCGCCCAAGGCCGGCAAGACCACCATCCTCAAGGCCATCGCCAACGGCATCACCACCAACTACAGCGACATCGTCCTCATGGTGCTCCTGGTGGGCGAACGGCCGGAGGAAGTGACCGACATGCGCCGCTCGGTGCAGGGGGAGGTCATCAGTTCCACCTTCGACGAACCGGTGGAGAACCATACCCACGTGGCCGAGATGTGCCTGGAGCGGGCCAAACGCCTGGTGGAGTGCGGCGCCGACGTGGTCATCCTCCTCGACAGCATCACCCGCCTGACCCGGGCCTATAACCTGAGCGTCCCGCCCAGCGGCCGCACCCTCTCCGGCGGCATCGACCCGGTGGCCCTCTATCCCCCCAAGCACTTTTTCGGCGCCGCCCGCAAGATCGAAAACGGCGGCAGCCTGACCATCATCGCCACCTGCCTCATCGAAACCGGCAGCCGCATGGACGACGTGATCTATGAGGAGTTCAAGGGCACCGGCAACATGGAACTGCACCTGGTGCGTAAACTGGCCGAACGCCGCATCTACCCGGCCATTGACGTGCAACGCTCCGGCACCCGCCGTGAGGAACTCCTCCTGGATCCGGAGACCCTGCGCAAGGTCTGGACGCTCCGCCGGATGCTGGACGTCCTGGGGCCGGACGAAGGCACCGAACTCCTCCTGACCCGCCTTTCCAAGACCAAGGACAATAACGAGTTCCTGAACACCCTGAGCAAAAACCTGTAGGTGCTCGGGGACCGTCCCCTCCCCCCTTTCCAGCGTTGGGGTTGCTGGATGCCGGGGTAGATATTCCGCAGGTATATTCCATAGTTACCAGGAGGCAATCCATGGAAGAACAGATCGAGGCCCTTCTGGAGCGGGCCAAATCCGACGGCGTGGAGTTTGTCAACCTCCAGTTCAGCGACATCTTCGGCACGCTCAAGAGCGCGACCATCCCGGTCGAACGGCTGCGCGATTCCCTCCTCCAAGGCACCTGGTTCGACGGCTCCTCCATCCAGGGCTTTGCCCGCATTTGCGAGAGCGACATGCTTCTGCGGCCCGACCCGGCCACCTACAGCCTGGTGCCCTGGCGTCCCCGGCAGCCGGCCGAAGCCCGCCTGATCTGCGACGTCTACCGACCGGACGGTCAGCCCTTTGAGGGAGACCCGCGTTACATCCTCAAGCGGGCGCTCGCCCGGGCCCGGGAGATGGGTTTCATCTACAACGTGGGGCCGGAACTGGAGTTCTTCCTCCTGGAGCGGGAGGGCAACCACGTCGCGCCGTCCCCCCATGACCCGGCCGGCTACTTTGACCTGGGGCCGCGCGACCGGGCGCTGGACGTGCGCCGGGAGATCACCCGCGCTCTGGAGGCCATGGGGCTGGAGGTGGAGATGGCCCACCACGAAGGGGCCCCGGGCCAGCACGAAATTGACATCCGCTACAGCGAGGCCCTCTCCGCCGCCGACCAGGCCCTGACGCTGCGCTACGCGGTCAAGTCGGTGGCCCACCAGTGCGGCCTGCACGCCACCTTCATGCCCAAGCCGTTCTTCGGGGTGAACGGTTCGGGCATGCACACCCACCAGAGCCTCTTTGACCTGGAGGGGCACAACGTCTTCTTCTCCCCCGATGATCCTTACCACCTGTCTCGCCTAGCCCGCCACTTTATCGCCGGCCAACTGGTCCACGCCCGAGCCATGTGCGCCGTGCTCAGCCCTACGGTGAACTCGTACAAACGCCTGACCCCGGGCTACGAGGCCCCCGTCTACATCTGCTGGGGGCAGATCAACCGTTCGGCCCTGATCCGCATCCCCAGTTACTCCCCCGGCCGGGAGCAATCGGTGCGGGTGGAACTGCGCTGCCCGGACCCCAGTTGCAATCCGTATCTCGCCTTTGCCGTGATGCTGTACGCCGGCCTGGACGGCATCGAGCGGGGGTTGGAGCCGCCCGAGCCGGTGGAAGAAAACGTCTACGGCTTCGACGACGCCCGCCTGGCCGAACGCTCCATCGGCGTCCTTCCGGGTTCGCTGGGCGAGGCCCTCAAGGAGATGGAGCGCAGCCCCCTCATGCGCAAGGCCCTGGGGGAACACGCCTTCTCCTACTACCTCCTGGCCAAGGCCAAGGAGTGGGATGCCTTCCGCATCGCCGTGACCGATTGGGAGGTGCAGCGTTACCTGGAAATCCTCTGAATTCAGGGGAGGGCGAAGAGGCGCCGGAGGAGTTGGCGCGTTTCCCAGAGGGTCAGCCACTTCCCCAGGTAGTGCCCGTTCAGGTACAGTTCCAGGTGCAGATGGACGCCGCTTTTGTTCCCGGCGGCGCCGTCCTCCGTCCCCGAGTTTCCGGCATAGCCGATGATCTGGCCCCGCCGGACCCGGCTGCCGGCCGCGAGGCCCTCGGCGATGCGCGCCAGGTGCACATAGCGGCTCACCCGGCCGTCCCCGTGGTCCACCCAGACCTGCCGGCCGCGAAAGCGGTCCTCGATCTCCGGCGGGGTATCGTGCAGGGATGCACACCGGGCGGCCAGTTCGTCCCACTCGGCCGGCGTCATCTCTCGGTAATCGGTGTCGGCCCGGATGACGATGCCGTCGGCGACGGCCCGGACGGGGGTCCCGTAGGGAACTTCCACGCCCATCGTGCCTCCGTACATATCCAGGCCGTGGTGGATGCCGTAGCGGTAGACGCGGGGGGCGCCGGGGAGGAGGGAATCGCGCTCCGGCAGGTAGCGGACGTCGGAGATGGGAGAGGTCAGGCCAAAGAACACAGACCAGTTCTGGGGGTCGTCGGGCCGGCCGGAGGCCGGGGGGCCCTCTCCCCCGCTGACGGCGTACACCTGCCCCGTCCCCGGGTAGAGAATCAGGGCATCGGGGGCGGCGATGTAGAGCCGGCCGGATGCGGCATAGACGGCGCGCATCTCCAGGTCCTCGGTTTCCAGCGTTTGTAACACCCGGCCGCGGCCCCGTTCCAGCACCCGCAGGCGGCGGCCGGCCCGGTCAATGACATAGAGGGGACCCTCCGGGTCCAGGTACAGCCGCACCGGGTTTTCCCAGGAGAGGGAGGAGGCGAAATCGCGGTCGCGCTTGGGGGAAGTGCCGTGGAAGCGCACCAGGCCGGCCGGGGCGTTTCGCCCCTCGTGCAGGAGGACGTACACATCCCCGTCCACCCCCAGGTCCACCCCCCGGCTGACAAGGCCCGGCCGGCCGGCGGGCGCTTCCCCCCCGGGGAAATACCCCTCCCCCCGCTCGTCGGGAGGATAACGCCAGACCTGGCTGTAGGAGACGTCCAGGATATAGAGGCGTTCCCCATAGGGGGCAACGGCGCAGAAGGCCGGATTGGGGGCCGTGCGGCGCTGGTCCATAGGCCGGACGAGGCTCCAGAGGGAGGTATCCGGATCGTACCGGTAGAGGTCCCCGCGCTTGTCCAGGAGGAGCAACCCCCGGCCGTCGGGAGTGCGGGCCAGGTAGACGAGTTCTCCCACCGGCAGGCCCTCGATGCGGCCCTCGGGGGGGAAAAGCCGGCCGGCCGGTTCGCCCGGCCGGAGGGGCAGGGCCACCACTTCCCCGGCGTCGAGGAGATAGGCCGTATCGCCCAGCACGACCAGGCCGAGGGGGTGGACGACCGAGCCAGGCGACCAGGCGTAACGGTCGGTGTTCTCCGGCCGGAGGATGTCCTGGGCCGGCGTAGGCGTGGGGGTAGCCGTCTCGCCGGGCGTGGGGGTGGGGCTGGGGGATGGGGAAGGCGGCGCAGGGGTCGGGGTGGGGGTAGCGCTGGGCGGGGTCGGCGTGGGCGTGGGGGAAGGGAGGAGGAACGTGGCCGGGACGGTGGGCGGGGGCGATGGACGCAACAGCCGGCTGCTTTCCCAGATCAGCCCGGCCACGATCAACGCCGTGGCCAGGATGGGCGGGATGGCCCAAAGCAGGCGCCGTCTCTTCCGAGCAACCATCACGACCTTTCTCCGACCGGTCTCCCGGGCCGAGCAGCCTGGGGGACGGCTAAGTGCAGTTGAACGTTAGCAGGTTCCAGGTGGAAGGTCCAAATACCGGATGATTTTCTGCTGATTCCGATGCGAACTTGCAAAACCGTGTACCTAAAGGTTTCCCAGGGACCCTCGGGCCTCCCGAATCATCCGATCCACCTCGGCCACCCGGGCCTGGTGGGCCTCCCAGTAGGCCGGGTCGCGCTGGGCATCCAGTTCCTCGATGCTCTTGCCCTGTTGCTCCACCCAGGTGTAGTACTTCAGGTTGTGCCAGCGGCTGCGGTTCTCGCGGGTGCCTTCCTGAATCCAGTCCAGTTTCTGGCCGTGGAAGATGTGCACCAGCCGGGCGGTGGCCTCGGCCTCGTCCATCGGCCCGTAGCGGGCCGTGAGTTGGGCCATCACGGAACGGTAGCGGTCGATGGCGTCGGTGCACACGGTCACGATCAGGTCGTCCCGGCCGAAGCCGTAGTAACGGGCCGTCTTGATGGCCCCCAGGACGTTGCAGACGCCGGAGATGCCAAAGATCTGGGCCATCTTCCGTACCTTTTCCTCCGGGATGCCGAAGCGCTCCACCATCACCCGCCAGCCGGCCTCCTCCGTGAGGAGTTGCAGCCCCTTCTTGCACTCCAGATCGTCAATGCACATCAGGGCATCCATATTCCAGACGTGGTGAATCCAGGTGACGTGCTTGTCGCCGATGCCCTGGATGTCGTGGGCTCCGTAGCCGTTGAGGAACAGGGTGGGACACTGGATCGGCTCCAGGCCGACGATGAGGTGGTCGGGCCAGACCTGCTTCAGGCGGTCGCCGGCGGCGATCGTGCCGGCCGAGCCCATGGCCGAGACGAAGGCGGCCACCCTCCCCCGGCCGATGCCCTGGGCGGCCAGTTCGGCGGCCAGTTCGACGGCGGTGTTTCCGGTCACATAGTAGTGGAAACGGTAGTTGCCAAAGACCTCGAACTGGTTGAGGATGCGGACGTGCTCGGGAGCGGCGGCCCGCAGTTCCTTGCACTTGTCATAGATCTCCTTGACGTTGCTCTCGCAGCCGGGCGTGGCGATGATGCGCGCTCCATAGGAGCGGATGCGCTCGAAGCGCTCGGCGCTCATCTCCTCCGGCAGGATGACGACGCTATCAAAGTTCATCCGGCAGCCGACATAGGCCCCGCCGATGCCATAGTTGCCGGTGGAAGGCCAGACCAGGGTGTGGCGGGCGGGGTCCACCTCGCCGGTCAGTTCCATCTCCACCAGCACGGAGTAGGCGGCCCCGACCTTGTGGCTGCCGGTGGGAAAGTCCTTGGCGTAGAGGACGGCGATGGGGGCTTCCACGCCGGTCAACTCTTTCGGCAACACCTCGTAGTAGATGCGGTTCTGGCCGTCGCGCCAGGTGATGTTGTAGAGGTTGAGGGGGTCGAGGGGATCGCTTTCCCGCAATTCCAGGGCCCGGGCGCGGATTTCCGGGGGAATCCGATCGGGGTGGAGCATTTCCTCAAAGGTGGGACCGAGGACCATCCGGCGTTCTGGAGACATGTTTACCTCCCAAGCAATAGGAGCCCAACCGGGGGCACGGCCTTGCCGGCCAGCGGGCCCAGGGTATGGACCAGGTCGCCCGGCGGGCCGGCCGGAGCGATCAAGGTCAGGGGAATCGGCGTAAAGGTCAGCAAGAAGATGATCAGCACAACGATGCCTGCGGCCACCTGGTACGGCTTCAGGCGGGTGACGTCGTCCAGAGGGACGGCCGGCCGCCGGCCCAGGAGAAAGATGAGCGCGGCCCAGATGAACCAGCCGTTCCAGAGAAAGCCCAGGAGCACCAGGGCGGCAATGAGCCCCCAGGTGAGGTACTGGGCCCGTTTCCCCAGCAGGGCATAGGCCACGTGCCCCCCGTCCAGCGTGCCGGCCGGAATCAGGTTCAACCCGGTGACCAGCAGGCCGGCCCAGGCGGCAAAGGCCACCGGACTCAGCATGACATCCCAACCCTGGCCGTAGGGACAGCCGTACAGCGCCGTCCGCACGATTTCGGGAAGCGTCTCCGGTGTCCCCAGGGAGCAATCCGGGACGAAACGGCCCAGGACGGCCATTTTGAGCAGGGCGTAGAGGAGGGAGTTGCCCTCCAGGAAGTAGGGGCGATCCACCGGCGACGGCCCGATGTGGGCGGTGGAAAGGCCCAGGATAAGAAGGGGGATGGCCACGACCAGCCCGGCCAGCGGGCCGGCCAGTCCCACCGCCAGGAGGTGGCGACGGTTCTGCGGCGGGGCCTTCATCTGGATAAAGGCGCCCATCGTTCCCAGGAAACTCAGGGGCATCGGGATGAAGTAGGGAAGCGTCGTGGGTATCCCCAGCCGCCGCGCCACCAGGTAGTGCCCCATCTCGTGGGCCAGGAGGATGGCCAGGAGCGTCGCCGCAAAGGGCAGGCCGGAGAGCAGGTTCAGGAGGAAGGAGCGAGCGGGGTCATACTCCTCCATCCCGGCGAAGAGGGTGGAGAAGATGGTGAGGGCCAGCAGGATGCCGGCCACCTTCAGGTTAGGCTGAGAGGAAGGCGGCTGGCCGGGCAGGGCAATGATGAGGTGGCGGCCCTTTTCCTCCCGGAAGAGGGGAGTGTAGCCCAGGCGTTTCATCCGCTCCCGGGCGAGCGGATAGGCCTCGGCCGAATCGCTAAGGAATCGGCCGTACAGGCGCACCAGGCCGGCCGTCTCGGCATCCAGGAGGATCGCTTCCACCGCGAAAAAGTCGGACACCGCTTCGCGCAGCAACAGGGCTATATCGCTCGTTTCCAACCAGGTCACCTCCATCCACCAGGGCGTCGGGGGCCCATGCCCTCACCGTTCGATCCGGTAAATCTGGAGGCCGGGGGCCTCAAAGGCCAGCCGGCCCAGTTGGGCGAACTTGGCCAGGCTCTCGGCCGCATACCGGGCCTCCAGGGAGCCGATAAAGACGTAATCCACGCCGTACTGCTCCAGCAGGCGGCGGGCCTCAGAAAGGTCGGTCGTCTCGTAGAGGCGCTGGGCATCGGCAAAGCGTATGCCCAAGGAGGCGTAGGCTTCGGGGTCGCCCCAGCGCCACTGGTCCTCATGCCCCTTCCAGGCCAGGAGGGTGGGCCGGCCGGTGGTGGCGGAGACGCGCCCGGTGTAGCCCCATTCGGAGCCGCCTTGAGCATCCACCACCGCCTCCAGGATGACGGCATCGGGTTCGGCGTTCTCCGAAAGCCAGCGGACCCCGGCATAGTCTCCCGGATAGAGGCGGGCCATATAGGCCAGGCCGTCCAGGTTCCATTCCCGCGCCTCGGAGAAGGACTGCCGCAAGGTCAGGGCCGGATAGACCAGCGCGCCCGAAAGGAGCAGGAGGAGCGGAAGGGCCCAGAGGACGGCCGGCAGGGGGCGACGGAGGTAGGTGTGCCCCACTTCGCCGGCCGCCCAGGCCCCGGCGACGGCCAGGAGCATCCAGACCTGGTAATAGAACTTGAAGACGGTGTTCATGCGGTTGTCGAAGATGTCGCGGATATAGAAGATTTCGCAGCCCAGCAGGAGGAGCAAGGCCAGGAGGAGCATGAGGAGGACCATGGCCTCGGCCGGCCGACAGTTCCGCAGGAGACGCCAGCCCAGCGCGAGGAGCGGCAGGACCAGGAGCAGAGGAAAATGCAGGTAAACGCCCAGCCCGACGGCGGCCGCCAGGGAAGCGGCCAGGAGGAGGCCGTCCCACCGGGCTCCCCATCGGCTCAGCCCCAGGGCCGTGAGGCGCGCAAGGAGCGGGTAGAGGAGAATAAAGGCCGGCACCAGGGTCAGGTAGACCGGGGTGAAGAGGAAGGGGCGGGCCGGGTCCAGGAGCACGGCCGATACGGCGGCGACTATGGCCAGGGCCAGGGCCAGGCCGGCCCAGTAACCGATTCCCCACCGGACGCGCTCCCGGAAGGCCTTGGCCGCAAGCCAGGAAAGGGCCGGGTAGAGGAACAGGCCGAAGATGACCCCGATGGTGTACAGGGGGGTTTTGTCCCAGAGCACCGGCCCCACCGTCCGGAAGAATTGGGAAAGGATGGGCAGGCCGACGATCTTGTCCACGATGGGGGCGCCGGCGATCGCGGCCGGAATGTCCCGGCCGCCGGCGAAGGAGCGAAAGGTGAGATAAAAGGGCAGGTAGAAGAGGATGGAGAGGGCCACCAGGCTTCCCAAATCCCGGAGGAGGGCGAAGGAGTCCCGGGTCGTCCAGGGGCCGGAGACCTCTTTCCGCCAGCGCCAGTACCAGGCGACCAAGTAAAGGAGCAGGTAGGTTGGAAAGTCCCAACTGTTGGTCACATAGAGGCTGCCCAGGAGGATGGCGTTCAGGGCCAGGAAGAACCAGCCCCAGCGCCCCGGGGCCAGTCCGGGCCGGCCGCGCTCCGGGGAGAGGAGGACGTTGAGCGCCAGCGCCAGCGCCAGCGTTCCCAGCGGCAGGGCCATGACGTGGGGGTGCATATCGCCCAGGTAGAAACTGAAAAAGGGGAACTCGGTGATGGCATAGGAGCGGGCCGATTCCTCCGGCCCGACAAAGGCCCGCCAGTTGAGGAGGGCGGCGGCGGCCACCCCTTGGTCCTGAATCCGGCTCAGGCCGGCCGCGTTGGGCTGCTCGTCCCAGAGGGCCCGGGAGGGCCACCACCAGTCGAAATCGGCAATCTGCCTCCCGACGGTCGGCCGGACCTCCTCGAAGCCACCGCCAAAGTCGTTACCGATGAAGTGGATCCGTTTCCCCAGGGCAACGTTGTCCGTCTCCCCGTGCAGCCGGGCCCACAGCACGATCCAGACCTCCTCGGCCCGCAGCGGCGCCGCCTGGTTGCTGCCCGTCAGGACCTGGAGCGCCCCCACCTGGTTCCCGGCAAAGAGGGCAAAGAGGACGGCCAGCCCCCCGACCACCAGGGCCCGCCGTCGGGCGGGGGCCATGGCCAGGGTCAGGTTGTACCCCAGGCTGAAACAACCGGTGGCCGTCAGGGCAAAGAGCAAGGCCAGGTTGAGGTTGAAGGTGATCGAAGAGGGCAGGCCGGAGAGGAGGGTCAGGGAAGCGGCCAGGAAATAGCCGAAGTAATAGTAGTTGATGGTGTAGCCGGATAACCAGGGGTCCTGGGGTGGGAGGGTGCGGCTCTGGAGGATGCCGTTCAGGAGGGCCAGGTCGCTGGGCTGCTCGGTATGGTTGATGGCCGACCCGCCCCATCCTCCGTAGATGCGCAGGAAGGCCCCGCCCAGCAGGGCCAGGGCGAAAAAGAGTTCCATGCCCAGGACGTAGCGCCGGTGTTCCCGAAGGAAAGGCAGGATGCCCCGTTCCCGAAGGAGGAGCCATCCGGAGAGCACGGCCAGGAGGAAGAGGCTCCCGGCCAGCAGGGCCGGCCCGTAACTGGCCAGTTGCCACATCCCCAGGAACCAGGCCAGGAAGGAAGGCAGGAGGATTCCCACCAGGCGGGCCAAGGGGTAGCCCCGGTCCGGCAGGTTGCGGAAGAGGAGGAGCGTGAGGGGCAGGGCCAAGAGACCCAGAAATTCGACGAGCAACCACCAGAGCAGGAGCGCACCCATCGGAAACTCCGGGAAACCGTTACCCCTGAGTCCACAGTTCTTCCAAGCGTTCGTAGGTGGCCGGATACTGTCCGGTATAGCGCAGGAAGGAGGGAATCGGGTAGCGGATGCCGCCGCGGTGGGTGCCCTCCAGCCCGTCCAGGAGGTCCGGCAGGGCGGCCGGCGGCAGGGCAAAGGCCAGTTCCTCATCCTGAGTCTGGCCGAAGATGCGGTCGCCGTAGCAGGGGAGGATGACCTGGGGGGTGCCCCGGCGGGGCGTGCCGACCAGAATATCGGCGCAGTCCAACCGGCCGCTGAAGGAGGCTTCCAGCCGGCCGCCCTGCCGGTAGAGGGCGGCGATGACCAGGCGGAGCACCTGGGCCGGGTTGCCGTAGAGCAGGATGACCTCGGGCTCGAAGGTCGCCCGGCTCAGCGGGGCCACCACGAGCGTGCTGTAGCGGCCGTACTCCAGGCGGGGGGTGGCCGCCTCCGTTCGGGCACCGGCCTCCGCGCCGGCCGTATACATGCCGGCGCAGAGGTTCCCTTCCAGGTAATAGGGCAGGGCCGGGGCCAAACCCAGCACGACCTTGCCCGGCGGACAACTCAGGTCCTCCAGGCCGGCGGCCAGCGTCCAGCCGTAACGCCGGGCCATGTTCCAGACCTGGCAGGTGGCCATCCGGACGCCCAGGTCGCGCCAGGGTCGGCGGGCCTTCTCGGGCACCTCTTCCCCGGCCGGAAGCATCCGGAGGGCCAGGGGAAAGGTGGCCGGCCGGATGTGGCGCTCCAGTACGACGTTGACCTCGTTCCAATCCATCCAAACCTCCCGGGGCCGGAAGCGGCCCTTCTACGACAGGCCCATTATACCGAAGGTCCTCCCGGCCCGCAAATGGCCCTTGGATTCGCCTTGCATTCTGCCCCCTTTCGTGCTACACTGTCGGCAGGTGCTTCCGTCCGATCACATTCCCACAGGAGGAAAGCGTGTCCAAAGAGTCCAAGGGTTTCAAAGGTAGTTCCAGGGACGATGCCGAAAGGGTAGGCGCGCGGCTGGGCCGGGAGGCCGGCCCGGTCCCATCTTCCCGGCGACTCGATCAGGCCGAACAGGAGCGGGCCGAACTGGCCCGGCGAGCCGAGGCCCTGGAGAGGCGTCTGACCGCCCTCCACAGCCGGGCCACGCTGGGCGACCTGCGGGCCCGCCTGGGGACACTGGATGCCACCCTGCGCAACCTCCCGGCCGCCCTGCTGGAGGTCCGCCAGGGCGGCTACGTCTACAAGGCCTATCTGGAGAAAAAGGTGGAGGTGTTGCAGCGGCAATGGGAGGGTCTCCGGCAACGCCTCGATGCGGAAGCCGCCCAGCAGGGGAGGATGCTCCTGCAGCGGGTGGAGGAGGTGCAGCGGCGGCTCCTTTCCCTGGGCGGCGAGTTCCGGCCGGCCGACCTCGAGGCGCTGGAGCAGGAAGCGAACTGGATCGAGGGACAGGTGAACGATGTCGCCGGCACCCTCGAAGGCACCTTCCGCACCCTCCAGGACAACGTCCAGCAGACGGAACGGCAAATTCGGGACCTGCGCCGGCTCCTGCAGGAGGTCGCCGGAGCCTCTTTTCGCCTGCGGCCGGAGGAAAACGCGGTCGAAGCCGTCTCCGCCCAGTACCTCATCCGCGAGGAGAAGGAAGGCCCCCGAGGCATCCTCTTCCTGACCGACCAACGTCTGCTCTTTGAGCAAAAAGAGGATGTGGTCACGGCCAAGTTCCTCTTCATCCCCACCCAGAAGCAGCGGGTACAGAAGTTGCTGTTGGAGGTGCCGATCGGTGCGGTGGCCGAGGTCCGGCCCGGCGAGCGGGGGGCGCTCATGTTCAAGAAGGAACTGCTGGAACTGCGCCTGCCCCAGGCCGGCATCCCCCGGGCCCTCTTCCGCCTGGAGGCCGATTCCGAGGCCTGGGCGGCGCTCATCGGGCGGGTGCGCAGCGGGGACATTGCCGGGGAACGGGTGGGGGCCGAGGCCGCGCCGACCGTGCAGGCTTCCCCGGCCCAGGTCCCCTCCCGCTGCCCGACCTGCGGGGCCGCCCTGACGGCCGAGATCGTGCGCGGGATGACCGGCGTCACCTGCGAATACTGCGGCACGGTGATCCGGCTCTGAGGCTCACCCCTGCAGACCGGGTCCGACGATTCGCGGCAGGGTTTGTCGCGCCCAGGCCAGGGCTTCATCCTGGGTGTGCACCTCGCCGGCCGCCTGGGCCTCGCGGATTTCCTCCAGCAATGTGCCGACCAGGGGGCCCGGCGGCAGTCCCAGCGCGGCCATCAACTCCTCCCCATCCAGCAGACGGGGCGGCTCGATCACCTCGGAGGCCCGTTCGAAGCGCAGGGTCAGGATGTGGTGTAGCCGGCGCACCGTCTGCTCCCAGCGGGCCGGCCGGAAGGCCGGGTCGGCCAGTTCCCGGGCCAGGGCCAGGAGGAGCGCCCCGGTGGCGATGTCGCCGCCGTCGCGGTAGAAGCGGTACACCTCGCGGCGCAAGGGCTCCCCGGCCGCGGTGAGGAGGGGATGATCCGGAAGCGAGACCGCCGCTTCCAGGGCCCGGATCTCCCGGGTGCTCAGACGCAGCCGCCGGCCGGCCCGACGGGCCTTTCCCTCTTCCTCTTCCTCCGCCTCATATCCCCGATACAGCAGGGCGGCCAGTTTGAGCAGGGAGAGGCGGGAGCGCTCCCCGGAGAGCCGGCCCTCCAGATAGCGTCGGAGCGGCGCGGCATAGGGCGTGGCCCAGGAGGTGTCGGGGCGAGCCTGAAGCGCCTGGGGCTTCCAGAAACGGCCCTCCCGTTCGGGCCGGGGCCGGCCCAATAGAAGGCCGGCCAGCCACTCCAGGGCACAGACCCGTTCCCAGGCCCGCTCCAACGCCGATCCATCCTGCCCGGTGACCTCCGGCAAGACCTGGGGAAGGAGGGCGAGCGCATCCAGCAGGGGCAGATAGGGCGCGGCATGGGGACAGGCCAGCAGGCGGAAGAGTTCGTCGCGGATACGCTCCCAGGAAACCAGGGGGAGCCGGCCGGCTACCTCCCGCACCCAGTCGGCCGTCTGCGGCTCGATCTGAAAGTCCAGTTCCCCGGCCAGCCGGACCACCCGCATCGTCCGCAGCGGGTCGTCGTAGAGCACCTGGCGGGAGGGGGCACGCAGGAGGCCCTTTTCCAGGTCGCGCCGGCCGCCCCAGGGGTCGATGAGCGCCGCCTGCGCCGTCTCCCCCAGGGCGTAGCGGCGGAAGTCGTCCGGGGCCATGGCCATGGCGTTGATGGTCAGGTCGCGCCGGGCCAGGTCCTCGGCCAATGCGCCGCGCATCCGGGCAAAATCCACCGTGGTTTCCGGCCTCCCCTCCGCTCCTCGCAGGACGACGCGGGCGATGCCGTTCTCCTCGTCCAGGAGGACAAAGGCGCCCCGGAGGGCGCATGCGGCGGCCCGGGCCAGGGCGAGGGCCTCGCCGGCCACCACCAAGTCCAGGTCATGGAGCGGCCGGCCCAGAAGGAGGTCGCGGACGCAGCCGCCGACGTAATAGGCCTCGGCCCGGCTTTCCTCCAGGAGGGCCTGCAGCCGCTCCAGGAGGCGGTGAATAGAGGTGGTCACGGCAAATCCTCCGGGCGCAGCGTCCGGCCGACCCTTCTTTCCCATTCGCTGTAGACGCAGCCGCAATAGTCCTGGCGATAGAGGTCGTAGGCCTTGGCCAGCCGGCCGCGTTCGCTCCAGCCCCGGCGGAAGCGTTCGTAGTAAAAGGGGAGGCCGGCCTTTTCTCCGGCCTCCTCGCCGAGGCGGCGAATCAGCCCTTCGTCCTGGTGGGGGCTGATGAGGAGGGTGGTGGTGAAGGCGGAAAAGCCCTCGGCCCGGGCGACCTGGGCGGTGCGTTCCAGGCGCATCCGGTAGCAGACGACGCAGCGCGTCCGGAAGGCCTCTTGCCCGCAGACGGCGCGCAGGAAGGCGACCAGTTCATAGTCGGGAGCCTCGATGACCGGCAGGTCCACGGCGCGGGCGAAACGTGCAAGCGCCTCCCGCCGGCGTTCGTGCTCGGAGAAGGGGTGGATGTTCGGATTGTACCAGAAGGCCACGACCTCGAACCCCTCCTCGCGCAGGCGCAGGACCGGGTAGGTGCCGCAGGGGCCGCAGCAGACGTGGAGGAGGATACGCCCGCCGGTCTCGGGAGATAACGGGGCTGGGTCGGAGGTATGGGGGTTTCCTGTGGGGCTTTCAAACATGGATGCGGATGCCCTCCTCCAGGGCCCGGGCCACGATTCCCCGGCTGTGGCGCAGTTCCTCGACTTCCTCCGGGGTATAGGGCAGGCCCTCCAGGAATAGCGGGAGCGTCCACTGCTCCTGCAGCAGTTGCAGCCGTTCGGGGAACGGCCGGCCAGCAAAGTTCGGGGAGATGACGATGAGGTCCACGTCGCCGTTCAGCAGTTCCTCGCCGCGGGCCCGGGAGCCGAAGAGGATGGCTTCGGTCGCACCGAGCCGGCGGAGGAAGGCCTGCACCTCGGCGATCAGTTCGAGAAGCGCGAGTCGAGCCACGCGAGCACCCTCTCCGCTTCCTGGACGGCCGTCTCGGCGAAGGAGCGGTCGTAAAGGTGGGCCGGCCGGCCCAGGGCGGCGTCCACATAGCGCGCCACCGTATCGTGCGGGTTGAGCAAAGGCCGGCGGACATCCTCGGGAATCCCCTCGCCCAGGCATTCCCGAGCCAGTTCCAGAAGATTATGTTCCCATGGCACCGGTCTCCGCAGCAAGATGAGAAAGCCGGCCTTCAGCATCTTTTCCACCGCCTGACGAGCCAGGAATACGGCGTAATTCCAGCGCTCGTGTGCCCGCATGTCCCGGGCCGTGTCCAGGTCATAGCGGGCATCGTCCATCCAGAGTTTCGCCTCGGCGCGCATCGTTCCCCCACATCTTTTCACCACAGGGTCTTTTGCCGGGCCTCCACGTGCTCCTGCGGATAGGGCAGGCCCAGGTGTTCGTAGGCCAGGCGCGTCGCCACCCGGCCGCGGGGAGTGCGCTGGAGAAAGCCCAGTTGCAGGAGGTAAGGCTCGTAGACGTCGGCGACGGTGTCCACCTCTTCGGCGGTGGCGGCGGCGATGGTCGTCAGGCCGACGGGCCCGCCGTCGAACTTTTCGATGATGGTGCGCAGCACCCGCCGGTCGGTCTCGTCCAACCCCAGTTCGTCCACCTCCAGCATGGCCAGGGCGGCGCGGGCCACGCCGGCGGTGATACAGGTTTCCCCCACCACCTGGGCGTAATCGCGCACCCGCTTGAGCAGGCGGTTGGCCACGCGGGGGGTGCCCCGCGAGCGGCGGGCGATTTCCTGCATACCGTCTTCGGTGATGGCGAGGCCCAGGATGCGGGCCGAACGTTCGACGATCTTGAGCATGGCCTCCAGGCTGTAAAAGTCCAGGCGATAGACCAGGCCGAAGCGGTCGCGCAGGGGGGAGGTGAGGAGGGCCAGGCGGGTGGTGGCGCCGATCAGGGTGAAGCGGGGGAGGCGCAGGCGGATGCTGCGGGCGCCGGGCCCCTTGCCCACCACCAGGTCCAGGCAAAAGTCCTCCATGGCCGGATAGAGCACCTCTTCCACCGCCCGGTTGAGGCGGTGGACCTCGTCAATAAAGAGGATGTCGCCCGGTTTCAAGTTGGTGAGGATGGCGGCCAGGTCGCCGGTGCGTTCGATGACCGGGCCGGCGGTGATCCGGATGCCCACGCCCATCTCGTTGGCGATGACGTGGGCCAGGGTGGTCTTGCCCAACCCCGGCGGGCCGTAGAGGAGGGTATGGTCCAGGGCCTCGCCCCGGGCCTTGGCGGCCTCCAGCGCCACCTGCAGGTTGCGGACCACCTTCTCCTGGCCGTAGATTTCGCTCAGCCGCTGGGGGCGCAGCGTCTGCTCGGCCTGGCGTTCCTCCTCGCGTACCTTTCCGGAGACGATTCGCTCCTCGGCCATCGCTTTCCTCGGCGGGCCTCCCGGGCCCGTATCCGGTCGGGCCTATTATATCACACCTTGGAAGCAAGTGGCACTCGCCCGCGTTTGCGGCCGGCCTCTCGAAGGTGTATAATGAACGTGTAGGCCAACTGCGAGCAGTGGGCTACAATGAGAGGAGGAGACATGCAAGCCACCAATCTAGACGATGCCTATTTGGCCTTTGACCCTCTGAAGCCGCTTCGGTGAGCAGTTACAAATGTATTATGTGGGGCGGGAGCCTAACCCGATAGACCGGATTCGGGCCATCCTCCTGGGCTCTCCGGATACTCCGGATAAAATTCTCTTCACCGGGCATCGAGGCTGTGGAAAATCCACCGAACTGAATCGTCTCCTCTCCGAACCCCAGGTTCGGCAATCCTTCCTGATCGTCCCCTTTTCCCTGGCCGACATGTTAGACCCGCTGGACCTGGGATAGTGGACCTTCTGATCGCCGTGGAGGCTGGCCTCTACCGGGCAGCCCGTGAGAGCCAAGTGTCCATCCCTGAAGAATTGGCCCGTTCCCTGGCCGATTTCTGGATGCCCCAGGGCGAACCCGTCGGTTTCCTGAGGGCGGAGGGATCTTCCCCGCTGGAGATGCTGGACCGGTGGTTTCATTCACTGGTCGGTCCCTACGGCAAGCTCCGCCTGGAAGCGGCCAGCCGGGAGCATCTGCGTAAGGTGTTGGCGAGTATGGTCTCGCTCTTGATCACCCATATCACCCTGTTGGCGGCCACCGTTCGCGGCCAAACCGGGCGCAGCGTCCTGGTCGCCATTGATGACCTGGACAAGCCCGATATCGCTACCGCCCAGGAACTGTTCTATCGCCATGCCACGGCTTTGACTCAACCGCCCTGCAAGATTCTTTATACCATTCCGATTGCCCTCCTGTACACCGCCGAATTCCGCCCCGTCTCGCGCAACTTTAGCGGGTGGTTTGTCCTCCCCAATATCAAAGTCTGCAACCGCGACGGGTCTCCCCATGCGGCCGGACGGGCGATCATGCGAGAGATGGTGGAACGGCGGATGGACCTGGGGCTCATCACCTCGGAGGCTCTGGATTTCCTGATCGAGATGAGCGGCGGGGTCATGCGGGAGATGACCACCCTGATGCAACTGGCCTGCAACGAGGCCCGGGTCTCCGGAAAGGGGCAGATCGACCTCCCTCTCGCCCAGAAAGCGGTGGCCTTTATCCGGAACGAGTACCGGCGTTCTCTACGGGTGGAGCATTACCAGCAGTTGCGTCTGGTGGCCAGAGATAAGCAGGTGCGGGAGATTCATCGCGTCCAACGCCGGCCGGAGGAGGAAGAAACGGAACTGGCGCTGCTGGAACTCTTACACAACCTGAGTGTTTTGGAATACTGCAATGAGGACTCATGGTGGGACGTTCATCCGATCGTAGCCTCCCTGCTTTAGAGGCAACATCCTCTCCACTCCTGGATGGAGAAAGAGGCACCGGGATGATGGCCGAACCCCTGGCTCTGGATACCGAGGGCCTGGAGGCGCTCAACGCTCTTTGCACGGCACTGGCCTCCTTGCGCGGGCATCCGGGCCTTTTACTGGCCCTGTACGATTCTCCTCTGCTGCGGGACCGCCTGATCGCCGAGATAGGAGCCCGTTTAGAGGGCTGGAAACTGGTCGTTCTGGACGCCGGTAACGCTCCGCCCGATCTCCTGCCCTGGCTGGCCACCGAGGCGTCCCCCGAAGCGGATGCCGTTTTTGTCACCCATTGGGAGAACATCTTATCGGTAGCTGCGAAATACCTGAATTACCGGCGCGAAATCCTGGCTCGCCTTCCCTACCCGGTGGTCTTCTGGCTTCCTTATGACAAAGAAGAAGAGTTGTACCGCCTGGCGCCGGATTTCCGGGCCTTCCGCCGGCAGACATTCGTGTTCCGCCTTTTCGCCCCCTGGCTTCTCCGGGTATCCCAGAAAGTGGCCGAAGCCGGCCTCCCGGCCGAAACTCCGGAAAGCCGCCGGGCCGGCATCGCCTTACTTCGGCAACTGCTTCAGGACCTGGAAGCGGCAGGAGCGGGGGAAACGGTTCTGGTGGCTCGCCTCCGCCGCGAACTGGGCGACCTCCTGCGAAGAGAGGGGCGCTGGGCCGAGTCTCGGGTGGAGTTGGAGCATGCCCTGGCGCTGCTGGGAGGCGTGGCGGACACCGATACCCAGGAACGGGCTGATGTCCAGTATTCCCTGGGCCTTACCCTCTACTATCTGGATGAGCACGATGCGGCGCTGGCCTCCTACGAGGCGGCGCTGGGGCTCTACCGGCAGATCGGCGACCGGCTGGGGGAGGCCAACGTGCAGAAGGCGCTGGGGGACCTGGCGCTGCGGGAAGCCCGGCTTTCGGAGGCGCGGCAGCACTACGAAGCGGCGCTTTCGATCTACCCGGCCATCGGCGC
>JBMFNL010000025.1:0-42773 GCA_049970175.1 Chloroflexia bacterium
CTAGTGCCGGCAGACCATTATTTGCGGCGGGTCAAGGCCCTGATCGATTTTGAGGCCTTTCGAGACCTCCTCCGCGACGTTTACAGCCCCAATCGGGGGCGCCCGGCTGAGGACCCTGTCCTCCTGGTCAAACTGGAGTTCCTGGAGTTTCATTATGGCCTCTCCGACCGGGAGGTGATCGCCGAGGCCCAGGTCAACGTGGCCTTCCGCTTCTTCCTGGACCTTTCCCTGGATAGCCCGCTACCTTCCCCCGCACTGCTATCCCAATTCCGTACCCGCCTGGGGGAGGAGCGGCACCAGGCCCTCTTTGATGAAATTGTCCGCCAGGCCCGAGAGCACGGCCTGGTCAAAGACCGCCTGCGGCTGAAGGACGCCACCCACGTGGTGGCCAATGTGGCTGTCCCTGCCGCCCTGGAACTGGTGGCCCAAGTCCGCCAGCGGCTGCTGGAGGCCCTGCGCCCCTATGCACCGGAACGGGTTGCCGAGGAGGAGCGGGAAGCGTCCATCATTCGCACGGCTACGGCTGACTTGAAGGATGAGGAGCGCCTCGCCTATCGGGTAGCCCATCTGCAGCAGATCGTGGCCTGGGCCGATGAGCTGGTGGCGGGTTTGGGCCCGGCGCCGGAGACCCCCGACCGGCCGCGGCAGGCCCTGGAGAGGGCGCTGGCCCTGGCGCACAAGGTACTGGCAGGCCAGGAGGACCCGCCAGGCCCAGACCGGGTCCGCAGCGCCGTGGACCCCGATGCCCGGCGGGGCAAGCACGGCGATTATTATGACGGCTATCAGCTGGACCTCCTGCTGGATGCGGAGAGTGAGATGATCACCGCCCTGGAGGTCTTGCCGGGCAACGGCGATGAGGCCGCTGAGAGCGAGCGCCTCCTGCGGGCGGAGGAAACGGCGCACGGCAACGACGTGGAGGCTCTTTCCACGGATGGCATTCTCTCCACCCGTGGGGAAATTCTGCGCACCCTGGAAGACCCGCAGGGGTTAGGGGTGGTGGTGTATGCGCCGCCTCCAGTGGCCACCCGGCCGGAAGGGTTCTTCGGGCCGGAGCAGTTTACCCTGGACGAGAAGGGGGAGGTGTTGACCTGTCCGGGTGGCCAGCAAACCGGCTTGCGTTACCCCAACACTCACGGGACGGGATGGCGTTTTCACTTCCGGCGCAGCCAATGTCGGGATTGCCTCCTGTTAGGCCAATACATGGCCCGCGTGCCGGCCAAGCACGGACGGACGGTCGTCAAGAACGACTATCAGGCGGAATACGACCGCTTGCGTGCCCGCGCCCAGACAGCGCGCTACCAGGAAGTGCGGCGGGAACACCCCAAGGTGGAGCGCAAGCTGGCAGAGATCATGCAGCAGCATGGGGGGCGACGCGCTCGCTACCGGGGCCGCTGGCGGGTGAAGGTCCAATATCTGTTGTTGGGCCTCGTCGTCAACATCAAACGCATGGTGAAGTGCTTGCTGGGAGGCCCGGTCCCCGCGCGCCTGTGTCTGGCTGGGACTTGAGACCAGAGGTATGAAGTTGGCAAAGCCGAGGGGGAGCAGAGCCCCGGGAAAACACCCTGACGGGACCCCGGAGCCACCATCCCTGCCCCTGGCAGACCGAGAGAGACCACCTTGGCAGCTCCCAATAGCCATGTTATGCCCCATCCTTGCCCCTATCCCGCCGACTTTCTAAGCAGTCTCCAAACCGGGGGAGTGGGGTGAGGGAAAAGGCCGCTTCCCGACAAACCTGGGACACACCCGTTTGCCATTCCGGGAGAGATGTGGTATTCTTGGTGCCGGATGTCTCCCAAGGATTGTGCTGGGGCTTACGGAGGTAACTCCGGAAGTCGGTTAAGATATATGGAGCGGCGGAGAAACCGTTTCCGCCACCGTGTGGAGATATGGCCGTACATCGCGTCCTTCAGGCTACCGACCCACGGGACGAGGTCGTCCTGCGCCGGAAATCGAGCCGGGTGCGGCGTTTCGATCAGGCGCTGGAGCGCCTGATCGCCGATATGGTCGAGACGATGCGGGCCTACCGGGGCGTGGGCCTGGCCGCGCCGCAGATCGGGGTCCTCCAGCGGGTCATCGTGGCCGAACTGCCGGCCGAGGGGAATGCAGGGCAGGAACAGGGCTCCCGCCGGCCGGGCACGCTCTTTGTCCTCTGTAACCCCGAGATCACCGCTTCCTCGCCGGAGGAGCAGGTCGGGGAGGAGGGCTGCCTGAGCCTGGCCGGCTGGTATGGGGAGGTGGCCCGCGCCCAGGCGGTGGAGGTGCGCTTCCAGGACCGCCACGGCCGGGGCAAGAAGATGCGCGCCGAAGGGTATCTGGCCCGCATCCTCCAGCACGAAATCGACCACCTGGAGGGCATCCTCTTCACCGATCGGGTGACCGACCTCTCCACCCTGGTGCGCCCGGCCGAAGAAGGTGAAGAGGCGCCGGCCCTGAACCTGGTTTCCCGGACGGCATAGACCGACCCGATGGCCGACCTTTCCCTGGGCATCGTCATCGTGCACTATAACACCGCCGGCCTGCTGCGGGAATGCCTCTCTTCCCTGCAGGGCTGTGCCCTGCCCCACCGGGTCGTGGTGGTGGACAACGCTTCCACCGACAACGCGGTGGAGATGGTGCGGAAGGAGTTTCCCCAGGTCGTCCTGCTGGCCAACCCCGAAAACTATGGCTTTGCCCGGGCGGCCAACCAGGGCCTGCGCACCCTGGGCTTCCCCGAAGCCGGGGCTCCGGATTATGCCCTTCTCCTCAACCCCGATACGCGGGTGGAGGAAGGGGCGCTGGAGACGCTGGTGGCCTTTATGGAAACGCACCCCGACGCCGGAGCGGCCGGCCCCCGCCTCCTGAACCCCGACGGCTCCATTCAGGAAAACGCCTTCACCTTCCCCACGCTCCTCATGTCCTTCTTCGACTTTTTCCCCATCCACGGCCGGCTCTACCGTTCGCCCCTGAACGGGCGTTACCGCCAGATGTACGGGGAAAGCCCCTTCCCGATGGACCACCCGCTGGGGGCCTGCCTGCTCCTGCGGCGGGAGGCGCTCTCCCAGGTGGGGCTGCTGGATGAGGGGTACTTTATCTACGTGGAGGAGGTGGACCTCTGTTACCGGCTGAAGCGGGCCGGCTGGAAGGTCTACCACGTCCCGGCGGCCCGCGTCCTGCACTATGGCGGGCAGAGCACCAGGCAACGGGCCGCCCACATGTTCGTCGAACTGCACCGCAGCCGCTACCGCTTCTTTCACCAATACTATTCTCCGGCCTTTCTCTGGGCCCACCGCCGCATCCTCCGGCTGGGGCTGGCCTGGCGGGCCTGGAAGGACCGCCGGGACTTGCGCGCCGGGCGAATCACGCCGGAGGAACGGGCCGGGTGGCTGGAGGCCTACCGCCAGGTGGCGGCGATGAGGTGAGGGGATGGGCCTTTCGGTGGCGATTCCGGCCAAAGACGAAGAACGCCATATCGGCGGCTGCCTGGAAAGCATCCAGGGGCTGGCCGACGAGGTGCTGGTCGTGCTGGACCCGGAGAGCCGGGACCGTACCGCCGCCATCTGCCGGGAGAAGGGGGTGCGCATCGAGCGGGTCCCCTTTGTGTCCTTTGCCCAGTTGCGCAACCGGGCGCTGGAACTGTGTCGCCACCGCTGGGTCTTTTTCCTCGATGCCGATGAACGGGCGACGGCGGAACTGTGCCGGGAAATCGCCGAAGTCACTGCCTCCGAGCCGGACCCTAGCGATCCCCAGGCCGTTGTCGGCTACTGGATTCCCCGGCACAACTATTTCTTCGGCCGGCCTGTCCGCCATGCCGGCTGGTATCCGGATCACCAGTTGCGCCTGCTCTGGCGGGAACGGGCGCACTACCCGGAGGAGCAAAAAGTCCACGAGGTTGTCCGGCTGCAGGGGCAGGCGGGATACCTGGCCGGCCATCTCCTGCACGATAACGTAGAAACCCCGGCCGAGTTCCGGGCCAAGCAGCGGCGCTACGCCCGATTGGAAGCCGCCTCCCTGCGGGAACAAGGGGTACGGGCCCGCCCCCGCCACCTCCTGACCCGGCCGCTTCAAGAGTTCTGGCGGCGCTATGTGGCCCTGGCCGGATGGAAGGACGGCCTTCTGGGCCTCTACCTCTGCGCGGCGATGGGGTACTATACCTTCTGCACCTACCGTACCCTGCTTCGGATCCAGCGGGCCGGCAGCGGGGAGCCGGCCGAGGGTGGATAGGAAGAGAATCCGCCATCGGTGGCCCATCGCTCAAGTGAACCGGGCAGGGGTAGGTTTCACTACCCCTGCCCGGTTTCAACGGGCCTGCCGGTGGGCCGGACCGGCCGGAAGCCGCGGGAGCCCGCCGGCCTACGGTGTGCCGCTATACCCCCGCAGGACCAGCGGCAGGTAGATGAAGTAGCGCCGCTCGGCCGGCAGGACGACGACCGAGTGCGTGGCCGTGGCCATGCCGCAGCCGTAGGGGCTGGTGACCGTCAGGACCACGGTGTAGGTGCCGCTCAGGCTGTAGGTGTGGGAGACCGCATCCCCGGCCCCGTAGGTGCCGTCGCCAAAGTCCCAGGCCGGGTTCCCGGCGTACTGGGAGGTGTTGGTGAAGTAGACCGTGAGCGGCGCCGTGCCCGAAACCGGGCTGTAGTCAAAGGAAGCCAGCGGGAGCGGATAAACGGTGATGGTGCCCGTGACGGAAACGGTGGAGGAGATGTTGTCCACCGTGAGCATCACCTCATAGGTGCCGGCCATGCTGTAGGTGTGGGTCGGGTTCTGCACGGTGGAGGTCACGCCGTCCCCAAAGTCCCATAGCCAGGAGACGATGGGCGGATTGCCGTGGCTTTCGTCGGTGAAGGAGACCGAAAGCGGCGCGCAGCCCTCGGTGGGTTCGGCCCGGAAGGCGGCCACCAGGTAGTAGGTGGGGTAGACCTCCACCTGGGCCGTGGCCGTGGCTTCCCCGCAGCCGTAAGGGCTGGTGACCGTCAGGACCACGGTGTAGGTGCCGCTCAGGCTGTAGGTGTGGGAGACCGCATCCCCGGCTCCGTAGGTGCCGTCGCCAAAGGCCCAGACCGGGTTCCCGGCGTACTGCGAGGTACTGGTGAAGTAGACCGTGAGCGGGGCCGTCCCAGAAACGGGGCTGTAGTCGAAGGAGGCCAGCGGGAGCGGGTAGACCACGAAAGGCGCGCTGTAGGTATCCGAGCCTGCATCGTTCGTGGCCGTCAGGAGCACCGTGTAGGTTCCGGCCTCGGTGTAGAGGTGGGTGGGGTTCTCCAGGGTGGAGGTGATCCCGTCGCCGAAGGACCACAGGTAGGAGGTGGCGTTCCGCGAGGTGTTGGTGAAGACGGCGGTTTCGCCCAGGCAGACCGGGGAGTTCGACTCGAAGGAAGCCTGTGGGAGCGGTGAGACACAGAGCATGAGCGGAATCATCCAGGGGCTTGGCTGCCCGGCGTCGTTGTGCTCCAGGGCCAGGCTGGCGGTGTAGCAGGCCCCACCGTTGAGCCCGTTTGTGTCCAAGACCACATCCACGGAGAAGGCGCTATCGGGCAGGACCACACCCGCCGTCGGCACCTCGGAAACCCAGGGGACATCCACCCAGGGCGATGGAGACAGCCAGACGATGGCGTTGTGCAGGAGAATCGGCACGTCCCCGGTCCAGTTGGCCTGGTGGAAGATCAACTGGTTCAGGGCCACCACGTTCTCGTTGACCGCCACGGCGTTATAGTTGCTCGTGCTCCAGCGGGCCAAAAGTTCTGCCCCGGCCCGCAGCCCCGGGTTCTGATGGCCCCAGTTATCGCCGATGCTGGTCACCCCTTGCATGACCGGATGGGTGGGTTGTAGGACGCTCATGGTGTCGGGGTTCCAGTTGTCGCCTGTAGCGCAGGTGAAGGGGCTGTAGCCGTCGGTCATATAGCGGCCGGCAAAGCCCCACTGGTCGAAGCAGGACTGGGCGTACATGCTCTCAATGACCTTGCCTCCGGCGTCGATATAGTCGGCCAGGGCATTGCCAAAGGCGGTCTTGTCCAGGCCGGCCGATTCCCAGGTGTAATCGTTGCCAAAGATGACCACGTCGTAGGGCGCCAGGTCAGCGGCGGTGGGGGTGCCCTGGGCGTTATCCCAGACGGCGACGTTCAGGTCAGGCCAGAGGGCCAGGGCCGCCAGGAGCGAGGAGATATCGCCTTGGCTGCTGTCGGGGGAGACGAGCAGAACCTCGTAGGTGGCCTGGGGCACGGCCTGCCTGGGCGGGGAGAAGCGAAGCGGCTGCGGATTCAGGCGGGCCTGGTCGCTGCCCTTGGCGGCGGGGTCGGGGTGCGCCGTTCCGGCCGGGATGACCACCTCGGCCTTCAGGGGCAGCGTTGCCGTCGTCTCGTGGACCTCCCAGGTCAGGCTGGCCGCGCCGGTGTTGGTGAGGAGGAGCGTCTCGGTGAAGCGCGTATCGGCCGGCAGGGTCAGGCTGAAGGCGGTGGGCGAGAGGTCCAGGCACGGGAGGAGGGCCCGCAGGAGAAAGTCGAGGGTGGTGGTCTGGCCGGAGGTGACCGTCACCACGGCCGTAGCGGCGATGTGCTCGGGAGCCGAGGCCGTCACGGTATAGGTGCCGGCAAAGAGCCAGCGTTCGTAGTAGCCGCTGGGGTCGGTGGGCACGGTCCAGGAGACTCCCCCGCTGCCCTCGATGTGCACCGTGGCCGGGAGCGGGTAGAATTCGGCGTCGCAGCGGCCGCTTCCGCTCACGGTCCCGGCCACCTTGCCCATTTCGCCGCCCGGCAGGACGGTCAGCGTCACCGGGACGCGCAGCGTCCCCTGGAGCGGGTCGTTATGCAGGACCCACAGATCGGCGGTATAAGTGCCCGGGCCGGCCGTGGCTCCGGCGTCAAAGGCGACCACGACGTCCTGGCCCTCGCCGGGGAGCACGGTGCCGCCGAGGGGCTCCTCGGCCAACCAGGGCGCGTCCACCGTGTCGCACGGCGGCGAGCCGGGGAAGCGGAAGCAGATGGCCAGGAGGTCCGTCAGGACCGGCTGGTTATAGGAATACTGGAGGTAGTTGCTCCCCTGCCGGCGGATGCCCACGGTAGCGCTGGCCCCATAGTCGTAGGAGGCGTTGCCGAAGACGACGTCCTGATACTGGAACTTGATGTTGTTGGTCGTCTCGTAGAGGATCAGTTCGAAGGTGGCGTTGCCGATGTTGGAGTAGTGGGGCCGGTTGTACCACTCGACGACGAACTTGCGGAAGGGTGCCGTGCCCACGGTCTTGACGTAGACGTTGCCGGTGTCCGAGTCGATGTCGTCCCAGAAGGGGACGATCAGGTTGATGGCCGTGGTGGTGCCCAGGTTCTCGTTGGTCACGGCGAGGTCGCCGCTGGTCAGGCCGAAGAGCAACCCGCCGTTGTTGCCCACCCGGAGGTTGGTGGAGGTCAGGTCGTAGAAGCGGAAGGGGAAGGGCAGGACGACGTTCGTTTCATCATCGTCGCCCAGGTTCAGCGGGGTGCCGTCGGTGGCGTCGATCCACTCGTAGCGTGGGCCGCCCGGTTCGTTGCTATCCAGGAAGGTGTAGCCGAAGGGATCGGGGCCGCCGCTGGAGTTGGTCCCGGAGCCGCCGGTCGCGTTCTCCAGGAAGAGGAAGTCGAGCGGGAGCAGGCCGTCGTTGGCGATGTTCAGCGTCTCGCTTCCCACATCACCGAAGACGAGGGTTTTTTCCAGCGCCGGGGGCGCGACCACGATCTCCGGGGCCAGGAGGGCCAGTTCGAAATCCTGAGTCGTCGTCATCTGGCCGACGATGCCCACCACGGCCGTCTCGCTCACATAGCCGGCGGCGCTGGCGGTGACGGTGTAGGTGCCCTCCTCCAGCCAGTAGGAATAGAAACCGGTGGCCGGGTCGGTGGAGAGGGTCCAGGTCAGGCCGCCGGCCCCCTGGATGAGGATATCCGCCGCCAGAGGGCCGCCGGGGCGATCGCTCGTGACGGTGCCCACCAGCCGGCCCATCGTGGGCGTGGGCAGGGCGGTGAGGATGACGGGGATGCGGCGGCTCGGCAGGGAGGGGGCGCCTTCGGGCTGGATGCGCAAGGTGGCGTGGTAGTCGCCGGGCTGGGAGATGCCCAGGGCCGGGCTGGCGGTGAAGACGTTGGTCCAGCCCAGGGAATCACCGGCCGGCACCGTCCCGCTGACGATGCTCGTCCCGTACCAGGGCACATCCCCGCCGATCAGGAAGCCCAGGACGGCGGCCATCAGCGTGTTGCGCTGTTCCTGAGAGGTCATGCCGTTATGGAAGTTGAGGCCCAGCCAGACGGTCCTGTAGTTGGCCCCCTCGTAATGGGTCAGGGCGGCGTGGCCGCTTCCTGCCCCGCCGGGGCCGTAGAGCAGGCCGGTTTGGGCCACGGAGGTCTCACTGGCATAGTCGCCGTTGCTGTTCAAGTCCTGGGAGAGGGCGATCCCGTTGGGCGGGGCGAAGGGGTCGCCGATGATATCGCCCGGGACGCCCTCCAGGGTGGCGATGGTGGAGCCGGCATAGTCCCCCAGGTAGGTCGTCTGGAAGAGTTCGTAGAGGTTGCGCTCCCCCTGGCCGGGCGTGCCGTTCTGGAGGTCCCAGAGAAAGTCCCGGCCGCCGGCAAAGAGGGCCTTGTCGCCGCTGGTCAGCCAGTTGGCGACGATCTGGCACTCCGGGTTATCGGGGGTGAGGGTATCGTTATCCATCCAGATGAGGAGTGTGTAGGGAGCCAGTTGTGCCTCCGTGGGGAAGGGCTGGGTATCCAGGTTCCACTCGTCCCAGGTCACACCGGCCGCGGCCAGGGCGGTTCGGTAGGTATCCCAGTGGGCCGTGGTCAGGTCGTCGCCCATCAGGAGGATGTCGGCCTGCTGGATCGCGAGGCCTCCGGCCTGCGGCATCTCTATGAAGCGGAAGGGGTAGGCTATGGCCATGTTGTTGGTCATGACCGCGCCGACGCTCCCCACCTGGCCCAGTTGTACCCAGGCGTGAATCGGGTCGGGCACCACCGCGACAAAGGCCAGGAGGGCAAAGTCCTGGCGGGTATCCTGGCCGGCAAAGATGTCCACCGTGACGGTCTGGCTGTAGTAGTCCTCGGCCTCGGCGGTGACCAGATAGGTGCCGGCATCCAGGTAGATTTCGTAGAAGCCGGTATCCGGGTCGGTCGTGACGGAGCCGACCCCGGCGATGGTGAGGGTGGCTTCCAGGGGGATGCCGCTATCGGCATCGGTCACGTAGCCGTAGAGCCGGCCGCGGGGCTGGAGGGTAAAGTTCTGGGTCGTGGTGGTGTCGGTGATGACCACGACGCCGAAGGCGGAGGCGGTGGTATAGAGCGGATGGCGGGCGGTGACGGTGTAGGTGCCTGTGCCGACGGTCATGGTGTAGTAGCCGGAGGCGTCGGTTTCATCGCTCCACTGGCCGCCGCCCTGGCGGTAGGCGGTGACGGTGGCCCCGGCGATGGGGGCCGAGGTCAGGGCATCGTAGACATGGCCGTCCAGGTTGCCGAAGGCGGCCATACACCACTGGAGGCCGGCGTTGTAGATGTTCAGGAAGCCGTAGCCGTAGGTGTAGTTGCCCTCGCCGTTCGGCGGTGCTCCGCAGTTCCCGGCCGGTGGCGGATCGGCATTGTCCTGGAGGATCTCAAAGGTCTGGTCGATCTGCCCGATAAGCGAGGGGTTGCACGACCAGAGGAGCGCCACCGCCCCGGCCGAGTGCGGCGAGGCCATCGAGGTGCCGTCATAGGTGCAGTCCCAGGCGTTGGTGGGCACCGAGGAGCAGATGTCCACCCCGGGAGCGGAGAGGTTTGGCTTGGTGTAGGGGAGGTAAGGGTGGCAGGCAGGAGGGCTATCGGGAGCCGGCCCGCGGCTGGAGAAGTCGGCGATGGTGCGGGAGGAGTCGTGGGCCGCCGAAGCGAACGACTCCTGGTAGACCGCTGGGACACCCAGGTAGTTGCAGTAGTAGCCGTTCCCGGCGGAAAAAGCCGGGAAGATGCCGGCCGCCCGCCAGGCCTGTACCCGGGCCAGATACCAGGTGTCGCAGGTCCCGTACCGGCCGCCCCAGGAGTTGTTGACCACATGTGGGCGGTTGGCGGGGTCGTTATCCGGAGCCAGAATCCAGTCGGCGCAGGTGTTCAGGGCAAATTCGGAGCAGGAAGTGCTCTCGCAGCCCTTGCACATGATGAACTTGGCGTTGGGGGCCATGCCCACTTGGTAGGGAAGCGCGGGGTCGTCGTCGCCGACCATCGTGCCCATGGTGTGGGTGCCGTGGCCGTTGTTATCGCAGACCGTGTTGCCGCAGATGTTGCTGGGGTCGCGCCAGCAACGGGGGCTGGTGGGGTTGTCCGGGCAGAGGTAGGCCTGGTCCAGGGCGGGGTGGTTCCACTGCACGCCGGTATCGATGTTGGCGACCACGATGCCGTCGCCCTGCGCGCCAAAGTTGGCCCAGAACTGGTCGGCCCCGGTATCCACAATGCCCCAGTCCAGCGCCTGGGGGGCGGCTGCCGGTTCGGGAGAGGAGACCACGGGATCGATGGAGTACGTCCGGGGCGCGCGGATATAGGCCACTTCGGGGAGGCCGGCCAGGGCCTGGGCGGTCTGGAGGTCGCCGAACCAGACGTAGATTTCGTTACCGGCGATGAAGGTTTGGAAGGCCAGCCCCCGTTCTTTCAGGTACTCCTGGGCCCGGGCCTGGCTGGTCCGGGCCGTTTTCCAGAGCATTTCGTAGACGTAGCGGCCGCGGGCGTTCCAGTCGCGGATGGTGTAGGCGGCGCTCAGGTCGGCCTGGGCGGCCATGACCACGATGAAGTCGGCCCGGCCCTCGGCGAACTGCTCCAGGAGGGCCGGCTCGATCTTCTCGCTCCCCGGAGCGCTCTGGGCCGAGACGGCCGGAATGGCCGCCAGCGAAAGGACGAGAAGGAAGATCCACAGTGTGGGCTTGAATCGGTTCATAGGAACACCTCCCAAGGCGTTACCGAATCTTCGCCGTCCGAATCGAAGATGGGCCGGATCACCTCCTTTCTAACTACAGTGGAACGTTAGCAAGTTCCAGGTGGAAGGCTCAAATACCGGATGATTTTCTGCGAATTCGGCCAGGATACTCGATACGAATTTGTGAAACTGCGTACCAACCGCGAAGGATGGCGGTTGGAAGATGATGCGGTTGGCCTAGGTCCAGGCTTGGAAAACTCTGTATTCAATTATACCCGGGGCTTTGGCAAAAGTCAAACATTGGAAACTGACATCCACTCATAACTCGTTCTGGCACGAATGGCGGCCCGAAACGCTGTTGAGATGGCGGGGGACGGCCGTCGCGGAGGCGATTTGGGGCCCGTCGCGGCCGGTCGGGGGCCGCCGTAAGGTCTCGATACGCTGGTTTCGATACGCGCTATCGCGCTACTCAACCCAAGCCGCTACTCGACCTAAAGGGCCTAGGTGGGATTTATGAGCGGATGTCAGTTGGAAACCTTCGGTAAGATTTTACATGAGTGAATGCGGCGATTTGCGTCCGGCAGCATCCTGTGGTATGATGGTTTCTAGGTTGTGCTCGGAGGCACAAACTGGGAAGTTTCCGGAATGCGAGGACGGCTTCGCGGATGTGCTGAGGAGGAGGTGTGGCGATGGATTCGATCTGGCCCAGGTGTCAGAAGTGCCAGCAAGGGGTGCTGGTGCCGCTCTCGGATTACGGGCAGGATGGGGCCACGGTGATCTTCAAAGCCTGGGTCTGCACCAACCCGGCCTGCGGCTTCAACCTGAAGATTCACAAGGGCAACCTCTACATCAACGAGCCGGTGAGCGAGCGGCCGATGTATGAACTGCGGTAGGAGGCGAAGGTCAGGGGACGAAAAACTTCTTGGGGGACGCGGCCAACTTCCCGGCCGCGTCCCCCCTTTTTCACCTGAGTCAACCTACGGCCCGTACCCCTTCTGGACCAGCGGCAGGTAAATCCGGTACCGGACCGGGGAAGGGGACAGGACGACGATTCGGCGAACGCGTCCGTCCGTGCCGCAGGGGTTGGTCGCCGTCAGGGTCACGGTGTAGGGGCCGGCCGTCGCGTAGGTATGGGTGATGACCTGCCCCTGGGCAAGCGTGCCGTCCCCCAGGTTCCAGGTGTAGGTGATGGGGAGCGTCCCCGAGGCATAGGCGGTGAAGGTGACCGGCAGGCCGGCCGTGGGGGTGAGCGGTTGCCAGGAGAAACCGGCCTCCCGCACCGGCTCGCACGGCGGGGCAAGGACGGTGAGGAGGTGGGCGGCGGTGGCCGTGGCCGTCACGCAGTTGGTTGCCGTTAGGGTCACGGTGTAGGGGCCGGCCGTCGCGTAGGTATGGGTGATGACCTGCCCCTGGGCAAGCGTGCCGTCCCCCAGGTTCCAGGTGTAGGTGATGGGGAGCGTCCCCGAGGCATAGGCGGTGAAGGTGACCGGCAGGCCGGCCGTGGGGGTGAGCGGTTGCCAGGAGAAACCGGCCTCCCGCACCGGCTCGCACGGCGGGGCAAGGACGGTGAGGAGGTGGGCGGCGGTGGCCGTGGCCGTCACGCAGTTGGTTGCCGTTAGGGTCACGGTGTAGGGGCCGGCCGTCGCGTAGGTATGGGTGATGACCTGCCCCTGGGCAAGCGTGCCGTCCCCCAGGTTCCAGGTGTAGGTGATGGGGAGCGTCCCCGAGGCATAGGCGGTGAAGGTGACCGGCAGGCCGGCCGTGGGGGTGAGCGGTTGCCAGGAGAAGCCGGCCTCCCGCACCGGCTCACAAATCGGCTCCAGGACCAGGTCCAAGGACGTGGTCGAGCCGCTGTAGACGGCCGTCCCAGCCGGGGCGCCCGGGAAATAGCCGGCCGCCGAGGCGACGACGGTATATCCATCGGCGCAGAGGGTCAGGGAGTAGGCCCCGCTTCCGCCGGTCGTGGCGGTGAAGATGCCCCCGCCGGTCAGGGCCTCGGCCCGGACGGAGGCTCCGGCGATGGGCGCCCCGGTGCCCGAGACGACCACCGTGCCGGAAAGGATGCCCAGCCCCTGTTCGGCGGGATGCTCGCCCTGCACCGGGTAAAAGGCCAGGGCCAGCCCGTCGGTCAGCAGGGCCGGGTTGTGGAAGGCGTAGAGCAGGCCGGATGTGCCGTCGGCATTCTCGATACCCACGGCGGTCTGCCGGGCATCGCTGACGGTCAGGTACTGGAGGAGGATGGCCCCGCTATCCAGGTCCAGGATGACCTCGAAGGTCTCGGGGTTTCCGCTAGGGTAATGTTGCACCTGGTAGAACTCGATGACCAAGAGGTGGCCGTCCACCAATTGGGTGTAAATAGTTCCCTGGCTGCCGTTAGCCGGGTTGAGGTCGTCCCAGAAAGCGTAGACGGCGTTGTTGGGGGCAAAGGTGGAGGGGATGGTGTTGCCGCCGGGCCAGCCGGCCCCGGCGCCGGAACCAAAGACGATCTGGCCGTTGGAGCCGATATAGAAGGAGTTGTAGACGGTGCCGTAAAAGGGGAAGGTGCCGCCGATGGAGACCCAGGTGCTGGCATCATCGCCCAGGTAGTACGGCTGGCCGCCGGCGGTGATGTCGATCCAGGAAAAGGCCGGCCCGCAGGGAGCGGTGCTTTTGCGCAGGAAGTAGGAGGCGGCCGGCTCCAGGGCGAAATCCTCCACCCGATTCCCCTGGATGACCACCGGGCGCGACTCCGGGACGTAACCGGGGCTGCCGGCGTGCAGCACATACGTCCCCTGGGCCACCGAGACGCTATAGCGGCCGGTGGCCGGGTCGGTCGAGGCCTGCACCGGCGCATCCTCCAGGCTTAGGGTGGCCCGCAGCGGCGCTCCGGTGGTGGCATCGGTGACGGTGCCCGAAAGGGTGTAGACGGGGGCAGGTTCGAGGATCAGGTCCAGCGGGGTGACGGTGTGGCTGACGACCACGATGCCGGTGGCGGTGGTCGGGAGGTAGCCGTAGAGGGTGGCGGTGAGTTCGTAGGTCGCCGCCGGGAGGGTCAGGCTGTAGAAACCGGTCGGGTCGGAGAGGACGGAACGGGAGAAGCGGCTATCGCTCCGGACGACCTCGAGGCGTGCTCCGGGGAGTGCTTCCCCGGTGCCGGATTCGGTTACGGTGCCGGAGAGTGCCCCCAGTTGTCCTCCGGCCTGCACGGCGGCGAGGGCGTCGGCGATTCCCCAGCCCCAGACGTTGTTGGGCCGGCCGTCGGGCCCGTTGGGCGGGCATTGCAGATCCATCCTCGGCTCGGCGCTCTCCTCGACGACCTGGAAGGTGGCCTCCAGCCGGCCGACGAGTTCGGGGCAGGCCGACCAGAGGAGGGCGATCAGGCCGGCCACATGGGGCGAGGCCATGGACGTGCCGGAATAGGAAGTGTAACCGCCGCCCGGGATGCTCGAGCGGACGCCGACCCCCGGAGCGGCCAGGTCCGGCTTCACGTAGGTTTCGCCCTGGTAAACGGCCGGCCCCCGGCTGGAGAAGGAGGCGATCTGGTCGCTGGAGTTGAAGGCGCCCACGGCCAGGAGTTCCCGGTAGTGGCTGGGGTTGGTGAGGGTCTGGCAGGCCGAGCCGGAATTCCCCGCCGATTTGACGATGGCGATGCCGGCGGCGTAGAGGGCGCGGGCGGCCAGAAGGAGCGTGTCCGGGTCGCAGCCCTCGCTTCCGGGGCAGGACCAGGAGTTGTTCACCACGTGGGCGGCCAGGTCTGGGCGAGGGTTCTGCCCGTTCAGGTCGGTCGGGGCCAGCATCCATTCCCAGCACTCGATATACTTGGAGGCCTTCCAGACGCCGCCGGAAGAACTCACCTTGCAGGCGATCCACTGTGCGCCCGGGGCCACGCCGATGGCGTTGGTGGCGCTGATCGGATGGGCCGGATCGTCGCTCCCGACCATGGTGCCGGTGGTGTGGGTGCCGTGGCCGTTGGGGTCGGTAGGCACGGCGTATTCCCCGAAGGCATCGTGCCAGTTATAGTTGTGATCAAAGTTTCCGCCGCCCAGGTTGCCCCGATACTGGTTCACCAGGGCGGGGTGGTCGTACTGCACGCCGGTATCCACGCTGCCGACGACGATCCCCTGCCCGGTATAGCCGAGGGCCCAGACCTCGGGAGCGTGGACGCGGGCGATGTTCCATTCGATGCCGTCCACGGCCGGCGGGCCGGGGGGGCCGGGCGGAGGGTCGTCCAGGCCGCTGAAGGAGGGGTCGGCCACGATGCGGGCCACTTCTTCCCGCTCGGCCAGGCGGTAGGCCAGGGAGAGGTCCCCGGTCACCTGGATGGCGTTTACCAGGAAAAAGGGCCGGTAGGGGATGCCCCAGGCGGCGAGGTCGGCGCTCAGCCGGGCCTGGCTGCGTTTGGCCGTGGCCCGGAGGGTCTGGTACACGTAGGCGGCGCGGGCGGCATGCCCCTCGATCGTTACGGCGGCGCGGAGGTCGGCCTGTTCGTGGAGCAGGACGAGGAAGGAATCCACGCCGCCGGGGGCCCGGGCCAGTTCCTGGAAGAGGTCGGGGTCTATCTTGGAAGCCGTGGCGGCCTGGAGGCCGGCCGGAAAGAGGAGAGACAAGAAGAGGAAAACGAGCAGGATTTCGGAGAACGTTCGGCGCATGTTCGCCTCCAAAAGCGTTTCACCTTTTCACGTCCAAACCACCGGCATCCTGCGTCCGGGCCGGTACGGGAGCGGGCCACCTCAGGGGCCGCCCTCCACCCAGGCCCGCAGCACCTCGGCCACGCTCCAGGCCTGGGCGATGCAGCCCCGGGGGGTATAGGGGGGATCGCCGTCAAAGATTTCGCTTACGGTGCCCAGGCCGGCCTGGCGGAGGTGGCCCAGAAGCCGCTCCAGCAGGCGCCGGGTATCGGCCGAGGGACCGTAGACGCGACGCAGGGCCGTGCAGTAGGGGCCGATCAGCCAGGCCCAGACGGTGCCCTGGTGGTAGGCGGCGTCGCGCTGCCAGAGGTCGCCCTCGTAGCGTCCGTGGTAGGCCGGGTCCTTCGGGGAAAGGGTGCGCAGCCCGTAGGGGGTGAGGAGTTCGCGCCCCACCACCTCCAGGATGGAACGGGCCGGCTCCCCGGAGATGAGGGGAAAGGGCAGGGAGAGGGCCAGCAACTGGTTGGGGCGCAGGGAGGGGTCGTCGCCGGAGGGGCCGTCCACAACGTCGTAGAGGTAGCCCCCGGGGGCGTACCAGAAGCGGCCGGGGAAGGTCTCGGCGATGCGTTCGGCCAGGGCCCGGGCCTCCTTCCGGCCGGCCCGCCGCCCCAATTTCCGCCCCACCTCGCCCAGGATGCGCAGGGCGTTGTACCAGAGGGCGTTCACCTCCACCGGCTTGCCGTAACGGGGCGTGACCACCCAGTCCTCGACCTTGGCGTCCATCCAGGTCAACTGTACGCCCGGGACGCCGGCCCGGAGCAACCCGTCGGACGGATCCACCTGGATGCCGTGGCGGGTCCCCCGGATGTGCCACTGCACGATCTCGACCAGGAGGGGATAGAGTTCGCCGGCCAGGTCCAGGTCGCCGGTGGCCTGGAGGTAGGACCAGAGGGCGGTGAAAAAGTGCAGCGTGGCGTCCACGGTGTTGTATTCGGGGACCTCGCCCTCCTCGGGAAAGCGGTTGGGGAGCATCCCTTGATCCACGTAGCGGGCGTAGGTGCGCAGGAGGCCGGCCGCCTCCTCATAACGCCGGGTGGAAAGGAAAAGCCCCGGCAGAGCGATCATGGTATCGCGTCCCCAGTCGCCGAACCAGGGATAACCGGCGATGATGGTCACCGGCGACAGGCCGTAGGGCAGGGCGGCAGCGGCGGTGGGTGGACGGTGGACGATGAACTGGTCGGCGGCCAGCACGAGTTGCCGGATTTCCTCCCGCTCGGAGGCCAGGCCGCTCCGCTCCAGGAGCGCCCGCCGGCGGGCCCGTTCGCGCTCCAGGGCGCGTTCCGCGTTCGGGTCGATGTGTTCGGCCGGCTCGGCGCTGGCGATCAGGGTCTGGCTTTCGCCGGGGTGCAGACGGCAGCGCAGCACGCCGGGGGCGTAGAGGTCCTCGGTGTAGTCCAGGCCGCGTTCCCGCTCGCGCCGGTGCAAAAAGTTCCAGTACCATACCCCGGTGGGGATGTGTTCCATCGGCGGGACGGCGCGCAGGATGTAGGGGTGGGCGCCTTCGTAAGCGCGCAGGATGCAGCAGCCGCGTTCGTCGGCTTCGACGTGCAGGAAATCCCAGTCCACCCGGCCCCGGGTCTCCTGGTGAAAGTTGCGGTAGTTGGCCAGAGGGCGCAGCGTCAGCGTCACCGGGCCGGGAGCCCGGCGGAGGGCGTAGCGGATGTAGGTGGTGTTCTGCCCATAGGCCATCCAGACCCGTTTCTCCAGTTCCCATTCCCCGCCACGGTAGAGCCAGACCGGCAGGCCGTCCTCCAGCCGAAATTCCTCCAGGTGCACGAATCCGCAGGGATGGATGGTAGCCGGCGTATACTCGTTGGTGCCCAGGGAATAGGGCACGCCCTCGGCTTCGATCTCCTCGTCCACTTTGGAAAGAAGGACGAAACGCTCCCGAGGGGAGGCGATGGCGGCTACCAGCAGGCCGTGGTAGCGGCGCGTGTTGGCCCCCACGATGGTCGAAGAGGCATAGCCGCCCAGACCGTTGGTCACCAGCCACTCCAGGTTCAGGGAGGTCTCGATGTCCCGGCAGATGCTCCGGTCCAGGACGATGGCCATTTCTTCCCCCGGTCAGGGCCTGGGTTGCTGGAGCGGGCCGCGGGTGGCACTCATCGAAGAGGAAGCCGCGGTGGGCTGGGGGGTCGGCGTGGCCGTCGGCGACGGGGTGGGCGTCGCCGTGAGGGTGAGGGTCGGGAAGGGGGTATAGGTGGGCGGCGGCGTGTAGGTGGGGTAGGGAGTGGAGGTGGATGGGGGCGTGTAGGTGGGAAACGGCGTCATTGTGGGAAGCGGCGTATAGGTCGGCCAGGGCGTATAGGTCGGCATCGGGGAGGCGGTCGGGTAGGGCGTATGGGTGGCCGGGGGAGGGACCGGGGTCGGGGTGGGAAGCGCCGTCGGCGTCGGCAGGTGCAGCAGGCCGCTCAGAACGCCCAGCGCCGGCCCGGGGAAGAAGGCAAGCAGGAGCAAGCCGACAATCACCAGGACGGCCAGGAGGATGCCGACGGCCCCACCCACCGTCAGGAAACTCAGGAGACAGCCGCGGACTCGCCGGGAGTATTTTCGGTACATTCCTTTCCCTCCTGGGTGCGCCCCATGGGGATGCGCAGCATCACGGTGGTGCCCTGGCCGGGGGCAGAGACGATCGTCAGTTCGCCGCCGAGCAGTTCGGCCCGCTCGCGCATGCTGAGCAGGCCGAAGCGTTCCCGGTCCTCATAGGCCTGGAGGACGTCCTCCAGGCTGAAACCCACCCCGTCATCCTCGACTTCCACGACCAGCATATCCCCCTTTTCGCACAGGCGCAGCCAGATGTTCTGGGCCTGGGCATGCTTGAGGGCGTTGTTGACCGCCTCCTGGACGATGCTGAAGACGGCCCCCTCGACCGGGGCCGGGTAACGTCCCACACTTTCATCCAGATAGAGGTGCAGGCGCGCCCGTCCCTCGACCTGATGGCGCTCGGTGAAGAGTTGGAGCGCGGCCGGCAGGCCCTGGGTCTCCAAGACCAGCGGCCGCAGGTCAAAGAGCATGGTGCGCATCTCGTGTACGGCCTGCTGGCCCGACCGGCTCAGGCGGTCCAGTTCGGCGGCCACCTTGTCCGGCTCTTTCTCCAGAAGTTTCTTGAGGAACTCGATCTGCATCACGATGGTGGAGACGGTCTGGGTGGGGCCGTCGTGCAGGTCGCGGGCCAGTTTCTTGCGCAGTTCCTCCTGGGCGATGAGCACGCGGTCGCGTTCCTCGCGCAGGCGGTTGTAGAGGCGAGAGTTCTCGATGGCCACGGATGCCATGGCGGCCAGGGCCTTGAGCCACTTCAGGTCCTTGGGCTCGAAGCCGGCCGGGTCGGTCTTGTTGACCACGGTCAGGACGCCCAGCAGCCTTCCCTGGAACTCGAGCGGCACGCAGAGGAGCGATTCGGTACGAAAGCCCGTATCCGCGTCGGCCTCGTGGGAGAAACGCGGGTCGCTCTGGACATCGTTCACCAGGGCCGGCTCGCCCGTCTGAGCCACCCAGCCGGAGATGCCCTCCCCCACCCGGAGCCGCCGGCCGACGAGTTGCCGGCTGACCGCCCCATCCACCACCTGAAAGACCAGGTCGCCCCGCTCGGTGAGGAGGAGCAGGGAAGCCCCCTGGGCGTGCATGAGTTCCATGGCCGCGCTGACGATACGCCGGAGGAGCGGCTCCGGCTCCAGCGTGGAAGCCAGGGCCAGGGCCACGTCCTGCAGGCCGGAAAGGACCTGAATCTCCTGATAAGCGGCACGCAGTTCCTGGCGCTGCGATTGATATTCCCGTTCCAGGAGACGCAGCCGGCCTTCCAGTTCGGCCAGGCGCACAGACCAATCGGCGCTGCCCTGCACGTTGCTCATGACCATTTCCAGCCGGCCTCAAGCGCGCCCAGCCTCAGACGGCCTCGCCTGCCTCGGGCGGGGCCGCTTTCCGGGTCCGACGCACCCGCCGCGGTGCCGCCTGGGCTTGCTCCTGCGCCGTCTGAATCTCCTCCTCGATCTGCTCACGGGCGGTCTGCAAGCCCTTTTCCACCTGCTCGCGCACCTGGCCGATTTGCACCTGAGCCTGCCTGCCCAGTTCGGTCAGGCGCTCGCGAACCTGCCCCACCGCCTGCTGGGCCCGCCCCTGGAGTTCGATGCCCCTTTCCCGCAGTCGCTCGCGTACCTGCTCGCCTTTCTCAGGGGCATAGGCCAGGGCAATGGCCGCCCCGACCAGCCCGCCCAGCAGGAAGCCGAAGAGAAACCAGCCGAAACCACCGTTGCGATTTTCGCTCATTGGGCACCTCCTGACGGTTTCTTTCCCTGGAAAAAGGTCCGTACGCCCTGGCCCACCCCCTCAGCCCAGGCCGAGAGGCGGATCCAGGGAGAGGACAGGCGCTCGCCGATAAAGCCGGCCGTGCCCCTGACCGTGGCCGCCGTGCCCTTGAGTTCGTCCAGGACCGCGCCGCCGCGTTGCAGGACCTGGTCCAGCCGGGCGCCGAGCGTCCGGACGGCGACGATGAGGGCGCCCAGGAGGAGTAGGAGAAGGAGCAGGAAGAAAAAGAGCAGGATGACCAGCAGGACGACGGCGATGTCCCGGAGGTGGGCCATGGTCGCCCGGGGCACAAAGGCCAGGCCGATCGGGACGGCCAGCGTCAGGCCGATGATGGCCAGGCTGATCCAGAGGAACGGGGAAACTTGGCGTTCCTTCCGCTCCGGAACCGTTTGGGGAGAAGGGGTCTCTTCGGACACGGCGACCTCCACGATCTCGGTTTACGCCCATTATATCACACCCGCAGGCGCGAGGCAACCACCTGCAGGAGGATGGCGCCCAAGGCGGCTTCCAGCCAGGGGAGAGAGCCCAGCCAGAGGGGACGGCTCAGCCCGATGGCGTGGCCCAGGACATATCCCAGGATGGCCCCGGCCAGGCTGGAAAGCCACCCGATCAGGAGCCGGCGGTAGCCGCGTGCGCCGAGCAGGGCGTAGAAGCCGGCGCAGAGCGTCGCCAGAAGGAGGAGCGGAAGGGCGTCTATCCAGGACATCGGCCCTCCTCGCCCCGAACCCCCGGTTTAGGGGGCATAGGGTGAGGGGTCCTCAGCGCTTTCCTGAGCCCGTTTCACCAGCCGCGCCCAGTTCCGGTCCACTTCCTGCTGAATCCGGTCCACCTGCTCCTCGGTCAGGTGGCGGAAGCGTCCCTGGAGCGTCAGGTATTCCCGCACCGGCACTTCCGGCTCGGGCCAGACGGTGATGGTGTACCGTTCCCCGTTTTCCACCTCGTAGAGCGGGAAGACCTTGCTCTGCACGGCCAGGCGGGTCAGGCGGATGGTGTCGGCGGCCTCGGCCCGCCAGCCGGGCGGGCAGGGACTGAGGAGGTGCAGGAATTTGGCCCCCCGGATGGAACGGGCCTTGCGGAATTTGCGAATCATATCCTCCGGAAAGCCCACCGTGGCGGTGGCCACGTAGGGGATACGGTGGGCGGCCATGATGGCCACGATGTCCTTCTTCGGCTCGTCTTTGGGGTGAGCCGTGGGCGTGGTGGTGGTCCAGGCCAGCCAGGGGGTGGCCGAGGAGCGCTGGATGCCGGTGTTCATATAGGCCTCGTTGTCGTAGCAGACGTAGATAAAGTCCTCGTTGCGCTCGACCGCGCCTGAAAGGGCCTGGATGCCGATGTCGAAGGTGCCGCCGTCGCCGGCCCAGCCCATCACCGTGATGTCCTTCTTGCCGAGAATCTGGAGCGCGGCCCGGACGCCCGAACAGAGCGCCCCGGTGGTCTCGAAGGCGGTGTGGTAGATCGGCACCTCCAGGGAGGAGTAGGGAAAGGGGCCGGCGATGATGGACCAGCAGCAGGCCGGAATGACCACGACGGTCTGTTTCCCCAGTGCTTTCAGGGCGTAACGCATGGAAAGGGAGGCCCCGCAGCCCGGGCAGGCCACGTGGCCCTGCAAAAGGAGTTCCTCCTCCGGGAGGAGGTAATTCGGCCGATGTCCCAGAAGTTTCGTCTCGCTCATCGTTTTACCCCTATCCAGATGATCGGCGCGTCCGGCGCGTCGTGCTCCAGCGTATAGCGGATCACCTCGCGAATCGTCGCCGGGGTTACGTCGCGGCCGCCCAGCCCCAGGACAAAGTCAAAGAGCGGCGGCCGCAGCGGCGTGTTGTAGAGGGCCGCCTGGATCTCCTCCCCAAAGACGCCGCACTGACCAAAGGTCAGGTTGCGGTCCAGGACGGCCACCTTCTTCACACCCCGCAGGGCCTGGACGATATCCGAAACGGGGAAGGGACGGAAGAGACGCACCTTGACCAACCCGATGGGGAGACCCGCGGCGCGCACCTCGTCCACGACCTCGCGGGCGGTGCTGGTGATGGTGCTGGAGGTAACCAGGGCCACCTCGGCCCCCTCCATCCGGTACGATTCCACCAGCCCCCACGTTCGGCCGAACATCCGGCCGTATTCCTCATCGGCCTGCCGGGCCACCTCCAGGGCTTTGTTCATGGCCTGCTGAATTTTGTAGCGCAGTTCGAACCATTCGCCGGGGGTGACCAGCGCACCGAAGGCGTGGGGGTCATCCACATCCAGTTTCCACTGCGGGCGGAAGGGCGGGAGGTAGCGGTCCACGAGTTCCTGGTCGGGGATGTCCACGGCTTCCGAGGTATGGGAGAGGACGAAGGCATCGAGGACGACCATGGCCGGCAGGTAGACCGTCTCGGCCACCCTGAAGGCCTGGATGACGGTATCCAGCACCTCCTGGTTGCTTTCGCAGTAGTACTGAATCCAGCCGGTATCGCGTTGGGCCAGGGTATCGCTCTGTTCGGTCCAGACCGACCAGCCGGGGGCGATGCCCCGGTTGACCGCGCCCATGACGATGGGGTGACGCCCGCCGGCCGCCCAGTGCAACATCTCGTGCATGAGGAGCAGGCCCTGTCCCGAGGTGGCGGTAAAGGCCCGGGCTCCGGCGGCCGAGGCCCCGATGCAGGCGGCCATGGCCGAATGCTCCGATTCGACCTTGATGAAGACGGCCTCCAGTTCGCCGTCGGCGCAGAAGGAGGCCAGTTTCTCGATGATGGAGGTCTGCGGCGTGATCGGGTAGGCGGCGATGACCTGGGCGCGGGCCAGTTTGGCCCCGTAGGAGACGGCATAGTTCCCGGTGATCACTTTCTCCATAGCAGTTCCTCCTCCATGGTGATGGCGCGCCGGGGGCACTCGCTGGCGCAGATGCCGCAGCCCTTGCAGTAGTCGTAATCCACTTCAAAATACGGGTAGGTGGGGTAGGCGCTCGTCCAATCGCCCCGGCGGCGGATGCTCACGTCCGGGCAAAAGATCAGGCAGTTGTCGCAGCGGTTGCAGGTGCCGCAGGAGAAGCAGCGCTGCCCCTCGGCGACGACCGTCTCCAGGTCCAGGCCGGGGTTGACCTCGCCGAAATCGCCCAGGCGTTCCGGAACCGGGCGGAGGCGTTCGGCCGGCCGGGGGATGGGATGCAGGTAGGCCGGGTTCAGTTCCTCGAAGGCTACCACCTCGGGCGAGACCGGGCGCGGGGCCACGCGCATGTTGTGGCTCAGGGCGGGAAATTCGGGGAGCGCCTCGCCCCGCAGGGCCAGGTCGATGGCGATGGCGGCGCGTTTTCCGGAGCCGATGGCGGCGGTGACGGTGCCGAAGCCGGTGGCGACGTCGCCGCCGGCATAGACGCCGGGCCGGGTGGTGGCCCCGGTGGGCGCGATGGCGATGGCCCCCCGTTCCCGGCGGATGTCCTCGGGCAGGGCGCTCAGATCCGCCTCCTGCCCCAGGGCCGGGATGACGGTATCCACCTCCAGGGTGAACTCGCTTCCGGGAATCGGCTCCGGCCGGCGCCGGCCCGAGGCATCCGGCTCGCCCAGGCGCATCCGGACGCAGCGCAGGCCGTGGACACGCCCGTCCTGTGCGAGCACTTCCACCGGCGCGGCCAGGAAGTGGAAGCGGACCCCTTCCTCCTCGGCTTCCTGGACTTCTTCAGCGATGGCCGGCATCTCGGCGCGGGAGCGGCGGTAGAGGACGGTGACCTCGGAACCGAGCCGGCGGGCAACGCGGGCCGCGTCCATGGCGGTGTTCCCGCCGCCGATGACGGCCACGCGCCGGCCGATCTCCACCCGTTCGCCCAGGTTGAGGCGGCGGAGGAAGGAGAGGCCGTGCAGGACCCCCTGGGCCTCTTCCCCGGGGATGTCCAGTTTTCGGCTCAGCGGCTGACCCAGGGCCAGGAAGACGGCGGCGTAGGGGGAGAGGTCGTCCCAGGAGAGGTTTCCGCCCAGGCGCATTCCGGTGCGAATCTCCACGCCCAGGGCCTCGATGGCGGCGATCTCCCGGTCCAGGACCTCGCGGGGCAGGCGGTAGGCCGGGATGCCGGTGCGGAGCAGCCCGCCGGGGAGGGCCTCGGCCTCGAAGATGGTGACGGGGTAGCCTTTTCGGGCCAGGTGGTAGGCGCAGGAGAGGCCGGCCGGCCCGCTCCCGACGACGGCGATGCGTTCCCGCCGGGTGGGCCTCTGCGGCGGGGGCACCAGGCCGTGTTCTGCCGCCCAGTCGGAGAGGAAGCGCTCCACGTGGTGGATGGCGATGGCTCCTCCCAGCCGCTCGCGGTTGCACTGCGTCTCGCAGGGATGAGGGCAGACCCGGCCGCAGACGCCCGGAAGCGGGTTTTCCCGCCGCAGCACCTCCCAGGCCTCGGCGAAGCGCCCGTCGGCCACCAGGCCCAGGTAGGCCACGATGTCCTCCCCGGCCGGGCAGGCCTCGTTGCAGGGCGGGGTTCGCTCCCGGTAGACGGGGCGGATGTAGCGCCAGGAGCCGGTCTTGTTATACAGGGTGGTGGCGACGGAGGCCGGCATCGGGGGCATCTCCGCCGCCGAGCGGAAGACGATCACTCTGGCTTCATGTTTGGGCATGGGAGGTTCCTCCATTTTACGGCTGTCGGCGAGGGTTGTCTTTCGTCCAGTTTCATCCAGAATATCTCGGCCATCCTCATCCGGTGGAACGAAGCGACTCATAGGCTTCGCGCACGGCGGCGACGTTTTCCTCGGGGCGGATCGGCACGGCTTCGTATACGGCGGCGCAGAGCGCTTCCAGGCCCACGATTCCGGTCAGCCGGGCAAAGGCCCCCAGGATAGAAGTGTTGACGATGGGGGCGTTGCGCGGTCCCAGGTGGTACTTGAAGGCGATGTGGTTGGCGTCCACCGTGCCCACGCGGAAACGGCCGTGCAGGCCGAACGATTCCGGCGGGTCGGCGCTGTTGAGGAGGACGGTACCGCCTTCCTTCAGGCCGGCGGTGACGTCCATCACCTCCAGAAGCGTTGGGTCGAGGATGACGACGTGGTCCGGCTCGTAAATCTGGCAGCGCAGCCGAATCGGCCGGTCGTCGATTCGGGTAAAGGCCAGCACCGGTGCCCCCCGACGTTCCACGCCGAAGGAGGGAAAGGCCTGCACCCGCTTGCCCTCGCGGAAAGCGGCGTCGGCCAGCACCTCGGAGGCGATCACCACGCCCTGCCCTCCGCGCCCGTGAAATCGCACCTCAATCATCAGCCCTCCTCCTACGGAATACGCAATACGCAACATGCCCCTCTCACGCCGACATCAGCACCCCCAGCACGATGGACATCATCTTGGCCTCGTGGGTGTCGGCGCGGGAGGGGAGGATGAGCGGCATCCGGGCGCCGACGACCACGCCGGCCATATCGCTATGGGCGAAGTAGATGATGGCCTTGGCCAGGGCGTTGCCGGCTTCCAGGTCCGGGGCGATGAGGATGTCGGCCCGGCCGGCCACCTCTCCCCGAATGCCCTTGATGCGGGCCGCCTCCAGGGAGATGGCGTTATCCAGGGCCAGCGGCCCATCTACAATACCGCCGTAGATCTGCCCCCGGTCGGCCATCTTGGAAAGGTTGGCCGCATCCATGGTCGAGGGAATCTTGGGGTTGACCATCTCGGCGGCGGCCAGCACGGCCACCCGGGGCATCTCGATGCCCAGGCGGTGGGCCACGTCAATGGCGTTCTGGACGATGTGGACCTTTTCCTCCAGGGTCGGGGCGACGATGACGCCGGCATCGCTCAGGAGGATCAGCCGGTCGAAGCCGGGGATGTCAAAGACGGCCACGTGGGTGAGGAGTTTGCCGGTGCGCAGCCCCACCGCCGGGTCCAGCGCCGCTTTCAGGAAATCGGCGGTAAAGATTTTCCCCTTCATGGCGCAGTGGGCTTCGCCCCGGGCCAGCATCTCCATGGCCCGGCGGGCGGCGGCCCGGCGATCGCTTTCCTCCACAATCTTCATATTGCGGATGTCCACCTGGTGGGCCTCCGCCTCGGCCTCGATGGCGGCGCGGTCGCCGATGAGGATAAAGTGGGCGATGCCGCGTTCCTCCGCATCCCGGGCCGCCAGAAGCGCCTCATGATCCTGGGCGTCGGCGATGGCCACCACCCGGGGGCCAACCTTCTTGGCCTCCTCGCGCAGTTGGGCAAAGTTACGAATGGCCATGGACACCTCCGCTTTCAGAGAACATCGAACTCCACTCCGAAGTATCCGTGCACCAGTCTGGCCCGCTGCTGGCCGCACGCGTAGGCACCGCATATCTCCAGCCCTCTCACGTGGTATGTCTCGGCCAGCAGGGGCATATGTTCTCTCAGCCGGACGATCATCTCGGTCACGTCGGCCTCCATGGTCTTTTCTTCCAGCCGGATGGGACGGCAGACATGCCGACGGCCTTTCCGAAACCGCCTCTTCGGCGCTAAGGGGCTAAAAAAGGGAATTTCCCGGTCAATTTCGCCGACGATGACGAGAAAGATGTTTTCCAGACCGTTATAGAACGAATGAAGTATAGAGGCCGCGGCCGTAACTTCTACCAGATCAGGTTCATGCTGCCGCAGACGCTTCAGCAGATCGGCATATGTCTGGAGCAGCCGATCGATCTGCTCGATCTCAAAGATGATCCGCGCTTTGCTTTCCTCAGCCAACTCGTACAAGTTTTCCCCGCTCCTCTAAAAACCTGGCGAAGGCATCCTGGGCATCCAGGTCGATCAGGTCAACCGGGTGGTTCAGTTCCCAAAGGAGTTTTCCTAAAAGATTAAAAAATTGATTTGAAGGACATCCACGGACGGCCAAATCGATGTCCGACCGGCTTTCGGCCGTTCCGGCGGCGGCGGAACCGAACAGAAAAATCTCCGTGCACCCTGCGGCTCGGAGAATCTCGACCGCCCGACGAATGTCCGCCTGGAAAGCCTCTGGGAGATCCTTCAGTTTATCCTCAGCCATCGGCGACTCCCCCGTGTCGGATCGAGGATCGGCGCGGCACATACGTCTTGGCCTCTTCCTCACCCCGGAGCACCCGCAGCGCCCCCTGGGCCAGGGCCAGCATCTCGTCCTCGCCTGGGTAGACCATCACCGGGGCGATAAAGGCCACCCGCTCGCGGATCCACGCCACCAAGTCCTTCCAGTGGGCCACCCCACCGGTGAGGACGATCACCTCCACCTCGCCCTTGAGCACGGTGGCCATGGCACCGATTTCCTTGGCGATCTGGTAGGCCATGGCCTGGGAAACCAGGAGGGCATGGGCATCGCCGGCGGCGATGCGCTTTTCCACCTCGATGGTCGAGTTCGTCCCCAGGTGGGAGACCAGCCCGCCGCGGCCGACCAGGTATCGCTTCAGTTCCTCCTTGGTGAACCGGCCTGAGTAGCACAGTTCCAGGAGGTCGGTCAGCGGGAGGGTTCCGCAGCGCTCCGGGGAAAAGGGGCCGGCATCCAGGGCATTGTTCACATCCACCATGCGCCCGCGCCGGTGGGCGGTCACCGAGATGCCCCCGCCCAGGTGGGCGACGATCATGTTCATCTCCGGGTACGTCCGGCCCATATCGGCGGCGGCCCGGCGCGCCACTGCCTTGATGTTGAGGGCGTGGGAAAGGCTTCTGCGCTCGATTTCGGCCAGGCCGGAGATGCGGGCCAGGTCGTCGAACTCGTCCACCGAGACGGGGTCCACCGTAAAGGCCGGGATGCCGGCCCGATCGGCGATCTCCTGGGCGATGAGCACGCCCAGGTTGGAAGCGTGCTCGCGGGGGCCCGGCCGGCGCATCTCCTCCAGCATGGCCGGGTTCACCCGGTAGGTGCCGCTCTCCAGCGGGCCGAAGAGGCCACCCCGTCCCACCACGGCATCCAGGCTGGAAAGGGCGATGCCGTTCTCCTCCATCCAGCGCAGGATGGTATCGCGCCGAAAGGCATACTGGTCGGCGATGTGCGGGAAGGAGGCCAGTTCGGAGGCATCGTAACGCAGCGTTTCCTGGAGGAGGGGAGTTTCATCCGCGAAGAGGGCCACCTTGGTCGAGGTGGATCCCGGATTGATCACCAGAATCCGAAAGGTCCGTCCGGCAGACATTGCGTGCCCCTGGTCTCCTCATCGAGCCTTCGAGCAAGCCAGCCAAAGTTTACCACAACCCGGAGGAAAACGCAAACCGAGTTTTCCCGGTCCCCTGTGAGCCGGTGGGGAAATGCCTGGTGTCGGGGCGGGCGGCCAACCTGTGCTCTTTCATCCCCGGGACCTTTCGACCGGCCTCATCCCGAGGTTCCTCGCCCGTTTACCAAACGGTAACACGCGGCTGACGCTCTGCTTACCCCGCCGGATTAGGATAAAAGCACCACTGAAAGCGTGGAACCAGGAGACAACGGCGAGGAGACCACGCAGAGAAGCGACAAGGGTTCCGCCGCCCTTTCCCGGGTCCGGGCGACGTGACCAGAAGGAAAAGGACTCGGGTCCCTGCCGATAGGGCAAGGGGAAGCAGTCTCGCAAGGAGGAGCAAGATGCGTGGCCGAAATGTAACCTGGATCGTCACCGGAATCCTTATCCTGGCCCTGGCCATGCCTGCACTGGCCTGGGCTCAGAGCCCCGGTCTTCCGCCGGAAGACCCCTGGCCGCCTGCTTCGCAGGCGCAATCCCCACCGGCGGTCAACACGACCGCCATCCCGGTAGCCTTTACCGCCAAGGACCAGGGCAGCGGCGTGGCCGAAGTGCACCTTTGGGCTTCCTGCGGTTCGGCCTGGTGGCATGACACCGGCCTGGTTTCCTACGAGACTTCCGGCACCTTTGACTACCAGGCGGAATGTGGTGAAGGCCTTTACCGCTTCGCCACCGTAGCCCTGGATATGGCCGGCAACTGGGAGCCCGAACCGGTAGGAGATGGCGACAGCCGGACCCTCCTGGACATGACCGCGCCTTCCTCGAGCGCTTTCAGCCCCTTCTTTGTCCGCGGCACGGTCATCCCGGTCAACTTCACCTTCTCCGACAACCTGAGCGGCGTCGCAGAGATCCACCTGTGGGTGGCTCACGCCACCGTTGCCGGCTGGCAGGATAGCGGACTGGTGTATCGGCCGGGTCCGGATGAGACCGGTTTTGTCTTCCCATACCGGGCGGCCTACGGCAGCGGCCTCTACTTCTTCGCCACCGTGGCCGTGGACCCGGCCGGAAATTGGGAGAAGTTGCCCGAGGGACAGGGCGATACCCAGACCTACCTGGATTACACCTCGCCTGACGTCCCGAGGCGGCCGCCGGCCGTGGACCCCTTCCCTCCGACTTCCTCCGCCCAGTCACCCGGCCTGATCAATACGGCACCCATCGCGGTCTCCTACGTGGCCCAAGATCAGGGCCTGGGCGTATCCCAGGTTTACCTCTGGGCGCATTGCGGTTCACTGGGCTGGCATGACACCGGCCTTTCCTCCCAGAGTGCCGTGGGGGTGTTCCACTACTCACCGGAATGCGGCGAGGGGCTCTACCACTTTGCCACCGTGGCCGTAGACCGGGCCGGGAACTGGGAGGCGCTGCCGACCGGCGAGGGCGATAGCCGGACCATCCTCGACACCACTCCTCCTCAGTCGCAGGCCAGCAGCCCCTATGCAGCCTTTGGCCTGCCCATCCCGGTTTCCTTCGATTACACCGATGAAGGCAGCGGCGTGGCCGAGGTGCATCTCTGGGTTCGGGTGCCCAACTCGTCGGCCGGGTGGCAAGACTCGGGCCTGGTCTTTCGTCCAAACACCCCGGCTCTCCCCGTTTTCCTCTACAACGCCGGCGACGGGAATGGAACTTACTACTTTGCCACGGTAGCCGTGGACCAGGCCGGAAACTGGGAAGACCTGCCGAGCGGCGATGGGGATACCCACACCTATTTGGACATCCCCGGCCCCATCCAGCCGCCCTCCCCGGACCGGCTCCGGCCGATGCGCTAAACGGCATCGCCACCGCCGTCTCCTCGCCTGGGGTCAAAAGCGGGGCGGGCAAAACCCGCCCCGCCCCCTTTCTCAGGCAGGCAAACGGTACGGCTAATCCGGGCGAATCAGGCGATAGCCGAGGCCGCGCACGGTCTGAATGCAGCGCGGGTGCGCGGGGTCTTGTTCGACCTTTTGCCGCAGCCGCCAGATGTAGAGTTTCAGGCTGGCCCGGTCCCCGGTGTATTCATAGCCCCAGACGGCTTCCAAAATCTGGTCGTAGGTGAGCAGCCGGCCGGCGTTGCGCACCAGGTAGGTGAGCAGCCGCAGTTCCAGCGGCCGTAACTTCAGGCGGGTGCCTTCGACGTAGGCTTCCCCGGCCGGCAGGTCTACGGCCAGACGACCCCCGTCGAAGGTGAGGACCTCCGGCGGCGTTTCGGCCGGTGGCATCCGCGCCCGACGCAGGGCGGCCCGCACCCGCGCCCGCAGTTCTTCCAGCGCCACCGGTTTCACCAGGTAGTCGTCCGCCCCCAGGTCCAGCCCTTTGACCCGATCCCGAACCTGCCCCCGGGCCGTCAGCATCAGCACGGGGATATCGGTCATCTCCCGGATGCGCCGACAGACCTCCCAGCCGTCCATATCCGGCATCATCACGTCCAGAATCACCAGGTCGGGCCTTTCGGCGTACAGGAGGCGCAAGGCCGTCGGACCGTCCTGGGCCGTGATCACGGCATATCCCTCTTCCTGCAGGACGTCGGCCAGGCTGCGGCGGACGTAAGCATCGTCATCTACAACCAGTATCTTGTCCTTCTCGGCCATGGGGCCGTACCCCTGAATTCGGAAAGTACCTGCAAGGTCGCCATCCCTGAGTGTACTATGATCCCGAAGATTCGTCAAGGTTGACCGCTTGCCCCCGGCGTGGTACAATCTAGGCCGGACCGATGGAACCTGCCGGAACGTTCCGGCGTTGCCGGAGAAAAGGAGCAGGCGATGCCTTCCTCTCGCTATCGCTGGGCGGTCGTTTTCCTCTTCTTTATCTTCATGTTCCTGCACCAGGTGGATAAACTCCTGATCGGCCCGCTGACCACGCCCATCATGGAGACCTTCGGCATCCAGGAGGACCTGATGGGCGCCGTCTTCACCGGGGCGCTGATCGTCGGCGCGGTGTGCTACCCTCTATGGGGCTATCTCTACGACCGCTTTGTGCGCAGCAAACTCCTGGCCCTGGCCTCTTTCATCTGGGGCGCGACCACCTGGCTCAGCGCCCTGGCGCCGAACTACGGCACCTTTGTCGCCACGCGGGCCTCGACGGGGATCGATGACTCCAGTTACCCCGGCCTCTACAGCCTGGTCTCGGACTACTTCGAGCCCCGGATGCGCGGCCGCATCATCGGCCTCCTGGAACTTTCGATGCCGCTGGGCTACCTGGCCGGGACGGTTCTGGCCACACTCCTGGCTCCCCAGATCGGCTGGCGCAACGTCTTTTACCTCACCGGTTCGCTGGGCATCCTGCTGGCGGTGCTCATCTTCTTCTTCATTCGGGAACCGGCCCGTGGCCGAAGCGAGCCGGAGATGGAGGGCCTGGAGCAGATCCGCACCTACCGCTTCGACTGGAAGGTGGCCCGGGGATTGTTCCACAAGCCCACGCTGCGCCTGATGTTCATCCAGGGCTTTTTCGGCGTCTTTCCCTGGCAGGTCATCACCTACTGGTTCTTCCGCTACCTGGAGACGGAGCGCTTCTACGGCCCGGAGGACGTGCTCCTGACCATGGCCCCGGCGGTGCTGGTGCTGGCTTCGGGATACTTTGTCGGCGGGGCGCTGGGGGATCGCCTCTTCCGCCGGACGCCGCGAGGCCGGCTGATCGTGCCCACGGTGGCCGTTCTCGTGGGGGCGATCCTTCTCCTCATCACCGTGCTGGCCGTCCCGGTCTCGGAGTCGGCCCTTCTGGGGCAGGTGGAGCGGCAAGCCCAGGATGCCTGGCTGCGGGCCTTTTTTCTGGACCACCCTATCCCACCGGAGCCGGGCTGGATCAAACCCACCTTTCTGGTGATGCTCTGTCTGACGGCCTTCTTCATCCCCTTCGCCGCCCCCAACGTGGTGTCCACCATTTATGACATCACCCTGCCGGAAGTACGGAGCACGGCCCTCTCGGTACAGTACTTTATCGAGTCCGCCGGGGCGGCGACGGCCCCCCTCCTGGCCGGCCTGATCGCCGTGCGCTCCTCGCTTCGGGACGCCATCCTCCTCATCTGCGTATCGGCCTGGCTCCTGTGTGCCTTCTTCTTCATCTTCGCCACCCTGCTGGTGCCCCGGGATATCGCCGTGCTGCGCCAGCAGATGCGCGAACGGGCGGAACAGGAACGGGCCGCCCGGGCCGCATAGGGAAATGGGAAGAAAACGTTCAACGCCCGGCGGCTTGGAGCGGGTTGGCCCCCAACTTTCGCACCCGCTCGGTCATCTCCTCTACCGCCGCGGCGAAGGAATAGCCCTGGGAGCCGGTCACAAAGAAGATTTCCACCCGCTCCCCTCCCAACCCCACCTCGTCCAAGATTTTCTTGGCCCGCCCGACCCGCTTCTCGGCCCTCAGGTTGCCCTCCAGGTGATGGCAGGTGCCCTTGGCGCAGGCCACGACCATCACGGCGTCGGCCCCTTGCTCCAGGGCCTTGAGGATGTAGAGGACATCGATCTTCCCGGTGCAGGGCAATTTCACCACCTTGACGTCGGCCGGGTATTGGATTCCGGTGGTGCCGGCCATATCCACCGAGGTATAGCCGCAGTAGATGCAGGTAAAGACCGTGATTTCGGGCGTTTCGTCCTTCATCGGGCCCTACCCTTCCCGTTCTTCCGGAAGCCAGGCCCCCAGGGCGGCCAGTTCGGGCACGATGATCTGCTCGTCCCGATAGAGCGTCAACTGGATGGCCTTGGCCGGACATTCCCCGGTGCAGGTGCCGCAGCCCTGGCAGCGGCCCGGCTCGATATAGGCCGCCCCCCGAAGGCCGCCTATGCCGGTGCGCGTGGGGTCAACGACCGGGACATCGAAGGGGCAGACACGCACGCAGGTCAGGCAACCCACACACTTGGATGGGTCCACCACGGCCGCCACCCCGCCGACCTCCAGGACATCGCGGGAGAGGATGGTCAGGGCCCGGCCGGCCGCTCCCTGGGCCTGGGCGATGGCCTCTTCGATGAACTTGGGGTAGTGGGCCATCCCGCATAAGAAGATGCCCTCGCGCAGGAAGTCTATGGGGCGCAACTTGATGTGGGCTTCCATAAAGAAGCCTTCCGGCGAAAGGGGCACGCCCAGAATCTGGCTCAGCCGTACCGTGCTCGGGTCCGGCTCGATGCTCATGCTCAATGCCAGGACGTCAGGGTACAGCCGCAGCGGCTCCCCCAGCGCGAGGTCGGTGACCTGTACCTCCAGACGGCCGTCCGAGGCCCGCACCTGCGGGGGTGTCTCCTCGTCGTAGCGCACAAAGAGCACCCCGTTCCGGCGGGCCTCGGTGTAGTACTGCTCGCGGAAGCCGTAGGTGATCAGGTCCTTGTAGAGGATATAGATGCGCGCTTTGGGGTTGAGGCGCTTGATGCGCAGGGCATTTTTCACCGTATTGGTGCAGCAGATGCGGCTGCAGTAGTCATAGGGGGCGTCGGGCGGCCGCACGCATTGAATCATCACCACCGTGTTCATCTGGGCCACCCGGCCGGGGTTGACCAGAATCAGGCGCTCCAGTTCCTGCTGGGTCATCACCTGCTCGTGCTGGCCCAGGAGGTACACCGAACCGTGGAACTCCTGGCCTCCGGTGGCGACGATGGTCACGCCATGCTCGACCTCGACCCGATGCCGGCGGGCCGGGTCGCTGCGGTGGACCTCGATGGTCGAGCGAAAGTTGCCCACAAAGCCCTCATGGCGCACCAGTTCGCTGTCGGTGTAGACGGTGATGCGCGGCTCCTGCAGGACCTGATGCACCAGGGCGAAGAGATAGGCCTGGGGGTCGGCTCCCTCGGCCGTGGCGTAGAGGGCGCGCACATGGCCGCCCAGGACCTCGCTACGCTCGACCAGCGTGACCGGATAGCCGGCAGCGGCGATGGTCAGGGCGGCGTTGATGCCGGCGATGCCGCCGCCGATCACCAGGGCCCGCTTGGCCACCCCCACCGGGGTCCGGCGCACCGCCTCCAGCCGACGGGCCCGGGCCGCCGCCACCCGCACCAGTTCCCGGGCCTGACGGGTGGCCGCGGCCGGCACCTCACGATGCGCCCAGGCACATTGGGAGCGCAGGTTGGTCATTTCCAGAAGGTAGGGGTTCAGGCCGGCCTGCCGCAGGAGGTTCTGGAAGAACGCTTCATGGGTGCGGGGGCTGCAGGCGGCGACGACCACCCGGTTCAGCCCCTGCTCCAGGATCGCCTGACGGATGCGAGCCGGGGATTCGCCGATGCAGGCGTAATCCATTTCCTCGACATAGACCACGTCCGGCAGGGTACGGGCGTAGGCGGCCACGGCCGCAGTATCCACCGTGCCGGCGATCTCGCGGCCGCAACGACAGATGAAGAGCCCCACCCGCGGGGCTTCTCCGGAGACATCCCGCTCCGGAGGATAGGTCGGCGGTCGGGCCGCCGTGCCGGCCACGTCGGCCAGAAGTTCCATGCAGCAGGCGGCTGCGGCGCTGGCCTCGGCCACCGTCTCGGCGATCTCCTTGGGGCTGGAGAAGGCTCCGGCCACAAAGACGCCCGGCCGGGTGGTCTCCACCGGGGTGAACTTGCCCGTACGGCAAAAGCCGTGCTCGTTCAGGGCGATGCCCAGTTCCTGGGCCAGGGCTACGGCCTGGAGCGGCGGCTCCGAACCGACCGAGAGCACCACCAGGTCGAAGCGCTCCTCCCGCAGTTGCCCCCTTTCATCCTGGTAGCGGACAAACAGGTCGTGGGTAACCGGGTCCTCGCGGAGGCTGGAAATGCGGCAACGGGTGTAGCGAACGCCGTAGAGGTCGCGGGAGCGGATAAAGTAGGCGTTGTACTCCTTGTTGAAGGTACGTTCATCCATCATAAAGATATGGCACTCGGCCTCGGGGTCGCGCTGGCGGGCCAGGACGGCCTCTTTGGTGGCATACATGCAGCAGATGGAGGAGCAGTAGTTATGTTGTTGATCCCGGGAACCGACGCATTGCAGCCAGGCGATCTTCTTCGGCGGCCAGCCGTCGGAGGGGCGCCGGGCCAGCCCTTCCGTCGGCCCCGAACGGCTGACCAGGCGCTCGAACTGGAGGGAGGTGACCACGTTGGGATAGCGCCCAAAGCCCAGTTCCTCGCTCAGGAGGGGGTTATAGAGCGCAAAGCCGGGGGCCAGGATGATGGCCCCGACCTCGACCGTCTCCTCCCAGGGCTCTTCCTGGAGGTTGATGGCCCGGGTGGGGCAGACCTCCTGGCATTTTCCGCAGCCTTCGCAGTAGGGCCCCTTATCTACCAGGTACACATCGGGCAGGGTGCGCGGGGAGACCTTGTAGGCCGCCCGGCGGGTGCTCATGCCCAGTTGGAACTCGCTGGGAAGTTCCACCGGGCAGACCCGGGCGCACTCTCCACAACTGGTACAGCGCGTCACGTCCACATAGCGTGGGTAATGGCGCAGGCGCACCTGGAAGTGGCCGGGCTCTCCCTCGACCTGGCGGACCTGGGTCAGCGTCATCACCTGGATGTTCGGGTGGGTGCTGTGGTCCAGGAAGACGTAGGAGATGGCCGGCCGGGTGCAGCCGTAGCCGTGTTCGGCCGTGCCCCGACAGAGGACACAGTCGTGAGAGGGGAACATAAAGCCCAACTGGGCGATCTTGCCTCCCAGGGCCGGGGTGGATTCGACCAAATAAACCTTCAGGCCGGCCTCGGCCAGGTCGTAGGATGCGCGCATTCCGGCCACGCCGCCGCCTACCACCAGCACCGCGCCGACTTTTCCTGAACGTTCTGCCACCGGGTTATACCTCCGTCGTGAAGCCTTTCACCAGGCTCTATTATACGCCCGAAGCGGGGGATCGTCAAAGTGGCCGGAGAAAAAGGTTGCCTCTCGGTCGCCCCGGCACGACCGAGAGGCAGGAGAGAGAGGGGATATAAGGGGGTTTCAATAGACTAAACGTGCCGGGGCATCGAAAAGTTCCCCATCGACCCTCGCTCCTGCAAAATCTGGACGATGCGGCGGTCCAGGACGGCCATCGGCAGTTCGGAGGCCTCCTCCAGGGTAACCCAGCGCCAGCCGGCACACCCCAGGGCCTGGGGCCGGCCGGCCACCCACCGGCAGAGGAACACGTGCAGGGTCAGGCGGAAGTGGGTATAGGCGTGCGGCAGGACGGCCAGAAGCGGTCCCACCTCGATCTCCAGCCCCAGTTCCTCGGCGATCTCCCGCTTCAGACAGGCCTCCAGCGTCTCCCCCTCTTCGCGGGTGCCTCCGGGAAACTCCCAGAGCCCGCCCAGAAGGTCGTCCGGGTGGCGTTGCGCCAGGAGCACCCGCCCTTCCTGCTCGATCACGGCGGCGGTCACCTGGCGGTAGGGCAGGGGATGACGCGGCGAGCGTCGAGGGACGGTTTCTTCCACCCCGGCCTGGTGGGCCCGGCAGAGGTCGGCCAGGGGGCAGAGGGAGCAGCGGGGGCGGCGCGGCCGGCAGAGCGTCGCCCCCAGTTCCATCAGGGCCTCGTTCGTGCGTCCGGCCCGGCCTGGAACCAGGAGCGCACGGGCCGTGGCCCACAGGTCGCGCTCCACGGACGGCCGGCGGGGGTCCTCCTCCACCTGCGCCAGCCGGCAGAGCACCCGGCGGACGTTGCCGTCCAGGACCGGCTCGTCCTGCCCCAAGGCCAGGCTCAGGATCGCCCCGGCGGTGTAGGGGCCGATGCCGGGCAGAGAAAGCAGGTCGCGACGGCTTTCCGGAAACTTCCCGCCGAAATCTTCCACCACCCGACGGGCCGCCGCATGGAGCGCCCGCGCCCGAGCGTAATAGCCCAGGCCTTCCCACACCCTGAGCACCTCCTCCAGGTCCGAGGCGGCCAGCGCCTCCACCGTGGGAAAGCGCTCCAGGAAGCGCCGGTAGTAGGGGATGGCCGTCTCCCGACGGGTCTGCTGGAGCATGACCTCGGAGACCCAGATGCGGTAGGGATCGCGCTCGCCCCGCCAGGGGAAGGGGGTGAGGGCCTTCTCGGCCCAGGCCAGGAGCCGCCGGCCCACTTCGGCGCAGTCTTCGGGGGGAAGCAACACCCGGCCGGCTTCGGAGGACGGCATCGTTCACTCCAGCGGCCGGCCCCGGGCCAGACGCTCGGCGTACTGGCGGCGGTAATACTCCCGGTACTCACCGCTTTTGATCTTGCGCCACCACCATTCGTTCTCTACATACCAGCGCACCGTTTTCTCCAGCGCCTGGGCCAGGGTGTGCCGGGGTTCCCAGCCCAAGGCCCGGATTTTGCTCACGTCCAGGGCATAGCGCCGATCGTGGCCGGGCCGGTCGGCCACCAGGCGAATCAGGGAGTGGGGCTTGCCCAGAAGGTCCAGAATCATCCGAGCCATATCCAGGTTGCGCGTCTCCACCCCGGTGCCTAGGTTATAGACCTCGCCGGGCCGGCCGCGCCGGAGGACGATCTCGATGCCCTCACAATGGTCCAGGACGTACTGGTAATCGCGCATCTGGGTGCCGTCGCCGTAGAGGGGCAGCGGCTCGTTGTCGATGGCGTTGGTGATGAAGAGGGGCACCACTTTCTCCGGGTACTGGTAGGGGCCGATGTTGTTGCTTCCCCGGGTGATCGTCACCGGCAGGCCGAAACTGGCATGGTAGGCCAGACAGAGGAGGTCGCCGCCGGCCTTGGAGGCCGCATAGGGGCTGCGCGTGTGCAGGGGTGCCGTCTCCGAAGCCCGGCCCTCCAGAATTTCGCCGTAGACCTCGTCGGTGCTGATCTGATGATACCGTTCCAGGCCGAACTCCTTGGCCGCCTCCAGAAGGACATAGGTGCCGAAGACATCGGTGCGGATGAACTCGTCCGGTTCCATCAGGGAGCGATCCACGTGGGTGGCGGCGGCAAAGTTGACGATCGTATCAATGTGATACGCCTGAATCACCGAACGAACCCGCTCCGCGTCGCAGATGTCGCCCAGGACGAAGGCGTAGCGGTCGACGAAATCCCGGGCCACATCCTGGAGGTTATCCAGGTTGCCGGCGTAGGTGAGTTTATCATAGACCACGACGCGGCAGTCGGAGCCGGTGTGCAGGATGTAGCGGGTAAAGTTGGAGCCGATGAAGCCGGCCCCGCCGGTGATGAGCAGGTTGCGCATACGGCCTCCGCCTAACGCGAGTTGGAGAGGATTCCAACCTTGCTATAGTCCCCCAGCATAAAGTTCAACGCCCTCGGCTTGAGCGGCGAGCGGGTGATCTCGACGTGCCGGCCGATCAGGCTGTTCTCGATGCGCTGGTCAATCTCCAGAATCTTGCAATGTTCCAGGACGATGCAGTGTTCGAGTTCGCTGTCCACGATCTCGCAGTGGTGGTAGATGCTGGTAAAAGGCCCGATATAACTGTTGACGATGCGCGTGTGTTCCCCGATGATGGCCGGCCCCCGGATGGTGCTGTTGATCACCTCGGCCCCGGCCTCGATGACCACCCGTCCACAGATCTGGGAGGCGCTGTCCACATACCCTTCGATCCGGGGCTCCAGTTCCTCCAAGACCAGCCGGTTGGCCTCCAGCATATCCTCCATCTTGCCGGTGTCGATCCACCAGCCCTCGTGGATGTAGGGGTAAACGGTGTAGCCGTGGTCAATGAGGTACTGGATGGCATCGGTGATCTCGTATTCCCCACGCCAGGAGGGCTGGATCGCGTTGACCGCCTCAAAGATGTGGTGGTCGAACATATAGATGCCCACCAGGGCCAGGTTGCTGGGCGGTTCCCGGGGCTTTTCGATCAGGCGGATGACGCGGCCGTTCTCCAGGACGGCCACACCAAAGTGTTCGGGGTGCTCGACGCGGGTGAGGACGATCTGGGCGTTCCAGGAACTCGTGGCGAACTGCCGGGCCAGCGGTGCGATTCCCCTTTCGATGACGTTATCGCCCAGGAACATGACGAAACGCTCTTCTCCCAGGAAATCCTGGGCGATCTTGACGGCGTGGGCCAGCCCCAGCGGCTCCGGCTGGTGGATGTAGGTTACCTGCACGCCCCAGCGGGAGCCATCGCCCACGGCGGCCTTGATCTCTGCTGCCGTGTCTCCCACCACGATGCCCAGGTCGGTGATGCCGGCCTCGACCAGCGTCTCGATCACCCGGAAGAGCACCGGCTTGTTGGCCACCGGGACGAGTTGCTTGGCGCTGGTATAGGTAATGGGTCGAAGGCGGGTGCCTTTGCCGCCGCTCAGGATCAGGCCTTTCATCGGTTTCCTCCCCGAAACGGGAACCATCCACGCGATCCGGCCATATGCCGGCCCTATCCTACCAGCGAGACGGTTTCCTGTCAAACCGGGCGGGGAAAGGCGGGGAAACGGGGCCTCCCTACGTTTTTCCTACCGGGCGTACCTGCCAGCCGTCCTTCCCCTCCACCAGCGGCAGGGCGACGGTGAAGACGCTGCCCTTGTCCTCCACGCTTTCCGCCCAGATACGCCCCCCCAGGGTCTCCACCACCCAACGCGCCACGGCCAGCCCCAGGCCCAACCCCTGGGTCCGGGCCAGGGCGCGCACCCGTCGGCCGCGGAAGAGTTTGTCGAAGATATAGGGCATCTCGTCCGGGGGCACCCCGATGCCGGTATCGGCCACACTGAGGAATATCTCCCGGCCGGCACGGCGAGCGGTGATGAAGATGACCCCTCGTTCGGTATAGGTCACCGCGTTACTCAAAAGTTCGTGAAGCGCTCGCGCCAACCCTCGGGGAACCGGAAGGGAGACCATCTCCCCTTCGATGACCAGGTTCATCATCAACCCCTTCTCCTCGGCTTTGGCCCGGTGGGGTTCCAGGACCTCGGCCAGCAGTTCCCGCAGGGGGACGACCTGGCTGCCCTCTGCGCTGATCCAGGCGGCCCCATCGCGTTCGATTTCGGAGAAGCGGGTCAGCCGTTCCACAATATCGCTCAAGCGCCGGGCGCTTTCCACCGCCGTATCCAGCAGGTCGGCATCCGCGCCCTGGGCGGATTCCCGAGCCAGTTCCAGTCCCAGTGTCAGCGAGGTCAACGGCGAGCGCAGTTCGTGGGACACGCTCTCCAGGAAATCGCCCTTGAGCCGATCGAGGACGCAGACATGCTCGAAGAGACGGGCGTTTTCGATGGCCACCGCGGCCTGGTTAGCAAAAGCGGTGAGCAGGTTGAGGTCCTCGGGCGTAAAATGGCCGATGCGTACCCGGTTGTCCACATAGAGCACGCCGATGGTGCGATTTTTCACCTGGAGGGGCACGCAAAGGATGGACCGCAGGACGTAGGTGGCAATGCTGACGCTGTCGGCGAAGCGCGGATCCTGGCTGGCGTTATCGGTGAGGATCGGTTCGGCCGTTTCGGCCACCCGATTGACGATGCTGCGACTCACCTGAAAGGCCGATTCCTCCAGATCCTGCCGACGCATATTGCGAGCCACCGCAAAGTGCAATTGCCCGCTGGCTTCGTCCCGCAACATGAGAAAGCCCCGTTCTGCGCCGGTCACGGCGATGGCCCGATCCAATACGATCTCGAGCAGGTCGTCCAGTTGCAACGTTGAGTTGACCAGTTGGCTGACCTCGAAGAGCGTGGCCAGGCGTTCCCGCTCGCGATGGACGGTGGAAAATTCCTGGCGGAGCGTTTGCAGGAGGGGAAGCAAGCGGGCAGCAAAGTCGCCGGCCCGGCGGAGTTCGCCCAGCGCTTCCGCAGCCAGCCGACGGTCGGGAACGTTCCGCTGGCCATCCAGAAGGCTGTTCCAACGGGCCTGGGCGGCCGCTATCTCCCTTTCCAGTTCCTGCAATTCTCGGAACGGTATCCGGTCCATCTCGTCTCTCAACAATCGGGCTGGGAAGGATTCCCTATATCGGCCCGAGCCGGGGGGCGACCTCTCCTCCTTTACCGGGCGATCAGGCGTTCGAGGGCTTCCCGCCAGCCCTGGTAAAGCGCCTGGCGGGTTGCTTCCGGCATGGAAGGTGTGAAGAGGCGCTCCTCGGGCCAGGGGCCGGCCACCTCTTTCAGATCGGCCCACAGGCCGGCCTGTCTTCCGGCCAGAAGGGCGATGCCGGTGGCCGCGGCGTGGATGAAGCGGTGTCGGCGCACCGGAATGCCCAGGATGTCGGCCTGAAACTGGAGGAGGAAGTTGTTGGCGGCGGCCCCCCCATCGGCGCGCAATTCGTGCACCTCCCGGCCGCTCCAGCGCCGGATGGCCTCCACGATGTCGCGGACGCGATAGGCCAGCCCCTCCAGCGCGGCCCGGACGATCTGCGCCCGGCTGCTCGTGGGTCCCAAGCCGACGATGCCCCCGCGAAGGTGGGGAAGCCAGTAGGGTGCCCCCAGACCCTGGAAGGCCGGGATGACGTACACGCCCCCGCTATCGGGCACCTGGTGGGCCAGCATCTCGGAGTCGGCCACGGTGGGGATCAGGGCCAGTTCATCGCGCAGCCATTCGATCACCAGGCCGGCCGTCAGGACTCGTCCCTCCAGCACGAAGCGGGGGGATTCGCCTTCCAGCGTCGGGGCGGCGGCGGTGCGCAACTGGCCGGCCGTGTCCGGCGGCGTCGGGCCGACGTCCATCATCACGATGGCGTCACGCCCGTAAGTCGCCTTGATCCATCCCGGCTCCAGACAGCCCAGTCCGAAGAGGCCGGCCTGGGGGTCCGCGCAGAGGGCGGTAATGGGCACCGGCTCGGCTGCCAGGCAGCCGTAGGCGTGGCCGGAGGGATGGACCTCCGGCAAGATGGAGCGGGGGACGGAGAACAGGGCCAGCAGGTCCTCATCCCAATCATGGGTATGCAGGTTGAACAGGAGGGTGTCCGAGGCGTTGGTGCGGTCGGTGGCGTGTACCGCTCCCCCGGTCAGGTTCCAAAGCAGCCAGGAGTCCACCGTTCCGGCGCAGACTTCTCCCCGGAGTGCCCGTTCGCGCAGGCCGGGGATATGTTCCAGCAACCAGCGCAACTTGGGGCCGGCGGTGGTGGTATCGAGCAGGCCGCCGCTCCGCTCGCGGATGAGCGCATCCTGGCCGGAAGCGCGCAGGGTCTGGCAGATCTCGGCCGTGCGCTGGCAGCGCCAGGAGATCGCCGGGGCCAGCGGCCGGCCGCTGGCACGTTCCCAGACGATGACCGTCCCCTGCTGGGTGGTGATACCCAGCGCCGCCACCTCCCGGCGCGCCACCCCCGTGGCTTTGCAGACCTGCTCGATGGATTGCCAGGAGCGGTGCCAGATTTCGTAGGGGTCGTACTCCACCCAGCCCGGTTGCGGTCGGTGCTGGGAGACCATGGCGTAACTACGGCCCAGGAGGCGACCGCCGGCATCCAGGAGGATGGCCGTGCAGCCCTGCGTGTCCTGGTACAGGCCCAAAACGACCTTCTTGCCGCTCGATTCGGCCATCGGATTTCCTTTCCGGCCAAACGGCTCGGATGGTCAGCAGCAGGGGCGTTTCGGGTCGGGACTCGGGACGCCGTGGGGCCGTTTACCGCTCCAAATCTCCCAGGGCCACCTCCAGGGCTTCCGGCCAGAAGCGCGCTCGTCCGTCCTGGAAAAGTGCGACCCGGTGGGCCTGTGCTACCTCCGCTCCGCCTTCGGTCACTTCTTCCCCGGCCACCGCGGCCACGACCGGCCGGCCCAACCGTCGGAGCAACCCGGCTCGCCGTGCCGCCCGTTCCACATTGTTGCGGTCCACAACCGAGGAGATCTCCACCGCCAGCCAGACCTCCTGCCCCTCCTTCAACATTCCCCGCACCACCAGGTCCAACCGCCAGACCTCGTCGATCTCCTGGGGCGAGAGTGCGGCCTCCAGTTCATCCAGCAAGTCGGCCAACGGCTGCACCCGTATCCGGCGCAGGAGGCGGCCGAAGAAGGCGGAGGCTTTCTCCCGGTAATCCATTTCCAGGAGGCGACCCTTGACCGAGCCCATGTCATCCTTGAGTCCCTGGATGTCGGCCTTGACCACGATCATTTCGCGGACCAGGGCCT
>JBMFNL010000026.1:0-24269 GCA_049970175.1 Chloroflexia bacterium
CTAGTGCACGTCCGGCAACTCCGCCTCCTGGGCTTCAAGACCTTCGCCGCCCGGACCACCTTCGAGTTCCAGAAGGGAATCACGGCCATCGTGGGCCCGAACGGTTCGGGCAAAAGCAACCTGGCCGATGCCCTGCGCTGGGTGCTCGGCGAACAGAGTTACTCCCTCCTGCGGAGCCGGCGCACCGAAGACGTGATCTTCAGCGGGAGTTCCTCCCGTCCCCCGGCCGGCATGGCGGAGGTGACCCTCGTCCTCGATAACGAGGACGGCGCCCTGCCCCTCGACTTTCCCGAGGTGGAGATCACCCGGCGAGCCTACCGTTCCGGGGCGAACGAATATTTCCTCAACCGCCGCCGGGTGCGCCTGCAAGATGTCGAGGAGGTGCTTGGGGGGCTGACCGCCTCTTACGTCGTGATTCACCAGGGCCTGGTGGATGAGGCCCTTTCCCTGCGCCCAAGGGAACGCCGGCTGCTCCTGGAAGAGGCCGCCGAGGTGCGGCGTTACCACGAACGTCGCCAGAAGGCGTTGGAGCGCCTCCGCGAGACGGCGGCCAATATGACCCGCCTTTCGGACCTCCGCAGCGAACTCCTCCCCCGGCTGCGGACGCTGGAACGTCAATCGCAGCAGGCCCGTCAGCGGGCCGAACTCGAATCTTCCCTGCAGGAAGCGTTGCGTGCCTGGTATCGCCTGCTCTGGGAAGAAATTTCCTCCGCTCTGGAGCAGGCCGAACGGGAAGAGGAGGAAGCCCGGAATCGCCTGGCCCTCCTGCGCGCCTCGGCGGGGGAAGCGGCCCGGCGGGTGGCCGCCCTGCGGCAGGCCGCTCAGGAGGCCCGGCAGAAGGAGGAAGAACGCCGAAGGAGGGTGGACGAGGTGCGGCGGCGTGCCGGAGCGTTGCGCGAGCAACTGGCCCGCAGCCTCGGAGAGCGGCAGGCCCTGGAGCGCCATCGGGAGGAATTGCAGGCCGAGGTTGCCCGCCACCGCCAGGAACTGGCGGCCCAGGAAGCCCATCGGGACCTTCTCGCCCAGGCCGGGAGATCGCTCAAGGCGCGTCTGGCGGAGGCTCAGGCCGGCCTCCTGAAACAGCAGGAGCGTTACCGGCAGGTCGAATCCGACCTGCGCTCCGCACAGCAGAAAATGCAGAAACTTCAGGAGGAAGCCCGCCTCCTGGCCGCCCACCTCCAGGAAGGGGAACGTCGCCTGGGGCAACTCCAGGCCGGCGAGGAGATGCGGCTACGGGAGGAGAAGGAACTCGGCCGCCTCCTGGAGGAACTGGCCGAGCAAAAGCGCCGGATCGAGGAGGAGAAAAGCCGCGCCGCCGAAGAACAGGCCCGGCGGGAGGCGGCCTGGACCGGGCTGCGTTCCCGCCAGGAAGCGTTGCAGGCCGAAGTGGCCGAGCGGCAGGCGGACCTGGAGAGACGGGAAGAGGCGTTGGAAGCGGCCCGTCTGCACCTGGCCGAACTCCGCGCCCGGTCCGAGGCCCTGGGCAAAGGGGGCGATGCCGCCTCCTTCCTGGAGGAATGGGCCCGGAAGCAGGGCCGGCCCTCCCTCTCCCCCCTTCTGGACCGACTGACCGTACCCCGGGGGCTGCGCAAGGCCCTCGCCGCCGCTCTCGGCCCCTATGCCCAACCGTGGCTCTCCACCACCTGGGAAGAGGCCCGCCAGGCCCTGCGCTCCCTGGAAGAGGCCGAGGCCGGCCGCGCCGTTTTCTTGCCCCGAGAGGAACTGCGCCCGCCCCCCTCGGCCCTCGCCGAACCTCCGGCCCTGGGCAGCGAGGGCCTCCTGCTCGATCACCTGACCTGCCCCCGCGAGGACCGGCCGGCCTTGGCTTGCCTCCTGGGCCGCGTGCTCCTGGCCCGCGACCTGGAGGCCGCCCGCCGCATCGCCCGGGGGCTTCCGGCCGGCTGGCTGGTGGTGACCCGTCGGGGAGAGGCCGTCTCCGCCGAGGGCGTCCTTTCCGGTGGCGCCCCGGAGGAGGGGGCCTGGGATCGCCGGGAAGAGCGCCGCCGCCTGGCCCGTGCCCTGGCCGAGGCCGAGGCCCGGGTATCGGAGCAGGAACGCGGCCGGGCCGAGGCCCGGGAGCGGCTGGCCGCCGCCCGGAACGCCCTGGACGCCCTGACGGCGGAAGTGGAGGAGGCGCGGCATCGTTGCGAGGAGGGGGCCCGCGATCTCCTGGACCTGGCCCGGAGCCTGGAGCGCCTGGAGGAAGAGGCCGGCCGTCACCGCCGGCGCCTGGAGGAACGGCTCCAGGAAAGGGGACGGCTCGAAGAGGAACGGAAACGCCTTCAGGCCCTTTCCCAGGAGAAGGAAACCCGGCTCCTGGCCCTCCGGGAGGCCCTGGAACAGGCCCGACAGCGAGAGAAGCAGGCCCGCGAAACGTATCGCCGGGCCCACGACCGCCTGGAGGAGGCCCGTTTGATCTGGGCCGTGGCCCGGAAGGAGGAGGAAAACCAGCGTGCGCTGGAGGAAACGGTCGGGAGGACGGTCGAGCGGCTCCAAAAACAGGTGGAGGAGGAGGAAAGGCGCCTGGAGGAGATGGAGCGCCAACTGGAGGCGCAGGCGGCCCAGATTTCCTCCTGGCAGGCCGAGTGGACCCACCTGGAGCAGGAGATGGCCGCGCTCGCCGAGGCCGAACCGCCCTCCTCCCCCTCTTTCCCGGAGTTGGAGGTCCAGGAAGCCGAGGAAGCCCGCCTCCGGCAGGAAATTCTGGACGGGGAGACGGCCGCCGCTCGGGCGGCCCTGGCCGTCCAGCGCTGGCGAGAAGCCCGGAGGGAACTCCTCCAGCGCGCCCTCGGGGAGATCGGCCCCGAGGCCAGCGCTTACGGGCCAGCCGGCGAAGCCCTCCTGAATGCCCTGCTGACCGATCCCCCGGAGTGGACCCGCCTGCCCCTCGACCCGAACCTGACCAGGGAGGAATTGGAACGCCGGGTGGCCCACCTGCGGGAGGAGGTCCGTCGCATCGGTCCGGTCAATCCTCTGGCGGAAGAGGAGTATCGCCAGACTCGGGAACGCTACGATTTCCTCGGACAACAACTCCAGGACCTGCACGATGCCGCCCGTTCTCTGGAACAGGTCATCGTCGAACTGGACCGGGCGATGGAACAGCGTTTTCACGAAACGTTTGAGGCGGTGCAGCGCGAATTCCAGGCCTATTTCACCCGCCTGTTTGGGGGAGGGAGCGCCGCCCTGCGCCTGGTGCGCCTGGAGGAGGAGGACGGCGGTTTGAGCGGACTGGGGGTGGAAATCCTGGCCCGTCCTCCGGGAAAACGGGTCCACAGCCTGGCCCTTCTCTCCGGCGGGGAGCGGGCGCTCACCTCGGCCGCCCTCCTCTTTGCCATCCTCAAGGTCAACCCCCGCCCCTTCTGCCTGCTGGACGAGGTGGACGCCATGCTGGACGAGGCCAACGTGGGGCGCTTCCGGGAATGCCTTCAGGAACTGGCCTCCCGCACCCAGTTCATCGTCATCACCCACAACCGGGGCACCATCGAGGCCGCCGACCTCCTCTACGGCGTCTCCATGGCCGACGACGGCACCTCCCGGGTGCTTTCGCTGCGTCTGGAGGACCTGTCCCCGGGAAACGGGGGATAACCCCTGGGACCAGGAACCTTGCCCTCCCCGAACACGCGAAATTTTTGCTTTGCGGGAGGAAATCTGTTATAATAAAGCCATGTTAAGAGCATAGGGCCGGCCCGGCCGTGTTCTGAGGAGGCGCGATGACCTGGCTGAAGACGTCATCCGCTCAATTCGGGCTGATCGGGGGCATCTGTCGGGCCAGCAGCGATTGCATCCTGGTCCAGGAGCCCTCGCCCCTCTCCCCCGATGCCCGCTGGAAGGGAAACTTCTACATCCTGGCCGAACCGGCCTCGGAAGGGGGGAGGAGTTCCTCCCTGGTGCGGCAGGTCCTCACCGAGATCGCCCGGGCCTATTACGCCTGCACCTCCCCCAGCATCACCACCTGCCTGAGCCGGGCCCTGAACGAGGCCGGCCGCAACCTCTTCCGGCGCAACATGGAGGTCAGCGGCCACGAGAAACTGACCGTGGGCGTCACCTGTGCCGTCGTCCGGGGGAAGGAACTCTTCCTGGCCCAGGTCCTGCCCGGCCAGGCCTATGTCGCCCATCAGGGCCGGCTGCAGGCCTTCCCCCGCAGCCCCTCCTGGGATCCCGAGTCTCCCCCCCTGCCCCTGACCACCCACCTGGCGGCCCTGGGGTGGGGGGAGGAGGTAACGCCCGAATTCTTCCACTGCCCCCTCTCTCCCGGAGATGTCTTCTGCCTGTGCAGCAGCCAGATCGGGCGACTGTTGGGTCGGGAGGAAGCGGAACAGGCCCTGCTCTACCAGGATGCGCCGGGGGCCGTCGAGCAACTCTACCGCCGGGTGCACCAGCAGGGCTTTGGCGAGGCCCATGCCCTGGTGGTGGAAATGCAGCCGGCCGTGAGCCGGGAGGGAGCCTCCCTGTTTTCCTGGCCCGGCTTGCAGGAACGGGCCCGGCTGGCCGGGGAAACGCTGGCAACCTGGGGGGCCTTCCTGGGCGGAGAGGTGCGCCGCCTCTTTCAGCGTCCTCAGCCGCCTCCGGAGGCCATCGTACCCCGTCGGCCCTCACCCCCTCCCCCGCCCGAACCCGTCCGGCCGCCGGAGATGCCCGAACTCGTCCGCCCCGGGCCGAAGAAGAGCCTCCGGCAGCGGGCCTACGAACTCCTCCATCCCCAGAAGGCCTTTCCCCGCCTGGAACGCTCCCGTCTGCGCATCCGGCCGGCCCGTCGGCCCCGGAGGTTGCCCTGGGCCCTGGCCCTCATCGCCCTGCTGGTCCTGGCCCTGATCATCTTCCTGATCGCCCAGGAGAACCGCGCCCGCCAGCAGGCCGAGTTCCGGGCCCAACTCCACGCCGCCCAGAGCCTGCTCGAAGAGGCCCTCCAGACCTCGGACCTGACCCAGGCCAACGCCAAATTCCGGGAAGCCGAACAGGCCCTGCATGGGATGCTCGATCCCCAGCACCCCGACCCGGAAGTGAAGACGACGCTGGAACGCCTCCGGCAGGAACGCGACCGCCTCAACCACGTCTCTCGCTTCCCCCAACTGGACCTGCTGATCGACCTGAGCACCTTTACGACCACGATGGCGGCGGAATCGTTCAGCGGAGCCTGTACGGAGACGTGCACCTTCCGCGATCTGGTTATGGTGGACGATACCCTCTACCTGCTGGAGGGGGAAAGGGGCACCGTCTACCAGTACGCGCCCCGGCAGGTCAACCCGGCCCTCATCCCGGTCCTCTGGCCGGGGATGCCCAACCTGGGCCGCCGGATCGCTCCCATCCTGGACATCGCCCTCCTGAAGCGCCCCCAGGATTGCCAGGAAGAGGCTCCGACGAGCGACTGGCTGGCCGCGCTCGATGCCGGCGGCGTCCTCTACCTGCATCGCCCAGGTCAGTGGGAATTCTATACCCTGACCCTCAGTCCTACCGAGCGCGTCTCCTGGGCCGATAGCCCCACCGACATGGAGGGCTTCCAGGGCCACCTCTACTTCCTCAAGAGCCAGATGGGGCGGCTCCTGAAGTACTACTGTGCTTTTTATGAAAAATGGGGCCCGGAATCGTGGCTTCAGGACCCGCGCAACGTCCGCCTCAGCGAAGCGGTGGATATGGCTGTAGACGGCTCGATCTACCTCCTGCTCCGCGATGGAACGGTGCAGCGGCTGTTCAGCCGAAAGCACGACCGGAACATCGCCTACCAGGATTACCGGGGGATGCTCTACCCCGCCGAACTTGCGCCCGCCCAGGTCTTTACGGAGAACTGGGACGATCCCTATCTCTACCTGGTGGACCGCTACGTCGGGCGCGTCCTCCAGTTGCGTAAGGCGGGCCGGCCGGCCCTGGTCCGCGACCTGCGCGGCCCCGACGACGAGGACCTGCGCGGCCTGCTGGGCGTTGTGGTCCTTTCTGAGGAGCGCCTGATCTACCTGGTTGCCGGGTCGAGGCTGTACCGGGCGGTCCTGCCCACACCGGCTGTGCCGGAAACTCCCGCGCCGGCGACGACGCCGGCCCCTTGAGAGGCCGGGAATGCCCCCGCTGGGCGATCTGCTACGGCAACGACGCGAGGAATTCGGCTGGACACTGGAGGAGGTGTCCCAGCGTACCCGCATCCGTCGCAACTACCTCCAGGCCCTGGAAGAGGGAAAGTACGACCTCCTTCCGGCCGACGTCCATGTGCGCGGTTTCCTGTATACCTATGCCAGCCTGCTGAACCTGCCGTTTGAGGAGGTCCGGGCGCTCTATGAGCAGGAGCGCGGCCGGCCGGCCCTCGTCTCCATCGCCCCGATCAGCCAGCCTCCCCGGGTGCGCTCCTTCGTCCTGCCCGGCCTGGGCGTGGCCATCCTCTTCGCCCTGATCGTCGCCGCGGTCGCCATCTGGCTCAACTTTGGCTTCCTCCACCCCACCACCGTCCCACCGACGGCCACGCCCCGGCCCCCGACGCCCACCTCCATCCTGCCCACCGCCACACCCACCGCCCGGCTGCTCTTGCGCACACCGACGCCTACTCCCGGCCTCACCCCCACCGCCCACGCCTATGAAGGCCTGGAGGCCGTCTTCCAGGTCAGCGCCCCCTGCTGGGTGCGCGTCATCGCCGACGGTGCGGAGAAGCCGGCCTTTGAGGGCACGCTGCAGCCCGGCCGGACCTACACCTTCACGGCACAGTTGGAACTGCGCGTCCGGATGGGCAACGCCGGCGGCGTGCGGGTGATCCTGAACGGCCAGGACCTGGGCGTGCAGGGGGCCTCGGGGCAGGTTGTGGATCGGGTCTGGAAGAAGGAATAGGGGCGCACGGCGTAGGAGGGACGATGGTGCGGGTGGCGCTGGGGCAGATGAAGGTGACGCCGGGCCGGCCGGAGGTCAACCTGCGCCGGGCCGAGAATCTGGCCCAGGAGGCGGCCCGGGAGGGGGCCCACCTTCTGCTTCTGCCCGAACTCTGGCTGAGCGGGCACGATATGGAGCGGGCCGGGGAGCATGCCCGCTCCTTTGCCGAACGCTGGCAGGAGGCGTGGAGCGCCCTGGCCCGCCGCCACAAACTTTTTCTGGCCGGCTCGGCGATCGCGCCGGGAAGCGACGGCCGGCCGGCCAACGTGGCCCTGATGTTCTCCCCGGAAGGGGAGGTAGCGGCCCGGTACGAAAAAATCCACCTCTTCGCCCCGATGGGCGAAAGGTGCCTGGCCGCCGGCCGGGATACGCCCTGCTTCGACCTGCCCTGGGGCCGCACCGCCCTGGCCGTGTGCTACGACCTGCGCTTCCCCGAACTCTTCCGGCGCTACGTCGCGGCCGGAGCCGCCTTCATCCTCCTGCCGGCGGCCTGGCCGCGATCCCGGCTGGAGCACTGGCGCATCCTCCTGCGGGCCCGGGCCATCGAAAACCAGTGTTTCCTCCTGGCCTGCAACCGCGCCGGACGCGACCCCGACGGCACCGCCTATGCCGGCCATTCCACCGTCCTCGACCCCGGGGGGCACCCCCTCTGTGAAGGTGGATGGAAAGCCGACCTCCTCCTGGCCGAGTTGGAGCCGGAGGAGGTCACACGTGTGCGGAGCGTTTTCCCGGTGCTGGCCGATCGCTGCCTGCACTCCTAAAACCGGGAATCGAGCGTGATCACGCTTTCGATGGTGATGGGCCAGTTCATCCCTTCCGGGATGCCCTGGCCGCCGCCCTTGACGGCTATCTTGCCTTCCAAATTCTGGTTCACCTCGGCATGGACGATCCAGCCGGTCGTCTCGTCCACCTGCATCGTTCCGTTCTGGGTCCCACCGATGTCATAGGTAACCTGGATGCCCATCATCTCCATCGGGGCCGCCCCGGGGGCCGATTGGACGGTCGAGCGAATCTCGATCGTGCTCACCCCGCCCTGGCGGGAACGGAGCGTCCAGGTCGTATGGGTAGCCAGCGCGATCGCCCCGATTCCGCCACCGGACGTCTCCTGCGACCAAGACTCGCCCACGGCGACCGGATGATCCGGATACACGGCGGTGCTCAGGCCGGTCGTCTGCACCAGCCCCTTTTCATCCATCCACTGGCCCAGCGTTTGCATCAGTTCATCCCGCGAGGCCCCCAGGGTGTCCAACCGGCCCAGGACCTCCTCCACCATTTCCTGGATGCCGGAAACCTCCAGAACCTCCCCGGTGGGAGAAATCTTCATCGTAAAACTTGCGCCAACCAGCGCGCTCAAGACCTGGGACGTGGGGTCGGCCGGGGTCGGCTTCTGGGAATCGTACTCGATCTTCCCCATCGGGCTTTCCATCCGGTAGCGAACGGCACCGATGGTGACCCGGCCGGTCATGTTGCCCGGGGCATCCACATCCTGAACGTCATAGTGCATGTCCAGGCCCAGAGTCTGATTGACGACAATGTTCTGGCCCAGAAGGGACTGTGTGATCTTCTGCTCCATATTCATCCGCAGGGAATAGGTCTGGCCTTTCTGCAGGTGATACCGGAGTGTAACCTTCTCGGCCGGAGACGCAGGGGCACAGGAAGAAAGCATGGCCAGAAGCAACAGGAGACCGAGAGCCACCATCACGATTTTGCGCATCGGACATCCTCCTGATCCAATCGGATTCATCGAGGCGAAGGCGATATAGCCGAATTATAACATTGCCCTGGGAATTGTCAACCTGGGCCGGAACGCGGCCTTGACTTTTTCGCCCGGACATGCTAAGATTTTGGTCGTCAGGCTAGCCGGGTGTTCTGACCGGGCTTTTTCCGGCAGAAAGGAGGTGAGGTAGCGGAACATATTCGGGGCCAAGCCGTGTTGTAAGCAGGTGCGAACTGGAGGAGAAGGCCATGTTCGGCAAGCGCGTGTTCTTTTCCACGGTGGTGGTTCTGACGCTGGTCCTGACCGTCCTGGGAGCCTGCGGCCCGGCAGGCACCCCTCCGCCGCCCAAGGGCGGCACCTTCATCTTCGGCCGGGGAGGCGACTCGGTGCAACTGGACCCGGCCATCGTCACCGACGGCGAGAGTTTCCGCGTGACCGGCCAGTGCCTCGAACCGCTCTACCAGTACGACAAAGGCAGCACCCGGCCGATTCCGGCCCTGGCGACCGAATGCACCCCCAACGCCAACGCCACCGAGTGGACCTGCAAACTGCGCCAGGGCGTCAAGTTCCACGACGGCACCCCCTTCAACGCCGACGCCGTCATTTTCAACTTTGAGCGCTGGCGCTTCACCAGCAACCCCTACCATTATCCCAGCCAGGTGTTCGAGTACTACGAGGCCATGTGGGGCGGCTTCGACGATGACAGCCTGATCACCAAGGTCGAGAAACTCGACGACTACACCGTCAAGTTCGTCCTGAGGGAGCCGCTGGCCCCCTTCCTGGCCAACCTGGCCATGGACATGTTCGCCATCTCCAGCCCCGAGGCCATCAAGAAGTGCGGCGAAAAGTACGGCATGCCGGAGTGCGGCTGCGTGGGCACCGGCCCCTTCAAGTTCAAGGAATGGGTGACCGGCGACCACATCACCGTGGTGGCCAACGACGAGTACTGGGGCGGCCGGCCGAACATTGATGCCATCGTCTGGAAGGTCATCCCCGACGACTCGGCCCGCTTCCTGGCCCTCAAGTCCGGCGACATCCACGCCCTGGAGCAGGCCACCCGCGAGGACGTTCTCTCCGCCTTGAGCGATCCCAACCTCTACGTCCTGGCCCGGCCGGCCCTGAACACCGCCTACCTGGCCTTTAACTACAAGATCGTGGAGTTCCAGGACAAGCGGGTGCGCGAGGCCGTGGCCCATGCCATCAACCGCCAGGCCATCGTGGAGAACTTCTACGGCAAGTACGGCGAAGTGGCCACCAACTTCCTCCCGCCGATGGTCTGGGGGCACAACCCCGACATCCAGGACTGGACCTACGATCCGGAACTCTCCAAGCAGTTGCTGGCCGAGGCCGGCTTCCCCAACGGGCTGAGCGAGGTGACGATTGCCGAGGACCTCAAGGACAAGGAGGGCAACGTCGTTTACCAGGCCGGCCAGAAAATCCCGCTCCGCCTCTACTACATGCCGGTGACCCGCTTCTACTACCCCAGCCCCAAGCAGATCGCCGAGGCGATGGCCGCGGACCTGGCCAAGGCCAACATCCACGTCACGCTGGAACTGGCCGGCGACTGGCCGACCTACCTGGGGCTGCGCCGCACCGGCCTCCTGGTCGGGCTCTATATGCTCGGCTGGGGCGGCGATAACGGCGACCCCGACAACTTCCACGGCTACTTCTTCGGCGGCCTCAGTTCCCCCGACGAGGTCAAGCAGCCCGACCCCCGCGAGGGCTGGTACGCCAACCAGCAGGTGGCCACGCTCTGCTACCAGGCCCTGGTCAACCCGAACCAGGCCGAGCGGGAGCGGATATACAAGCAGATCGAACAGATCCTGCACGACGATGTGGCCCGCATCTGGGTGGCGCACAACAACACTCCGCTCATCTTCTCCAAGAAGGTGAGCGGCTATGTGCCGCAGCCGGTCGGTGCGGACTACTACGAGTGGGTTGCCATTCAGCCCTAGTACACCCTGGCGGCCTGAGCAGGAATGGTAACGGTCGCGTCCGGGGGGTGCGGCCTCCTCCGCACCCCCCGGCGTCCACGGAGGGTGAACGTTGTTGCAGTATATCGTTCGCCGCCTGATCTCGCTCATTCCCACCCTGCTGGGCGTCACCATCGTGGTCTTTCTCTTCCTGCGCCTGATTCCCGGCGACCCGGCCGTGGCCATGCTGGGGGAGCACGCCTCCGAGGAAAACGTGGCCCGCATCCGCGAGCAATTGGGCTTCAACCGGCCCCTTTTCTTGGATGTGGAGGCCCTGCAGCGGGGCGACCTGGCCGGCTTTTTCGATAGCCAGTACTTCCGCTTCCTGGGCCGGCTGCTTCAAGGCGACCTGGGGAACTCGGTCCACTACCGCCGGCCGGTGGCCGACGACCTGAAACAGCGTTTCCCGGCCACGGTGGAGTTGACCGTGTTTGCCATGCTGGTGGCCGTCGCCGTGGGCGTGCCGGTGGGCATCATCTCCGCCGCCAAACGCAACTCCCTCCTGGACAGCGTCAGCATGATCGGGGCCCTGGTCGGCGTCTCCATGCCCATCTTCTGGCTGGGTCTGATGGAGATCATGCTCTTTGCCGTTTTCCTGAAGGTCCTGCCCTTTGGAGGGCGGTTGGATTCTTCCGTTTACCTGGACGTACGGACCAACTTTTATCTCATCGACAGCATCATCACCGGTAACCTGCCGGCCCTCGGGGACACCCTGAAGCACCTGATCCTGCCTTCCCTGGCGCTGGGCACCATCCCGATGGCCATCATCGCCCGGATGACCCGATCCAGCATGCTGGATGTCCTCCAGCAGGATTACATCCGCACGGCCCGGGCCAAGGGGTTACGGGAGCAGGTGGTGCTGGCCAAGCACGCGTTGCGCAACGCCCTGTTGCCTGTAGTCACCATCGTCGGGTTGCAGACCGGCATCCTCCTCTCCGGCGCCATCCTGACGGAGACGATCTTTGCCTGGCCGGGAATCGGCAAATGGATTTACGACGCCATCGCCGGCCGGGATTATCCCATCGTGCAGGGGGGAACGCTGGTCATCGCCTTTGTCTTCGTCATGATCAACCTTTTGGTGGACATTTCCTACGCTTTCCTGGATCCGCGGATCCATTACGAATGATGCAGGTCGGATGGTCAATCCGACCAGGCAGGGAACATGGGTGAGATAACCGCAGAACTCATCGAAGCGGCCGAGGCCGGCCTGCGCGAGCACCGTTCGCCCTGGGTGCTGGCCTGGCGACGGCTGATGCGCAACCGCACGGCCCGCCTGGGGCTGGCCATCGTGCTCTTTTTTGTCCTGGGCACGGTGCTGGCCCATTTCTTCTGGCCCTATGACCCCAAGACGGATAGCGATTACTCCCTGTATCTCAAGCCGCCCACCCTGGTGCCCACGGAGGAGGTGCCCTCGGTGCACATTTTCGGCACCGACGTGGTCGGGCGCGACGTCTTTCGTCGCATCGTCCACGGGGGCTGGAGTTCGCTGCGGGTGGGGCTGGTGGCCGTGGGCATCTCGCTGAGCATCGGGGGGCTTTTGGGCCTGCTGGCCGGCTTTTACGAAAGCATGCCGATCGGCCGGGGTGGGCAGGCCGTCCTGGGCGGTCTCATCGGGTTGGGGTTGGGGTTGATTCCGGCCCTGATCGGCGGGCAAGTCCTCTACGGAGTGGGGGAGGTGGTGGGAGAGGGCATCCGCTCCGCCCTGACCGAGCCGGCCTGGCTGGCCGGGGTGCTCGCGGTGCCGGCCTGGATAGCGCGCTTTTTCCTCCAGAACCTGGAGATCGGGCTCTTTGGGGCGCTGGGCGTTCTGGCCGTCCTCCTGGAAGGTGAACGTTTCCCCATCGCGAACGGGCGGCCCCGCTCCCTCCGTGTCGTCATCCTGTCCGGCCTGGGCCTCCTGCTGGGCCTCGGGCCGGCCCTGGCCGCCGGCCCTTACGTGGCCCTGGTCTGTGCCTTGCTGGGAGCCCTGATCGGCGGCATCCTCTCCCTGCCCCTGAGTGGGGCGTTGCTTTCCAACCTGATCATGCGGGTGATGGACATCCTTCTGGCCTTCCCCGGCATCCTCCTGGCCATCGCCATCGCCACGATGCTCGGCGCCGGCCTGGACAAGGGCATGATCGCCATCGGCATCGTCAACATCCCGATCTATGCCCGCCTGGTGCGCTCCTCGGTACTTTCGGTGATTCAGAACAACTACATCGAGGCGGCCCAGGCGCTGGGGGCCGGCACCGGCCGCATCCTCTTCCGCCACATCGTGCCCAACAGCCTCTCCCCGGTCATTGTCCAGGCGACCATGGGGCTGGCCAGTTCCATCCTCTCGGCGGCGGCGCTGGGCTTCTTGGGGCTGGGAGCCATTGCCCCCGAGCCGGAATGGGGAGCCATGTTGAGCGATAGTTACCGTTACCTCAGTTCCGGCAAGTGGTGGGTGGTCGTTTTCCCCGGCCTGGCCATCATGCTCAGCGTGCTGGGCTTTAACCTGCTGGGGGACGGACTGCGCGACGCCCTGGATCCACGATTGCAGATATAACCCGGGCGGCGTTTTCCACCGGGGCCGGATTTGCCGGCCGGGCGCCCGCACGATAGGCCGCTCCCGTTTCCTCCGGCCGGCGATCCCGCGGTGGGCGGAAGGGCGTGTCCGGTGCGCGGCTCTCGTCCAGGATTCCGGTTGAAAGTTCCAGGTGGAAGGCCCAAATACCGGATGATTTCCTCGGAGTTTGCCAGTTTGCCAAAAGGGGCAGGGTATAGTAAAATCGAGCGCAGACACACGTGCTTGGAGGACGAGATGGATGCCAGCAAGGTACGCCTGGGAGAAACCGGTTTTGAGGAACTGCTCGACTGGCTGCGGGAGGCCGGCCGGCCACAGTCGCTGGATGCGCTGGTTTACCAGTATATCATCATCCTGCGGAACAAGGTGCTGGAGGAAGAGCAGGCCTGAACCGCAGCCTGCAAGATTCGAGGAGATAGGCAGTTGGAACCAGCGGTCGAATTCCGAGGCAAGAAAGAGGAACAGAACATCGCCCGGCAGGTTTTCCTGCTGATGTTGCGTCAGGGGGCTATGTACGAACTGGATGCTCCCATCCGCCAGAGCCTGAGCGCTCTGACCGACTATTTCCTGGAGCACCAGATTCTGCGCCGGGAACGGGAGGAGGCGGCCCGCCTGATCGAGGCCGCGTTGAACAAGAACGACCACGTCTTCGCCCGCCTGGAGCACGGGGGAGAGGTCTTTTACGTCACGTCCAGGCGTGGCCGGCCGGTCGCCGAGCGACCGGAGCCGACGCTGCCTCCCCGCCAGTTACATCCGGCGCCCGAGGGAAGTGCGGCACCCCGACGACGGGTCGTGCGGCGGCCTCCGCTTGCTCCCTTCTGGGTGCGCACGGCCATCCGTCAGATGCAGGCCCCCCGGACCGGTCCCCAGGTAAGCCTGCCCACGGCGGAGCAAATCGCCATCGCCGCCACGCGCAAGGCGGAACCGGTCACCGAACTGCGCCTAGAGGACGGCACGGTCATCGATTTCCGCCTCCAGCCGGAAGAGATTTTCGCCCACCACGGCCGGACCATCGGTCGGGTGCTTCGGGACGTCCTGGAGCGGGACTTTCGCGTCGTTTCTTTCGGCGATGCCTGGTATCTCGAGGAAGAAGTGGAACACTTCAGCAAGAGCCGGCTGGCCGAGATTCGCCGCTACATCCTGGAAGAGGAAACCCCGCTCAGCGACCGGACGATCCTGGCGGACCTCTTCCTCAAGAAGCCGAGCGACCCCGATTATGAACTCTGGGCCTTTTCGCTCAACGCCCGCCTGTTGCGGGAAAAGAAAGAGTTCGAATACGTCGGCGTTGCCGGGGCCCATCTGTGGACGGTCAAGGACCTGCTGGCGATCGGTTCCCGTGCCATCAAGGCGACCGAGGTCGGGCAGGACTATGCCTTCCTTCTGGAGGAGGGGGAAGAGGCCGGCCGGCCGGAGCAACTGGAGCATTTCCTGACCTTTTACGAATACCGCTACGGGGTATTGCCCTATGACGCCCGGGCCCGGGCCTTTTTCCCGCCTCCGTTCCTGGAGGAGCAGCGTTCGGCCTATCTGCGCCTGGAGATTCCCCAGCACTATGAGGCCTATGCCGTGGAACTGCGCTACCCGGCGGGGAACCGGGGCGGCTGGCTGTGGGGGCTGGAGGAGTTCTTCCACAGCAGCCTGGTGCCCGGTGCCCTGATCACCATCTCGCGCACCGAGGAGCCCAACGTCTTTGTGCTCCAGTACCTGGCCACCGAGGCCCAGGAAAGACGGCTGCTCACCTACGACGAACGCCGCAACCGTTACACCTTTGAGGACACCACCTTCTACTGCGAGGTCGAGGAGAGCCTCCTTTTGAGCGAGGAACGCTTTCCCCGGTTGCGCAACACCAGCCCTCTACCGCCGGCCATGCGCCGCCGGCCGGCCGATGTCGTGGCCCACGCCTTCACCCTGGTCGGCCGGAAGGAGGGGGCGGGGTATCGCGCTTCCCTGGAGGAACTCTACCCGGTCGTCAATATCGAGCGTCCCTTCAGTATGGCCTACCTGCAACGGGTTTTGGATACGGTGGACGTCTTTTCCCCGACCGATGAGGAGGGGGTGTATCTCTACACCCCGGCGGCGGAGGAATAGCCGTCGGGCAGGAGCAAAGGATGACCGCGGGGCGGAAACCGGACTTTGCCCGTTTGCTGGCCGAAATCCTGGGAGAGGGACATCCCCTTTCCTACAGCCGTTTACGGTGTCTTTCCAATCCCCAGGCCGAACACCTGGCCACCTTTCGGGAGGCCTGGCCCCGGGCTTCCCGGGAACGCCGTCGCCAAGTGGTCCGCGCCCTGGCCCAGTTGAGCGAGGATAACCCGGACCTGAACTTCCGGGATGTGCTCTTTTTCTGCCTGGCCGATCCGGACGAAGGGGTGCGGAGCGCGGCCATCGAAGGCCTGACGGACGACGAGGGCTTCAGCCTGCTGGAACGACTCCTCCTGATGGCTGCCGAGGACCCTTCTCCGACCGTGCGGAGCGAGGCCATCCTGGCCCTGGGCCGCTTCGTCTACATGATGGAGACCACCGATCTCCTGGAGGAGTATCGCCATCGCCTGCTCCGCCTGCTCCTGGGCATCTTTGACGATCCCCAGACCCCGCTGGAGGTGCGGCGGCGGGCCGTCGAAACGGTGTCCTACATAGGTGACTCGGCGGAGGTGGAGGAGGTGATCCTGCGGGCCTATAACACGGCGGAGCGGGAGATGCGCGTCAGCGCGATTCACGCCATGGGACACCACATGGCCGAGCGCTGGCAGCCTTTCCTGGAGCGCGAACTGGCCAGCCCGGACCCGGAGATGCGCTACGAAGCCGCCTGGGCCTGCGGGGAGATAGGAGACCCGCGATGGGTCCCCCACCTGGCCCCGCTTCTGGACGATGCCGACCATGAGGTCGTGCGGGCGGCCATCTGGGCCCTGGGCGAGATCGGTGGGGTACAGGCGCGCCGCCTGCTGGAGCGCTGCCTGGAACGGGAGGAAGAGGACATCCGCGAAGCGGCCGAGGAAGCGCTCCATACGCTCCGCTTCTTCGCGGACCCGATGGAGTTATTCTGAGGGCCCCGGATGTGGGGGTCGGCTCGGCTCGCCTTCCGGCCATGGAATCGTAGACGGTTGACCAGGGTAGTGTGAAACTCAGCAGCGTGGGGAGGGAAGGATTCCCCTCGGCTTGCCCGGCCGGAGCGGCCTTGTGGCCCTGCCCTTGCACCGGGCGGTTCTTTCGGGCGGGATATCCAAGGCGACGAGCGGATTCGAACCGCTGATCGGGGTTTTGCAGACCCCTGCCTTGCCACTTGGCTACGTCGCCCTGCTATATCTTATACCACATCCGGCCGGCCTTGTCAAGTGCGATCGCGGTGTCGGATGCATGTTGGTCGTTGGGCGAGGCGCCGATGGAGTAGGCCGGAGCGCAGCGACGGCTCTGGGAGAGGGGCCGGCGGCGCATCTCCCGAAGGCGAGGCACCGATGGAGTAGGCCGATTGGCCGTATCGAGACCCCGAAGCCGCCCTGGAGACCGCCTTCGGCGGTCGAGTAGGCCGATTGGCCGTATCGAGACCCCGAAGCCGCCCTGGAGACCGCCTTCGGCGGTCGAGTAGCGGCGAAGCCGCCTATCGAGACCAGGGGGCGTATCGAAACCCGAACGGCCCGCCGCGCGCAATGTTCGAGGAGTACCCATCTGGAGGCATGCATCCTGCGGTGTCGCCATGCCCATCTGGAAACCAGATCACCTGACGCTTTCACCGGAACGCCTGCCCTGGCGGAAAGAGTGGCCGGCCGACCTCCTGGCCGAGGTCCGGGCCGAGGCCGGCCCCCTCCTTTCCCCACGGGCCGTCTACCGCATCGCCCCGCTCCAGGAGACGACCCCCCAGGGGCCGATCCTCGCCGGCCACCTCCTCCATAGCCCCCAACTGGGCCACGCCCTCTCCGCCTCCGGCCGGCTCCTCCTGGCCGTCCACACCATCGGCCCGCGCCTGGAGGCCCGTTGCCGGCGGTGGAACGCGCAGGGCCAGCTCCTCCGCGCCTTCCTCCTGGATGCCCTGGGGACGGTGGCCCTCCTGGAACTCACCGAGGCGTTTCGCCGCCACCTGGCCGCCCAACCGGCCCTCCGGGGCCTCCAACTGGGCTGCTCCTTCTCCCCCGGTCAGGGCGACTGGCCTCTGGAAGACCAGCCCCTCCTCTTCGCCCTCCTGCGCCCCGAACGCATCGGCGTCCGCCTGAACGAGCAGGGGGTGATGTATCCCTTGAAATCGCTCTCCGAGGCCATCCCGGTGGGGAGGGAAGGGGAGATCCCGCTCCCCGGGCCGGCCTGCGAGCGCTGTCCCCGCCGGGAGGGCTGCCCGTATCGCTCGTAGCCCGACAGCACGTACCCCCAAAACGGCCTCCTCCCCCTCGGCCGGGCCGAAGGGGAGGAGGCCGAAAGCGGCCGGTTCAATCCAGTCCCCGGCTGGCGCGGGCCACCACTTCGCCGCCGGCGTCGTGGACGACTACCTCCAGCGGCATCTGCCCGGGCAGGGCATGGGTGGCACAGGCGAAGCACGGGTCATAGGCCCGGAAGGCCATCTCGATGCGGTTCAGGATGCCCTCGGTGATCTCGACCCCCTTGCGAATCACCCCCTGGGCGGCCTGCTTCAGGGAGATGGCGATGGGCGCATAGTTGTTCGTCGTGCCCACGATCAGGTTGGCCTTCTGCACGATGCCCCGCTCGTCGGTGATGTAGTGGTGGGTGAGCGTCCCCCGCGGCGCCTCCACGATGCCCACCCCCTCCGTCGGGGTGGCCGTGGGGATGGTGCGCACGTTGGGGTCGGTGATCTCGGGGTCGGTCACCAGTTCCAGCGCCCGCTCGGCGGCATAGAGCATCTCGATCAGCCGTGCCCAGTGGGTGGCCAGGGTGTGGTGGACCGGCTTGCGGCCCGAGCGGTCCCCGGTGAGCGTCTCGTACATCCGCTCGTACTCCTCCTGGGCCAGCGGCGTGGCCATGCCGTCGGAGGCGTTCAGCCGGGAAAGGGGCGTCGCCCGGTAGACCCCGCTATCCTTGCCGCCGACCAGGCCTTTCCAGCCGACCTTCTTCAGGTAAGGGAACTTCAGGTAGGAGTAAGGGACCACCCGCTCGGCCAGGACCTCCTGGTACTCTGCCGGGGAGTACTTGACGAACTCGTTTCCGTCCGGGTCCACCACGCGCACCATGCCGTCGTAGAAGTTGACCTTGTTCCGGGCGTCCACCAGGCCCATATAGTAGGTGGGGAGGATGAAGGCGTCGCTCAGAATCATCTCCAGGTAGGCCTGGTTGCCCAGGACGATGTCGTGGAAGAGTTTGAGCGAAAGTTGCCCGAACTCGACGGCCCGCCGGGCGATCTCCTCCAGCCGGCGGCGTTCCTCTTCGGTGATCGCCTTGCTCCATCCGCCGGGCAGGCCGGCCACCGGGTGGATATCTTTGCCCCCCAGCGTGGCCACCGCCTCGTGGCTTTCGGCCAGGTGCTGGATGACCCGGCCGCCCAGTTCCAACCCCACCTTGTGGATGAGGCCCAGGATGTTCCGCTCGGCCACCGGGGCGTCGGGCCCCAGGACAAAGTCGGGAGCGGCCAGGATGTAGAAGTGGGTGGCGTGATCGGAGCAGTAGAAGTAGGAGTAGAAGAGTTCGCGCAACTTCTTGGCCGTGGGGGGCGGGTCCACGTGGTAGACGGCATCGCAGGCCTTGGTCGCCGCCATGTGGTGGGCCTCGGGGCAGACGCCGCAGATGCGCGGGGTGATGCGAATCATCTCCTCCACCGGCCGGCCCTCGGCGAACTTCTCAAAGCCGCGCAGTTCCGGGATGACAAAGTAGACGTTCTCGACCTCGCCCTCCTCGTTGAGGAAGATGTCGATGCGCCCGTGGCCTTCCAGACGGGTGATGGGGTCGATACTGATCTTTTTCATCGCTGCTTCCTCCTACTATACCCGCGCCCGGCGCAGGAGCGATTTGCTCAGGCTGAAGCGGTAGAACGTCCCGGCCGGGTCGGGAATCGTCTCGATGATGCGGGCGATCTCCTCCGGGTCGTTGGAGTCGATGACCGAGGCGATGGCCGAGAGCATCTTGGCCCCCTGGTCAATGACATTGGGTGCCGGGCCGTAGCATCCCCGGCAGGGCATGTTGGCTTCGACGCAGAGGGCCTTGCCCTGGCCGCAGCCGCTTCGGGTGGCCGGCCCCATGCAGAGGAGGCCCTGTTCCAGGAGGCAGATCTCCGGGTCGGGGATGATCTCGAACGGTCGGTAGAAGCGCTTGACCTTCTTCTCGCCCTTTTTGCGGGTGCACTCGTCGCAGCAGGTCTTGTCCCCGGCCCCGACCACGGCCGGCGGCGGGGGCAGGTTGCCGCTGACGATGGCCTCGATGACGGACCAGATCTGGTGCGGCTGGGGCGGGCATCCGGGCACATAGTACTCCACCGGGACCACGTCGTCCAGGGTGAGGACGGTGTTATAGAACTCGGGCAGGACCAACTCGCCCTCGGGCACCGGTGTGCGGGTCTGGGGAAGGATTTTCTCCGGGTTGTCGGTGGTGGGGGTGGTCAGGTAGGCCCGCTCGAAGATGCCGTCCCGGCTGTAGAGGTTGGCCAGGCCGGGGATGCATCCCTCGGTGGCGCAGGAGCCAAAGGCCACCATCACCTTGGACTTGCAGCGGAGGAGGTGGGCGATTTCCTCCTGCTCGGAGGTGCGCACCGCCCCGTTGAAGAGGCAGACGTCGATGTAGCCGTCGGGCATCCGGCGCACGTCGTCGTACTTGGTGTCCACGGCCACCGGCCAGAAGAGGATGTCCGCGGCCGCGTCCAGTTCCAGGATTTTCTCGTTGATCTCCACGACGGCGATCTCGCAGCCGCCACAGGAGGCAGCCCAGTAGAGGGCCAGTTTCAGTTTCGGCTTCTCGCTCATTCGGACACCTCCGAGCAAACGTGTTCGGCCGTGGTGGGGAGGCCAGCCAGGACCGTCCCCTTCCAGTTCAGCGGCCCCAGGGCGCGCACCTGTTCGGTGAACTCGCGGGTCACCTGGACCCACTTGGGGGCCTCGGCCGAGGAGACCCACTCCAGGCGAAAGCGCTCCGGCTCGATCCCGAACTGCGCCAGGAGTTTCCGCAGGAGGGTCATGCGCCGCAGCGTCTTGTAGTTGCCCTCGCTGTAGTGGCAGTCGCCGGGATGGCAGCCGGCCACCAGCACGCCGTCGGCCCCCTCACGGAAGGCCTTGAGGACGAAGGTAGGGTCCACCCGCCCCGAACACATCACGCGGATGATGTCCACGTTCGGCGGCTGCTTCATGCGCGAGACGCCGGCCGTGTCGGCCGCGGCATAGGTGCACCAGTTGCACAGGAAACCGATGATGCGGGGTTCGAACGTTTCGTCGGCCATCTTCTTCCTCCTCTCTACGCCGCAGGCGTCCCCAGGAGCGCCTCGATCTGGACCAGAATCTGCTCGTCGGTAAAGTGTTTGCCGACGATGATGCCCGAGGGGCAGGCCGCCACGCAGGTGCCGCAGCCCTTGCAGAGGGCCTCGTTGACCACCGAGACCTTGCGCTCCTCGTCGAAGGAGATGGCGCTATAGGGACAGAGGGCGTTGCAGACCCGGCAGCCGGAACAGAGTTCGGCCGGGATATAAGCCGTCTGGGGGGAGATGACCACTTCGCCCCGGCTGAGGAGTTTCAAGGCCTCGGAGGCGGCGGCAGCAGCGTGGGCCACGGTATCGGGAACATCCCGAGGCGCCTGGCAGGTTCCGGCCAGGAAGACGCCCTCGGTGGCCGTCTGGAAGGGGCGCAACTTCGGGTGGTCTTCCATGAAGAAGCCGTCCGCGCTACGGCTGATGCCGAAGAGGCGGGCCACCCGGTCGGCGTCGTGGGGCGGGTTCATGCCGGTGCACAGGACCACCATATCGACCGGCAGGATGAGCGGCCGGCCGATCCCCGTGTCCTCGGCCTTGACCACCAGTTTCCCGCCCACCTGGACAACCTCGGCCCCTCGACCCCGGATGAAGATGACGCCTTCGCGCTGCACCCGCTCGTAGAACTCCTCGTAGCCCTTGCCAAAGGCCCGGATGTCCATATAGAGTTCGTAGATGTCGGCCCCGGTGCGCTCCTTGGCGATGTGGGCCTGCTTCATGGCGTGCATGCAGCAGACCCGCGAGCAGTAGCGGTTGGCGTGCTCATCGCGGCTGCCGACGCAGTGGATAAAGGCAATGGCCTTGGGAACGCGGCCGTCGCTGGTCAGAATCTGCCCCTTGGTCGGGCCGGCGGCGTTGGAAAGCCGTTCGAACTCCATGCTGTCCAGGATATCGGGGTACTTGCCGTAGGAGTACTGGGGCAGAGCGGCCGGATTGGGTCGCTCGAAACCGGTGGCGACGATGATGGCCCCCACGTCCAGATCCAAAACCTCGTCCTGCTGCTCAAAGTCGACCGCCCCGGCCTCGCAGACCATAGCGCAGGCCCCGCAGGCATCGGCGATCTCGCCTTCGGTGCGGTCGTTCTGACGGAAGCGGATGCAGGCATCGGTATCGATCACCGGCACGCGGGGGATGGCCTGGGGGAAGGGCACGTAGATGGCCGCCGTCGGCCCCAGCGGCTTGGCCAGGTACTCGGCGGCCTCTTTGAGGACGATCTCGATGGCCCCGGTGGGGCAGACGATGGTGCAGGCCCCGCAGCCGATGCAGACGCGCGTCTTCTGCATAAAGGGAGGCCCCACCCGTCGATCGAGTCCCCGGTTGGCAAAGTTGATCGCCCCGGCCTTGACCATCTCGTGGCAGGCGCGCACACAACGCCCGCAGAGGACGCACTTTTCCTCCGGGTTCTCGGTAGGGAAAGGCGGCTCGGTGATGCCGTACTCCCGGGCCATGTCCTGAATCAGGGGGACGTTGGGGGTACGGGAGAGGAGCAGGCCCAGAATCACTTTACGCGCCTCGACCACCCGGGGGGAGTGGGTCTGCACCTCCAGCCCTTCTTCTACCGGGTAGGTGCAGGCCGTCTGCAGCCCCGGCCGGCTCCCCGTGAGGATTTCCACCGTGCATAGGCGGCAACTGCCGTCGGGGGGGAGAACCGGATGGTAACAGAGGGTGGGGATATCGATTCCGGACCGCCGGGCCACCTCCAGGATGGTCTGGCCCTCCTCGGCCTGCAAGGTTTGTCCGTTGATCGTCAGCGTGACCATAGGGCCCTCCTTATGCTTTCTGTTCGGCCGCCTCAACGACCAGGACGCGGTCGGGGACGGGGACGGCCTCCAGGCCGGTGTCTTCCAGCCACTCCAGGTCGCAGCGCAGGCAACGCTTGCACTCCTCCTGGGCCGTGCGTTCGTCGAAGCAGAGTTCGACCTCGCTGAAGTTGCCCCGACGGGCCTCGACGGGAAGTTCCCGGGTGGCCGGCCGGACGGCCTTGTAGTACTGTTCCATATCAAAGATCTGTTTGACCACCTCATAGCCCGGCCGGACGGCCACCTCCTCCACCTTTCCGGTGCGCAGGTAGTGGTCCACCGCCTCGGCCACCTCGTTCCCCTGGCCGATGGCCTGCACCACCGTGGCCGGTCCGAGCACGGCATCGCCGGCGGCAAAGACGCCGGTGCGGGTGGTGGAATACCCCGGCCCGATGACCAGGGTGCCGTCGCGGCGGGCCTCGATGCCCGTGCCGTCGAGCCAGAAGAGGTCCGGTTCCTGGCCGATGGCGGCGATGAGGACATCGGCTTCCATCACGAACTCGGAGCCGGGGACGGGCACCGGCCGGCGCCGGCCGGAATTATCGAATTCGCCCAGTTCCTGGCGCTGCATCTCGATGCCGGTGACACGCTCCGTGCCCAGGACGCGGGTGGGATTCAGGAGGAAGTGGAACTGCACCCCCTCCTTCTCGGCCGCCTCGACCTCGTCCTTGCGGGCCGGCATCTCCACCCGGGTGCGGCGGTAGACCAGGTGCACCTCGCTCGCGCCCAAGCGCCAGGAGGAGCGCACGGCGTCGATGGCCACGTCCCCGCCGCCGACCACCACCACGCGCTTGTCCTTCAGATCGGGGGCCTTGCCCAGGGCGATGTCGCGCAGGAAGGTGGTGCCCGGGTAGACGCCCGGCAGGTCCTCGCCGGGGATGCCCAGGCGGCGGCTCTTGTGGGCGCCGATGGCCAGGATGACCGCCTGGTAACCGTCCCGGGTCAGGAGGTCGTCCAGGGTAAAGTCGCGGCCCAGAGCAGTGTTCAGTTTGATCTCCACGCCGGCCCGCTTGATGTTGTCGATCTCCACCTGGAGGATGTCGCGGGGCAGGCGGTACTCCGGGATGCCCACGGCGAGCATCCCGCCGGCCACCGGAAGGGCCTCGAAGACGGTGACCGGGTAGCCCTTCTGGGCCAGGCGCAGGGCGGCGGTCAGGCCGGCCGGCCCTGCGCCGATCACCGCCACCTTCTCCGGGTAGCGCTTGTCGGCCCGCGGCGGCGTCCAGGGCACCTTGAGTTCGTGGTCCGCCATAAAGCGCTTCACCTGGCGGATGGCGATGGGCTGATCCAGTTCGCCTCGGCGGCATTCGGTCTCGCAGAAGGCCGGGCAGACGCGCCCACAGACCAGGGCGAAGGGGTTGCGCCGGCGATGGACCTCCAGCGCCTCGGCGTAGCGGCCCCGGGCGATGAGCGCCACATAGGTGGGGACGTCCACCCCGGCCGGACAGGCATTCGTGCACTTGGCCCGCACCAGCGGGAGACACACGCCGGCCGGGCACTTCTTGCGCAGGATGTGGGCCTCGTACTCGTCGCGGAAGTAGCGGAGCGTGGTCAAGACGGGGTTAGGGGCCGTCTGACCCAGGCCGCAGAGTGAGGTGTCCTTGACCACATGGGCCAGGCGTTCCAGTTCGACCAGGTCCTCCATCGCCCCCTGGCCGTCGCGGATGCGGTTCAGGATGCCCAGCATGTGGCGGATGCCCTCCCGACAGGGGGTGCATTTGCCGCACGATTCGTCCTTCAGGAAATCGAGAAAATACCGGGCCACGTCCACCATGCAGGTGTCCTCATCCATGACGATCATGCCGCCGGAGCCCATGATCGAGCCGGCCTTCTTGAGCGTCTCATAGTCCACCGGCAGGTCAAAGAGCGAGGTCGGGATGCAGCCTCCCGAAGGCCCGCCCGTCTGCACGGCCTTGACCTGTTTGCCGTTCTTCCCGCCGCCGCCGATCTCGTAGATCAGTTCGCGCAGGGTGATGCCCATGGGCACCTCGACCAGGCCGGTGTTCTG
>JBMFNL010000026.1:24369-41828 GCA_049970175.1 Chloroflexia bacterium
CCGGCCCCCCGGACCACCTGGATGTCGAAATCAAAGCCGCTGCCCAGGATATCCTGTCCCAGGAGGCCGTACTCCCGGGCCTGCTCGATGGCCCGCTGTACGTGCTTTACGGCCAGCGGGTACTCGTCGCGCACGTAGATAAAGCCCTGGTGCGCCCCGATGGCATAGGCGCCGATGATCATGCCTTCGATGACGCTGTGGGGGTCGCCTTCCAGGAGGGCCCGGTCCATATAGGCCCCGGGGTCGCCCTCATCGCCGTTGGCAATCACATACTTGACCTCGTCCGGCGCCTTCCGGGTAAATTCCCATTTGCGCCCGGTGGGGAAGCCGGCCCCACCCCGGCCGCGCAATCCCGAGCGCTTGACCTCCTCGATGACCTGCTCGGGAGTCATCGAGGAGAGCACTTTGGCCAGGGCCTGGTAACCACCGACGGCGATGTACTCCTCGATGGACTGGGGGTTGATGACCCCGCAGTTGCGCAGCACCACACGCATCTGCTTGCCGTAGAAGGGGATGTCTTTGTAGTAGGGGACGGAGCGGTGGGTGGCGGGCTCCTTGTAGGTCAGCCGTTCGACGACCCGGCCCTTGACCAGCGTCTCCTCCACCAGTTCCGGCACGTCGGCCGCCTGTACGCCGGTGTAGAGGAGGCCCTCCGGCTGGATGACCACGATCGGCCCCAGGTAGCAGAAGCCTCGGCTGCCGGTCTCGACGACGCCGACTTCCTCGGCCAGTCCGCGCCGGGCCAGTTCCTCACGGAGGGCCTCCAGGAGCGGTTGGGCCCCGGCCTTGGTGCAGGCCGGACAGGTACAGACCAGCACGTCCGCACGATGTCGTTCGCTCATTCGATCCCTCCTAGGTTCGTCCGACGACCCACTCGGAGACCACGTTGCCCCGCACCAGGTGCTCTTCGATCAGGCGGGGCACCATGGCCGGGGTCACGTTGCCGTAGGTCACGCGCGGCTGATTGCCCTGCTGGATGTCCACCAGGGGCTCTTTGGAGCACATGCCGATGCAGCCGGTGGTGGTCACGTGGGCGTCGATCTTGAGGCGGTCCAGTTCGGCCAGGATGGCGTGCATCACCTCACGGGCTCCGGCGGAGATGCCGCAGGTGCCCATGCCCACGGTGATGACGGTGCTGGCCGCCGAACGGGCCTTGATTTCGCTCTGGAGGCGCTCCCGGAGTTGTTGCAGTTCTTCCAGACTCTTGAGGCGGGGCATGGTTTCCTCCTTAGCCGGCCGGCGGCACGGCCGAGAGGTCGACCGGGCCGGACGGCCGGGCTTCCACAACGACTGCGGCCGGCGTGACAGGAACTTCGCCCCGTTGCAACTGGCCGGCCAGTTCTTCGGCCTTCATCGGGGTCATCTTGCTATAGGGGCGCTCGTTGACGAGCACCATCGGGCCCAGGGCGCAGGCACCCACACAGCGGATGGCCTCCAGGGAGAACTTGTTGTCGGGGCTGGTTTCGCCGGCCCGGATGCCCAGGGCCTTTTCCATCGCTGCCAGGACTCGCGGCCCGCCGCCCACGTGGCAGGCCGTGCCCAGGCAGACCTTGACGATGTAATCGCCCTTGGGCGTCAGGCTGAAGGCCTTGTAGAAGGTGGCCAGTTGGTAGACTTCGCTCAATTTGACACGCAGCCGTTCGGCCACCATCTCCAGGGCCTCGCGGGGCAGGTACTTGTACTCGGCCTGGATGTCCTCCAGGATGGCCAGGATGGAAGTGCGCTCGGCCGGGTAACGGGCGATGATCTCGGGAATCGGGGTCTTGCTCATCGTTCGCCAACCCTCCTTTCACCGACGCTCATCTCCCCCATCTTGATCAGTTTGTACTGGGGGACACGTCGGGTGAGACAGTACTCCCAGCACAGGCCGCAGCCGGTGCACTTTTCCGAGTCCACGTAGCGGGCCTTTTTGCGCACCTTGACCTTGAAGTTGCCCACGTAGCCGGAGACCTCTTCGACCTCGCTCCAGGTGAGGAGGGTGATGTTCGGATGTCGACCGACATCCATCATCTTGGGCCCGAGAATTCAGGTCGAGCAGTCCAGGGTGGGAAAGGTCTTGTCCAGTTCGGCCATGCGTCCCCCGATGGAAGGCTCGCGTTCCACCAGGTAGACGTGGTAGCCGGCATCGGCGATGGTGAGGGCGGCCTGGATGCCGGCGATGCCTCCGCCGACGACCAGCACGGCCGGCGTTACCGGCTCCTTGCGTGGTTCCAGCGCTTCCTGTCGGGCCACCCGGGCCACGGCCGCGCTCACCAGGCGCTTGGCCTTGGCCGTGGCCTGGGTGGGGTTATCCACCACCCAGGCGACATGCTCGCGGATGTTGGCCATGGCGAAGTAGTAGGGGTTGAGGCCGGCCTCGGCGAGGGCGTTCTGGAAGGTGGTCTCGTGCATCCGCGGGCTACAGGAGGCCACCACCACGCGGTTGATGCCCAGGTGGCGGATGTCGTCTTTGATCATGTTCTGGCCGGGCTCGGAGCAGACGTACTTGTAGCCGCGGGCCACGGCCACGTTCGGCAGCCCCTGGGCGAAGCGGATGACCTCGGCCGTGTTGACCGTGCCGGCGATGTTCAAACCGCAGTCGCACACGTAGACGCCGATCCTTGGTTCTTCTTCCATAGCGCCGTACCTCCTTTTACACGTCTACACGTTCGCACGTTGGCACGTTAGCGCGTTGTTCCTCCGAAAAAACAGATAGATCTGGGCTACATCGTCTCAGATGTACTCGACCGATACGATCTTGCCTTTTCTGCGCAACTCCTCGGCCAGTTCCTCCACCACGATGCGCCGGAGCGGGACCCGGCCGGCGGCGTCGGCCGTCTGGGCCGGGTTGACCGCCAGGCCGACCAGGAAGCGGATGACATCGGCCTCCCAGAGGAGGCGGGCCAGGCGGGTGGCGCCGTCCGCCTTCCGGGGCAGGTCCTGGGGGCGCTGGGCCTCCTGGAGGCGCCGGCGGGCGGTGCGCATCGTCACCAGGCCCTCAGTCACCAGGTCCACCCCCTCCAGGGTAGAAGTGGGCGGCACCTCCATCCAGCCGTCGGCCGGCCGCTCCTCCAGGCGCAGTTCGGCCCCCAGGAGTCGGGCGGCGATCTGGGCCGTCGTGTCGCCGCAGATGATGCGCCGGCCGCTCTCGGCCAGGAAGCGGTCCAGGGCCCGGCGGTCACGGGCCGGGTCGGCCGGGGGGCCGCTCCACACCGTGGCCGTGCGCATCGGCCGGATGTACAGGGCCAGTATGGCGAGCGCCCGTTCCGGCCGTCCCCCGGAGAGGCGCAGGAAGGTGCGCACGAGCGCGCCCAGGAGTTCCTCCGCCCCACTGCCGGTATCGGCCAGCCGCTTGAGGGTCAGGGCCACCTCCTGCCAGCCCCAGCGCCGCTCCCAGCCACGGGCGCGGAAGAAACCCTCGCCGACCAGGGCCAGGCGGTCGCCATCCTGCAGGCGAAAGGTGCAGCGGCGGAGGAGCCGGCCGCCGCGCTCCTCTTCCTCCACCGGCAGGAGGACCAGTCCTCCTTGCCGCACCAGGAAGAGGGGCGGGGCATCGCACTCCAGCAGAGCGGCCCGGCGACCCTCCCGGATCTGTAGGAGGGAGAAGGACACACGCGTCCCTGCCGGGAGGGAGGGCAGGACCCCCTCCGCCGCCTCATCCGGTGTCCGGCCCTGCCGCAGGAGCCGGTCCAGAGGGGAGACGATCCCGGTCACCCCGGCATCCGGCGGAAAGGCACCGACCAGGAGGGCATGGAAGGCCTCTTCGGTTTGAAAGGTTCGCAGCATGTCCCGCGCTTCTTTGCCCGGCGGCACAAGCGTCCGGCCGGCATATTCCACCCAGAGCCTCAAGGCGTCCTCCCCGAGCGGATGCCGTCCACCCAGACGCCTCGGCCTCCCTCGCCGGCCAGGGCCCGGGCCAGTTCGGCCACCGTCGCCTCCTCCATCTGGAACGTCGTGCGGGCGGAGACTTCCTTCAGGCGGTGGGCATCGCCGCCGGCCACCAGGCCGTAGGAGCGCAGTTCGGGGAAGCGTTCCCAGGCTTCCCGGGGGCCGAGGAGCGGGGAAATCTCCACCCCCACCAGGCCCAGCCCGGGTGGGATAAAGCCCAGGTTGGCGATGATCGAGTAGGCCGGCCGGTCCACATGGGCCGGAAGGCATAACCCGCCCAGTTCCTGCACGCCCCGCACCGCCTCCTCCAGGGAGAACGAGGTGGAGGTCAGCAGGAGCCGCTCGTTCCGTCCGATGGCATTGCCCTGCGCATCGAGCACGATCTGCACCCCAAAGACCTCCTCCCGGTTCCGAAGCGCCGGAAGGCGGGCATAGACCTCCCCCTGCCAGCGCCGCACCTGCTCCAGGGTATCGAAGAGGCAGAGGAGGTGCACCTCCTCCCGGGTCTGCACCTCCATCCCCGGCAGGAAGGCGATGCCGCCTGCGGATGCTGCCGTCCACATCGCCTCGGCGTTCTCGGCCGAGTTGTGGTCGGTGACGGCGATGAGCCCCAGACGCAGTTCCCGGGCCCGCGCGACGATGAGTTCGGGGAGCATCTCCACCTCGGCGCAGGCCGAGAGCACCGTATGGATGTGCAAGTCGGCTGTGAAGAAGCGCAAATGTACCACCTGAACGATCAACGTTCAACGATCAACGTTCAACGCCTCTTCGCCCTCGGCGATGAATGCCTCCAGCCACCGTCGCACCTCGGGGTGGGAAAGGGGCAACCCGCCCAGGGCGGCGCGAACCTCGGCCGTGTCGAAGGCGAATTCCCGTTCGCCCCGGCGATGGCGGTAGGAAAGGTCGCACTTTCCGCTCAGAATCACGGCCAGGAGCGTGCGGGCCATGTCGCCCAGCGGGGCCCGGTCGATGTGGCTGTATTGAAAGGTGGCCTGGAGGGTGGTGCCCCGGCCCTCCTGGGAGGTCAGCGTCACATCGCCGTTACAGCGCCGGGCGGCGGCCTGGAAGAGGGGCAAGCCCAGTCCCACGTGGCGCGTCCGGCGGGTGGTGTAGAACGGGTCAAAGGCCCGGGCCAGTTGTTCCGCGCTCATGCCGCGGCCGTTATCTCGGATGGTAATGTGCAAACGATCCGCTACGGGATCCTCAACGATGTCCAGTTCGATCCGGTCGGCGCCGGCCTCCAGCGAGTTTTGCAGGGCATCCAGGATGTGCAGGCTCAGTTCGCGCATGGTCTCGCCCGGCGTGCCTCACCGCTCCACTCCGGGGATGCCCAGGGCAAAGAGCCGGCCGACCACCGTATAGGTGGTCAGTGGAGTGGTCAGGATAGGGATGCCCTCCTCCTCGGCCTTGGAGAGGGTGGCCGGGTCGAGGGACATGCCCTCGGTGACCACGATGCCGGCCAGGTTCAACAGACTGGCCACGGCCACGACGTTCGGATGGCCCTGCAGGGTAACCCAGAGGTTGCCGGCCTGGGCTCGGGCCATCACACAACTCAGGAGGTCGGAAGCGTAGCCGCCGGTCACCTCGCGTCCCAGTTTCTCTTTCGCCGTGCGCACCTCCAGATCGAGTTCGCGGGCGATCGTCTCCAGGTTCATCGTCTTCACCGCCTCCGCTCAGGCCACCATCTCGGCCGGCCGGGCCTTCCGGTCCAGGTAAATCGCCACCTTCACCGAGGTGTACTGGGCGTTGGGCGATTCGATGAGCATCTCGTCGGCGCAGCGCTGGACGTTGTTCAAGCCCACGCCGGCCCCGAAACCCATCTCCCGCACCCAGTCCGGGGCCGTGGAAAAGCCCGGCTGCAGGGCTTTTTCGATGTCCGGGATGCCCGGACCGGTGTCCGTCACCCGGATGAGGATGCGGTCGGGCTGCACCTCGGCCAGAATCTCTCCCCCGGCCGTGGTGTGGATGATGAGGTTCATCTCCAGTTCGTAGGTGATGATGGCGGCCCGACGCACGATCGTCGGGGGGAGGGCCAGCCGGGTCAGCGCCCGCTTGATCTTGCTGGAGGCCTGGCCGGCACTTTCAAAGTCCTGGGGCTCCACCCGGCAGCGCAGGATGATGCTGGTGAGGTCGGAGATGAGTTCCTCAAAGATGTGGCTGACCCGATAGCGCAGCGCCTCCTCGCGGTGATACTCCATTTCCAGTTGCTTCAGGAGGCCGCGGATGATGTCACCCCGCGTCAGGATGCCGACCAGTTTCCCCTGGCGATCCACCACCGGAAAGCGGCCGTAGCCGTGGCGGTTGAAGTATTTGATCGCCGTCACCACCGTCTCATCGGCGCAGATCGTTACCGGGCGGCGGGTCATCTTTTCACCCACCGGGGCTTCGATCTCCCCGGCCGACAGCGCCTTGAGGAGGTCCTCGACGCTGACGATGCCCACCAGTTCGCCGTTCTCCAGGACCGGAGCCCCGGAGATGCGATGGTCGCGCAGGACGGTCCGGAGTTCGGCCATCGTATGGTGCGGCTCGACGGTGACCACATCGCGGGTCATAATATCTCCGATCTTGACCTCGTAGGCCAGTTCCTGGAGGCGGGTGACTTCGGCCATGGCCTTTTACCGCCGCGTTTCCTCGGCGTCCCCGGAGGTTCTCCAGGGGATACGGCAGGTGATGTCGCAACTGCGCAGGCCGGCCCGGTAGAGCCTTCCGCAGGCCTCGAACATGGGCAGGGCCGTGGTCACCAGGGGGATGCCCTTTTCCCGGGCCAGGGCCACGGTCTCCGGCATGGGTTGCTTGCCGCGGACGAAGACGATGCCGGCGATGTCGGCCATCTCCGCCGTGTACACCACCTGCGGATTGCACAGGCCGGTCAGGAGGATGGCCCCCGGCTCCACCAGGGCCAGGACATCGCTCATCAGGTCGGCCGCGCCCCCGCAGGGGATCTCCTTCTCGAGGTCGGTCTCGAAAAGGGGCGTGCCCTGGACGATTTCGACGATTTCCCGCAGTTTCATCATCCCCGCTCCGGCCGCCGGCCCTACATCCCGGCCGGCCGGCCGATCTTCTCCAACACCGGTTTGGGGGAAACGATGTTCTTGTTCAGCAGGATCTCCTGGGCCGGGAGGTCAAAGGCCAGGCCCATCAGTTGGGTCAGGTAGAGCACGGGGATGTTCACCCGCCGGCCCAGTTTTCGGGAGACCTCGGCCTGGTAGGCATCCAGGTTCATCTGGCAGAGGGGGCAGACGGTAGCGATGCAATCGGCCCCGTCGGTCTCGGCCAGGAGGTCGGAGACCAGTTTGATGCCCACGTCCTTGGTGGAGGTGATGAGGATGCCGCCGCAGCAACGCGTTTTGTAGAGGTAGGGAACGACGTCGGCCTCCATGGCCGTCAGGAGGCGGTCCATCGACTCGGGCAGATCGGGGCCGTCGTATTCCATAAAGGGGCGGACGGTCTGGCAGCCGTAGTAGGGCACAACGCGGAGGCCCCGGAGGCTGCGGCGCATGCGGGCCTGGACCTTTTCCGGGCCGATATCGTTGGCGATGACATCGAGCATGTGGCGCACGCGGACGGTGCCGCGGTAGGTCAGGCCGGCCGCGCCCAGGATTTCGCCCAGGCGGACGCGCAGCGAGGGATCGCGCTGGCAGTGCTTTTCCACCTTGAAGAGGCTCAGGTAGCAGGAACTGCAGGTGGCGACGATGTCCAGGCCCATCTCTTCGGCCAGGGCCAGGTTACGGGCCGGCAAGGCGATGGAGAGGAGGTAATCCACCGACTCGGCCGGGGAGGAGCCGCAACAGTTCCAGTCGGGAATGGGGACGAGTTCCGCCCCCAGTTCGCGGAAGACGGCCCGGGCCGAGACATCGTACTCGCGGGCGGCCGTTTCCAGCGTGCAGCCGGGATAGTAGGCGTACTTCATCGCAGGATCTCCTCCTTTTTCTCCATCTCACGCACCTTGGCGTACATCGCCCGAACCTGGTCCACCCCCCGGATGGAGATGGGCCGGAGAGGCATCTTGCCCTTGCGCAGGAGGGCCAGTCCCAACGGGGCGAAGGAAAAGGCCTGCAAGGGGTTGGTCCGGAGCAGCCAGCGCAGCATCAGGAAGGTCTCGTGCATCCGCCCGGTATCGTGCACCACGTCCATAAAGGTTTCGTAGAAGCGGGCGCTGCGGTCCTTTTTCTCCACCCCCTCGGCTACCGAGAGCCGCTTGAGGGTGGCCATGGTTTCGGTCACCGAGATGCCCCGAGGACAGCGGATGGTGCAGGAGTAGCAGGTGGTACAGAGCCAGAAGGTATCGCTCCGCAGCACCTCATCGCGCAGGCCCACCTGGATGAGGCGCCACAGTTGGCGCGGCGTGTACTCCATGGCGTAGGCGGTGGGACAGGAGGCCGTACAGGTGCCGCACTGGATGCAGGTCAGGAGTTTTTCCTTGTCCGGGGCCACCGTTTCGGCGAAAGAGTGATCGAGCATCTCGCGCGTCAGGTTGAAGGATTGAAGGGCCATGAGTTACCTCCTCCAGGGTCTCCGGGGAAGAAGGCCTCCGGATGGCCGGGATTTCCCCCGGAAAGGGGAAGCCGTTCTCCCCTGCTTTTTATGATACGACAAGTGCTGCCACCTCCTCAGGGCCGGGCCGGCCAGCGGGCCTCGGGAATATCCAGCGGCCGGCGAGATAGGGCGCTCCAGAGCAGTTCCACCAAATCGTACACCTGCAGGCGGGCGCCCCAGCGGCGGGCGGTGCGGCTTAGGGTATGGCGGCACAGTTGGCAGGCGGTGATGATGGCGTTCACCCGGGCATCCACCGCCTGACCCAGCCGTCGCCGGCCCAGTTCCATAGCCACATCGTCCCGCAGCCGGGGCAGGTTGCCTCCGCCCCCGCAACAGATGGCCCCCTCGCCCCAGTTGGCCATCTCCTGCACCTTCAGGTCGGGAATCATGGCCAGGAGTTGGCGGGGTGGGTCGTAGAGGCCGGCCTGCCGTCCCAGATCGCAAGGGTCGTGATAGGTGACCACGGCCTCCACCGGGGAGGGGACGATGCCCTGGCGGGCAAACTCCCGCAGGAGGAAGGTGCTGACATGTTCGACCGCCGGAAGGCTGCGTCCGGGCAGGAGCGTGGGGTAGAGTTCCTTCCAGACGCGGTAGCAGTGCGCGCAGGCGGTAACCAGGCGGGAGGCACCGGTGCGCTCCAGCGCTTCCAGGTTGTGCCGGGCCAGGTCGGCGGCTTCCTCCCGCCGGCCGGCCACCAGGAGCGGGTAGCCGCAGCACCATTCCTCCACACCCAGGGTGGTGAAGGAGAGGTCCAGGAAGCGGAGCAACTGGACGGTGGAGCGGGCCACGCCGTAGGCCAGGGGGAAGAAGGCGGCGTAGCAACCGACAAAGTAGGCCAGTTCGGCCGGCCGAACCGCCCGGAGGCCCTCCCCGCCGTCCGGTAGACCGAGCATCCAGGAGAGGCGCAAGGCGTTGTCCTCGCCGGCCACATTGTGGGTCTGGGAAAGGCTCCGGCAGAGTTCCTGCAGGGGGGAAGGCATCACGTCTCGCTCGCGGGCGGCCAGGGCCTTGAGTTCCAGCATCGTCTCCATGGTGGGGATGCCCCGGGGGCAGCGGGTGTTGCAGGCGTAGCAGGCCGTACAGAGCCAGAAGGAGTTGCTCAGGAGGACTTCTTCGCGCAGGCCCACCTGGATGAGGCGCCACAATTGACGAGGCGTGTAATCCATCGCGTAGGCGGTTGGACAGGACGCCGTACAACTGCCACACTGGATGCAACTCAACAACCTCTCTTTATCCGGAGCGACCCGGTCCGGGAAGGCATGGTCCAGCATCTCGCGGGTCAGGTCGAACGTCTTCAGCGCCATGCCCCCCGCCTCGCCAGGACACCGTAGACATCGAGAATTATACCACAATTCGGGACGTTTGTCAAAAATCGCGGGACAAACGTCCTGTATTGACGAAATTCGTCATATTCCACGTTATTTCTTACGACTTTCGTCATCACCTGCTCCGGGCAGCAGGGGCAGGTACACCGTAAAGGTCGAGCCCTGGCCCAGGCGGCTGGATACGGCGATGCGGCCGCCGTAGCGCTCCACCAGGCTTTTGACGATGGAGAGGCCCAGCCCGGTCCCCTCCCGCTCGACGGCCTTGGCGTTCTCGGCCCGGAAGAACTCCTCGAAGAGGTGGGGCAGGGCCTCCTCCGGGATGCCGATGCCCGTATCGGAGACGATGAGGAGCGCTTCTGCCTCGCGGCGTTCCAGGGAGACCTCGATGCGCCCGCCGGACGGGGTATACTTGATCGCGTTGCCCACCAGGTTGACCAGGATGCGCTCGATGCCGTCCTCCACGGCCAGTACGGAAAGGGGCTGGTGGGGGACATAGACGCGCAGGTCCTGGGCCTTTTCCTCGGCCACCGGGCGCAACTGGCCGACCACTTTGGTCACCAGGGGATTCAGGAGGACGGGGTGGGGCGTTTCGGCAATGTGTTCGGTCTTGCCGGCGGCCAGGTCCAGGAGGTCGTCGATGAGTTGCTGGAGGAAGAGGATGCGCCGCTCGGCCCGTTCGATCAATTCCTTCTGTTTGGACGAGACCTCACCGGCATAGCCGCCGGAGATGACCCGCAGGAGGCTCTGCACCGTGGCCACGGGGGCACGGAGTTCGTGAGTCACCGTCAGCACGAACTGGGACTTGGCCCGGTCGATCTCTTCCAGTTTGCGATAGGCCATGGCGTTGGCCAGGGCCACGGCGACCTCGCTGGCGATGGTCATGAGGAAATCGGCCTCCTCCTGGCCGTAGCGGTAGCAGGCGGCGCTGTAGACACGGATGACCCCGATGGCCCGGCCCCGTACCAGGAGGGGGCAGCAGAGGACGGAACAGATGCCTTCCCGCTCGATCTCCTCGGGATATTGGAAGCGCGGATCCAGAGGGGCCTCCAGGACGATCACCGGCCGGCCCTGCAGGGCTTCCCGGTCAATGGGGCTGCGATGCACCTCGACGGGGCCTTTTTGCAGGTACTGTTCGCTCAGGCCCCAGGCGGCGGCAATCCTCAGCACCTGGCCGCTTTCGTCGAGCAGGCGGATGGAGCAGCCCTTGGCATCGAGGGCCTCGGCGGTACGGCGCACGACCATCTGGAGGACCTGCTCCAGGTTGAGGGTAGAGGAAGTGGCCCGGCCGATCTCGTAGAGCGTCTCCAGGCGGTGGTAGGCCCGTTCCAGGTCGCGGCGCAGGGAGAGGAGTTCGCGTTCGGGCCGGCCCAGGCCGCGGGCGATCTCTTCGGAAAGGTGGAGCAGGAACCATTCCTTGAAGGCCGGGTCATCGGGCCGATTCAGTTCCCGGAGTTCCTGGGGACGGGAGGGACGAAGGCGCACCAGCCAGCCGGCTCCGTAGGGGTCGGTGTAGACCAGATCGGCCTCTTCCTGCAGGCGCTCGTTGACGGCGATGACCTCGCCGCTCACCGCCGCCCATACCCGCAGGACGCCTCCCTCGGCCTCCAGGGCGGCCAGGGGTTCCCCCTGGAGCACCTGGCGGCCCGGGCAGGGCAATTCCAGGTAGAGGATACGGCCGGCCGACTGCCGGGCATAGTCGGAAAGGCCCTGGACGACCCAGCCGTCCTCCGGGCGTACCCAGTTGTGGCGGAGGTCGTAGAGACGGTCCTCGGGAAAGTGGTAGCGCTCGATGTACACGCCTCTCCTCCCACCGGGGAGGCCGTCCCTCAGCCGAGCAGTCGGCGCACCTTTTCCAGGAGTGTCCCCGGCTCGATCGGCTTGTCCACAAAGCCGTCAAAGGTCAGGTCCGCCTGGGAAGGGAGGGCTTCGGCCCACTCGGTGGAACGGATGGCCGAGATGGCCAGCACCGGTACGCCGGCCAACCGGGCCTCGGAACGCACCGCCCGGAGCACCTCCAGCCCGGCCAGCGGGGTTTCCATGATCAGGTCCAAGAGAATCAGTGCCGGGGTCTGTTCCGCCAGGAAGCAGCAAGCCTCGCGGCCGTTGCAGACGGTCTGCACCTGGTAGCCCTCGGCCTCCAGCACCATCCGTGCGGCGGCGCAGAAGTCGGCATCGTCGTCCACGACCAGGATGAGGGGGCGGGCCACGGCCGGCGGGGCCGCCGCCGGCACCTCCGGCAGCCGCCAGTCGTGGGGGTGCTTTTCCACCCGCAGGATGTAGGAGGTCTGGGTCGCCTTGATGCCGGGAATGGTGGCCACCTGCTGGGTGAGGAAGGGGAGCAGGTCGTCGCCGGAGGGCAGGACTACCCGCACGACCAGGTCATAGGTTCCCGAGGTGTAGATGACCTCGCGCACCTCCGGCCGGGCGGCCAGGCGCTGGCCGATCTGGGTCAGTTTGTCCAGGTCGGTCTGGAGGTAGATGAAGGCCTCCATCGCCAACCCCAGGCGGCGGGGCGAGACGCAGGCCACCACCTCCAGGATGTCCTCGGTGATGAGCCGTTCTACCCGCCGGCGCACCGTGGCCTCACTCACCCCCACCAGACGGGCCAGTTCCATATAGGGGGTGCGCCCGTCCCGTTGCAGGTGAAGGATAATCTGGCGGTCCAAATGATCCGGCTGATACATCCCGAAACCTCATCGCCGTCGCTTCATTGTGCATTTTACCACAGTTTGCGGATTTTGTCAAATAGGGGAAAATAAAAGACGGAATTCGTCATATTCTTCGGTGAAATGACGAATCCCGCAGCCGCCGGCCGGGATGCGTCCGGCCCGGTTCTCCCGTTCCGTATGCTGACGCGCTAGAGCGGTTCCACCCGGACCGCGCAGACCTTGTATTCGGGTATCTTGGCCACCGGGTCCAGCGCGGCGATGGTCAGGACGTTGGCGCTGGCCTCGGGAAAATGGAAGTTGGCAAAGACCGTGCCGGGCGGAACGCGCTCGGTCACCCAGGCCTCGGCCTCGATCTCCCCCCGGCGGGAGACGACCCGCACCCGCCGGCCCCCGTCCAGGCCCAGCCGTTCGGCATCGTCGGGGTTCACCTCCACGAGGGGCCGATCGCAGACGGCCGATAGCCCTTGGGAACGCCGGGTCATTTCGCCCCCGTGCCAGTGGTAGAGGACGCGGCCGGTGGTGAGGATGAAGGGGTAATCGTCGTCGGGGAGTTCGGCCGGCGGGATATGCTCGATGGGGGTAAACAGCCCCCGGCCGCGGGTGAACCGTCCCACGTGGAGGATGGGCGTGCCCGGATGCGTGGCATCCTTCACCGGCCATTGCAGCCGTTCCCCGCGTTCCAGCCGCTCATGGCTGACCCCGGCGTAGATGGGCGTCAGGGCGGCGACCTCGGCCATGACCTGGGCCGTGTCCCGATAGTCCCAGCCGGCCCAGGGGCCTCCCTCGGGCCGGCGGAGGCCCAGGTCCAGGACGCGCCGGGCGACTTCGGCGATGATGCGCCAGTCCTCGCGGGCCTCGCCCAGCGGGGGGATGGCCTGCCGCACCATCTGGATGCGGCGCTCGGTGCTGGTAAAGGTGCCGGTCTTTTCGGCGAAACTCACCCCCGGCAGGAGCACGTCGGCATAGGGCGAGGTCTCCGAAGGGAAGATTTCCTGCAGGACGACAAAATCGCACCGCTCCAGGCAGCGGCGGGTGTGGTTGCTGTCGGGCTCGCTCATCACCGGGTCTTCACCCAGGATGTAGAGCGCCCGGATGCGGCCCTCGCCGGCCGCCGGAATCATCTCCGTGACCGTCAGCCCGACCTTTTCCGGAAGAGGAACGCCCCAGGCCGCCTCGAACTTTCGGCGGACCTCCTCGTTGGTCACCTTCTGGTAGCCGGGGTAATAATCGGGCAGAGCCCCCATATCGCAGGCCCCCTGGACGTTGTTCTGGCCGCGCAGGGGGTTCACCCCGCCGCCGGGGACGCCCATGTTCCCCAAGAGCATTTGCAGATTGGCTAGGCTCATCACGTTGCGCACGCCGACGATGTGCTGGGTGATGCCCATGGCCCAGATGACGGCCATCGGCTTGTTCAGGGCCAGAATCTCGGCCGCCCGGTCGAGTTGCTCCACCGGCACTCCGGTGATGGCGGCCACCTTGGCCGGCGTGTACCGCTCCACCACCTCCCGAAACGCTTCAAAGCCCTCGGTGCGTTCCTCGATGAAGGCTTGGTCCTCCCAGCCCTTCTCCAGGATGATGTTCATCAGGCCGTTCAGGAGGGCCACATCGGTGCCGGGACGGTGCTGCAGGTGGAGCGTGGCGAAATCCACCAGATCGATCCGGCGGGGATCGGCGACGACGAGTTTGGCCCCGCGACGGGAGACGGCCCGGCGAATCATCGTGCCGAAGACGGGATGCTGCTCGGTGGTGTTGGAGCCGATGACGAAGAAAGCCGCCGCATGCCGGGCGACGTCGTCCATCGCGTTGGACATGGCCCCGGAGCCGAAGGCGGTGGCCAGACCGGCCACGGTGCTGCTGTGTCAAAGTCTGGCGCAGTGGTCTATGTTGTGGGTTCCCAAGACCTGCCGGGCCAGTTTGTTCATGAGGTAGTTTTCCTCGTTCAGGCATTTGGCCGAACTCAGGAAGCCCACGCTTTCGGGGCCGTGGGTGCGGGAGATTTCGACCAGCCGGCGGGCGGTGAGGTCCAGCGCGGTATCCCAATCCACCTCCACCCACCCGCTTCCCGCTCCCTCCCGCACCTTGGGGTGCCCTTCCAGAAGGTAGCGGCGCACCATCGGCCTCGTGAGCCGCTCCGGGTGGTGGATAAAGTCGTAGCCGTAGCGCCCCTTGACGCACAGGGCCATGCCGTTGACCGGGGCATCGGGGTTGGAAGTCACGCCGATCACCCGGCCGTCGCGGACGTTCAGGTCGAAGTTGCAGCCCACGCCGCAGTAGGGGCAGGTGGTGGTCACCTTGCGCACCTGGTGGACCCGGCCCAGACCGTGGCGCATTTTATCGCTCAGGGCGCCGGTGGGGCAGTAGGCGGCGCAGTTGCCGCACGATTCGCAACGCGCCTCCAGCATCGTGGTGCCGGCCCCGGCGACGATCTGCTCCTCAAAGCCCCGATAGGCCACACCCCAGACGTAACGCCCCTGGATTTCGGCACAGGCCAGGATGCAACGCCGGCAGAGGATGCATTTATTGAAATCCACCCGGACGAAGGGATTGGGGTCGCCATCCACCGGAAAGCGGTTGCCCTTCTTTCCCCAGGCCGGCGCGCTCACCTGGTACTCATAGGCCAGGTCCTGGAGTTCGCAGGAGCCGGAGGAATCGCAGAGGAGGCAGTCCTGGGGGTGGTTGGCCAGCATGAGGCGCAGCGTCCGCCGGCGGGAACGAACCACGCGCTCGCTCCGGGTATGGACCACCATCCCTTCGGCCACCGGAAAGACGCAGGCGGCCTGGAGGAAACGCTGCTTCTCCACCTCGACCACGCAGATGCGGCAGTTGCCGGTGGGCGAGAGGTCACGGTGGTAGCAGAGGGTAGGGATGTGGATGCCGGCCGCCCGGGCCGCTTCCAGGATGGTCTGTCCCTCTTCGGCCTGGATAACTTTTCCATCTATGGTCAGGGAGACTGTCCGGGCCATCTTTCACCCCCTCATCCGGCACACCCCGGCCGGGCAGGTGCCCCGGGCGTGGGCTTCAAACTCGTCAGGGAAGAGGCGCAGGGCCGAAAGGACCGCGGTGGCGGCCGTCTGGCCCAGCCCGCAGAAGGAACTGTCGGTCATATGTTCGCCCCATTCCAGGAGTTCCTGGAGGTGTTCGGGCGTGCCGCCTCCGGAGGTCAACTCGTCCAGGAGTTGGAGTTGACGTTCCGTCCCTACCCGGCAGGGCGTGCATTTGCCGCACGATTCGGCGCGGAAGAAGGCGGCCACGGCCCGGACATAGTCCACCAGGCAGGTCTCGGCATCCAGGACCACGATGTCGCCGGCCCCCAGCATGGCCCCGGCCGCCGCGCAGGAGGCAAAGTCGAGGGGGATGTCCAGGAACTCGGGCCCGACGATGGCGCCGGCCGCTCCTCCCAGGTGGCAGGCCTTGAAGGGCGCCGGGCCGCGCATCCCGCCGGCCGGCCCTTCGATCACCTGGCGCAGCGTAAAGCGGCCCAGCGGGGCCTCCAGGCAGCCGCGCCGGCGGACGTGGCCGGAGATGGGGTAGAGTTTGGTGCCCGGACTCTTTTCCGTTCCGGCCCGGCGATACCATTCCGCCCCATAGGCCACAATGCCCGGCAGGTTACAGAGCGTCTCGACGTTGTTGAGGAGGGTGGGCCGGCCGAAGGCCCCGTAGGTCGTGGGGTAGGGAGGACGCAGGCGGGGTTCGCCGCGCTTCCCCTCCAGGCTCTCCAGGAGGGCCGTCTCCTCGCCACAGATATAGGCGCCGGCGCCGCGATGGAGGTGGACGGTGAAGGAAAAGCCCGTGCCCAGGATGTCGGGGCCCAGGTAGCCGGCCTCGCCGGCCTCCCGGACGGCCCGTTCCAGGAGTGCCGCCTGGGGGGCGTATTCCCCCCGGATGTAGATATAGCCCTCCCGGGCTCCGACGGCATAGCCGGCCAGGACGATGCCCTCCAGGAGCAGGTGGGGGTCGCCCTCGATGAGCAGGCGGTCTTTGAAGGTGCCCGGCTCCGACTCGTCGGCGTTGCAGACCACGCAGGCCGGGCCGCCTCCGGAGCGGGCCGCGGCGGCGGTGAAGCGCATCTTCAAGCCGGTGGGGAAGCCGGCTCCGCCGCGCCCCTGCAATCCGGAACGCACCACCTCCTCGACCACCTCCTCCGGCGTCATCCGGGTCAGGGCCTTGTGCAGGGCCCGGTAGGCTCCGGCCGAGACCGCCTCGGCCAGGGAATCGGGGGCGATGGACCCGACGCGGCGCAGGAGGGCCCGTTCCCGGTCCGGGACCTCGATGCCGAGGATATCTTCGGCAGGCGACCACGGGGATGGCTCCCGGCCTTCCAGGAGGGCCGGCGCGTCCTGGGGGGTGAGGTTCCGGTAGAGCCGGCCGGCACGGCGGGCCACCGGGCCGGCGGCGCAATGGCCCAGGCAACTGGTGCGGCGCACCTCCAGGCCGGCCTCCTCCAGCGCCCGGCGCACCGGGGAAGCGCCCTGGGCATGGCAGGGGCCGTCGTCGCAGAGGTAGACGGCCGGCGGAGGCTTTTCCCCCACCTGCCAGAGGGCGTAGAAGGTGGCCAGGCCGTAGACCTCCTGGGCCGGCCGGCGAAAGTGCCGGGCCACGGCCTCGATGGCCGGACGGGGTAGGCACCCCAGGACCTGGTTTAAGCGTTCCAGGGCCACCGGAAGCATCTCCCGTTCGGGCGGCAGGCCGGCCAGGGCCTCCTGGACGACCGGTTCCAGCGCAGGTTCGTTGGGGCTCATCAGGACCTCCGTATCCTGGGGATCCGTTGAAGGCCGGTCACCTCAGCCGTCTCGCCGGTCCGGGCAGCCGGGGCTGGGTCGGGAAAGAACACCGTGGTCCGAGATGTCCCGCCGGCGCCGGGGAATCGAAAATGGAGGCTATCGCTGGTAGCAGGCGTACCGGCCATCCGACCTCCTGCGGAAAGAAGCGACGTTTCGCCATGGGCGAGGCCGATTATAGCACAGCCCCTCAGGAGCGTCAAAAGTTTTCCTCTGACTCTCCTCTCATCAGAAGCGGCCTTTTTCCTCACCCTACTCCCCCTAGCCCCCTCTCCCCTCTCCCA